>SHLQ01000012.1 GCA_004282895.1 Acidimicrobiales bacterium
CGATGTCGTAGGGCGTGAACGGTTGGCCCGGGCGCGGCCGATAGATGAGGTCGAGGTCAGCCTCGGACGCATCGTCGCCGAACACGCGATCACGAGTGAGGAACATCCCTGCGAATGGTGATTCGGCGCCGCGCTCCTGCCAGTCTCGAAACTGTGGGGAGTCGGAGGACACGTGGTTGACGATCAGATCGGCCATGACGACAAACTGCGCGCCGATCTCGGCGACGCCTTCCCACGTTCCGAGCCGGGGGTCGACCATGGTGTGATCGGCCGGGTCAAACCCCGCGTCCGCTCCATCGATCGGATCGAAGAAGGGAAGAAGGTGCACGCCACCAAAGGCTCCGGCGAGTTCGTTGGTGAGACGATCGTTCAGCCCGCTGAGATCGGTGGCCAGACGATCGACGTAGGTGATCAGTTGCGGTGTGTTGTTCGTCATGTCGTGTACCAGCTCGCCTGATCTCTCAGTCGTCGATCCAATCGACGCCGAGATCAACCAGACGATCGCGCAAGCCGTAGAAGTCCACGCCCAGCTCCCCCGCCTCGAGCCGAGCACGCGTCGCCTCCTCTTTGGCGAGGCGTTCGTTCGAGCGATCGAGGGCCCATTCCGCCTCTTCACGTGCAACGACAACAACGCCATCATCGTCGGCACATATGACATCACCGGGGCTGATGGCGACGCCACCCAACGTCACCGGAACGTTGACCGACCCTGGGGTCGCCTTGACGGTTCCTTGCACCGAGACATGTCTCGTCCATACCGGGAAACCCATCGCGCGCAGGTCGGCAGTGTCACGGACGGCCGCGTCAATCACGAGCCCTCTGACACCCCGCGTTATGAGCGAGGTCGCAAGCAGATCACCGAACATGCCATGTGTCGATGGCGCTGTTGTTGCAACGACCAGCACGTCCCCTGGCTGACAAACCTCGACCGCGGCGTGGATCATCATGTTGTCGCCGGGATGGCTCAGCACCGTGACCGCCGTACCCCCGACCTTCACATCCTGCTGAATGGGGTGAAGGTCGACCCCAAGAGAGCCCCGTCGCCCGATCGCTTCGTGCACGGTTGCGGTTCCGACCGCGCCGAGCTTCTCGGCCACCTCGGATGGTGCGCGCTCGATGGTCCGCACGACCACATGGCGACCTTTGGCGTTCGGGTTCATGACAGCTCCAATCGGGGGAAGACTCGTCGCGTGTTGTCTTCGAACACCTGCTGTTTGGCGGCATCGTCCAGCGCGCAGTTGTCGACGTAGATCTTCGTGTCGTCGTAGTAGTTCCCGGTCTCCGGGTCGACGCCCCGCACCGCGCCCACCATCTCCGAGGCGAAGAGGATGTTCTCGGTGGGCACCACGTCGACCAGCAGATCGATGCCGGGCTGATGATACACACAGGTGTCGAACCAGATGTGATCCATGAGTCCGTCGAAGTCCCAGCCCTTGTCCTCCGCCATTCCTTTGAACCGGCCCCAGTGATAGGGAACCGCTCCCCCGCCGTGCGGGATGATCCAGCGCAGATTTGGATACTCCGCCATGAAGCCGGAGCTGAGCGCTTGCATGAATGCGGTCGTGTCCGCACCCAGGTAGTGGGAGCCCGTGGTGAAAAAGTTGTCGTTGCAGGCGGCAGAGACGTGGATCATCGCCGGCACATCGAGCTCGCACATCTTCTCCCACAGTGGCCGCCAGTAGTCCTCCCACAGAGGGGGCCCATTCCAGTGGCCACCCGACGGGTCGGGGTTGACATTGCAGCCGATGAAGCCCATCTCCGTCACACACCGCTCGAGCTCTGCGACGGAGGTGTCGATACTCGTGCCGGGTGACTGCGGCAACTGACAGACCGGCGCGAAGTTGTCCGGGTAGAGATCACAAACCCGGCGAATCAGTTCGTTCTGATGCTCGGACCAGAACCGTGACGTGTGTTCGTTGCCAATGTGATGTGCCATCCACGAAGCTCGAGGCGAGAAGATCGTCAGATCGGCACCACGCTCACGCTGCAACCGCAACTGGTTGGTCTCGATGCTCTCCCGAATCTCGTCGTCGCTGACGACGATCGAACCCTTCTCACCGACGAAGGCTGGATCTGCTTCGACCGCGGCTTTCTGCGCCTCACGCCATTCGCCGACGCCGGGCGGAGTCGTCGTGTAGTGACCGTGACAATCGATGATGCGAGACATCGCTCCTCAGTTCTCTAGTTGCTGCTCGAGCTTGTGCAGCCATTCGTAACAACTCATCACCTGTTGAACGGAGCTGTTGGGTTCGCGGCCCTCGTTGATCGCGGAGATGAACTCCCTGTCCTGCAACTCGATGCCGTTCATCGAAACGGCGACCTGAGACACGTCGATGACCTCATCCCGACCAGTGATCAGGTCGTCGTACCGGGCGAGGTAGGTACCCGTGTCGCCGATGTAGCGGAAGAACGTGCCGAGCGGCCCATCGTTGTTGAACGAAAGCGACAGGGTGAGGATTGCTCCCACGCTGGTCTTCATCTGGATCGACATGTCCATGGCGATGCCGAGGTCGGGATGGTGCGGTCCTTCCAGCACATTGGCGGCAACGATCTCGCCACCGGTCTGGTACGCGAACAGATCAACCGTGTGGGCCGCGTGATGCCAGAGGAGGTGGTCGGTCCAGGAGCGGGCCTCGCCCTTGGCGTTCGAGTTGGTGCGGCGGAAGAAGTAGGTCTGCACATCCATCTGCTGAATGTTGAAGTCGCCGGCCTGGATCTTGTTGTGAACCCACTGATGAGAGGGGTTGAACCGGCGGGTGTGCCCGACCATGCAGGTGAGACCGGTACGTTCCTGTGTGGCGAGCACCGCCTCCGCATCGGCGAGAGTATCGGCGAGCGGGATCTCCACCTCGACGTGTTTGCCGGCCTCCATGCAGGCGATGGCCTGGGCGGCGTGCATCTGGGTGGGCGTGGCGAGGATCACGGCCTCCACCTCGTCGTTGGCGAGAACGTCGTCGAGCTCGGTCGCCCAGTGGGCGATGTCGTGTTCGGCGGCGTACGCCTCGGTGCGATCCGGCGTTCGGCCGAATACGGAAACCACCTCGGCACCGTCGATGTTGGCGATCCCGTCGAGGTGTTTGGTGGCGAATGCGCCCGTTCCGCCGAGTGCAATCTTCATCCAGTTCCTCCGCAGCAGTGATGTCAACAGGATCGTTGACAATCTGAACACTACACTGCGGCCATGTCGACAGGAATCCCGTGCATGCTCATGCGAGGAGGCTCCTCGAAGGGCGCGTACTTCCTCGCCGATGAGCTCCCCGCAGACGCGGCCGAGAGGGACAGCCTCCTCAGGCGCATCATGGGTTCACCCGACTCGCGACAGATTGACGGCGTTGGTGGGGCACATCCACTCACATCCAAAGTCGCAATCGTTGGCTCGTGCTCCGACCAGTCAGCGGACATCGAATACCTCTTCCTGCAGGTCGGTGTCGAGGACGGCGGTGTCTCGGATCGACAGAACTGCGGCAACCTCCTCGCCGGCGTCGGGCCTTTTGCTCTGGAGCGGGCGCTGATCACCACATCCGGCGATGCGTCGGAAGCGACAGTTCGGATTCTGATGCGCAACACGGACACGGTTGCCACCGCTCGATTCCCGGTGCATGGCGGAGCGCCGGTCTACGACGGGGTCACCGCCATCTCCGGGGTACCGGGCACGGCCGCCGCGATCGATCTCGAGTTCGACGACCTCGGCGGTGGGAGCTGCGGGTCGATGCTCCCGACAGGCAACATCGTCGACACGATCCGGGGCGTCGAATGCACACTCATCGACAACGGCATGCCCGTTGTCGTCCTGCGAGCGGCGGATGTCGGAGCGACAGGGCACGAGACATGTGCCGAGCTCGAGGCCAACGAGGAGTTGCGAACCGAGGTCGAGAAGATCCGTCTGGAAGCGGGACCGCTCATGAATCTCGGCGAGGTGTCCGACACGACGGTGCCAAAGATGACACTCGTCGCCCCGCCCGGCACCGGTGGCCATTTATTGACTCGAACATTCATCCCGCATCGCTGCCACGAAGCGATCGGCGTCCTTGGTGCCGTGTCGGTCGCAACCGCTGGGCTCCTCGAGGGATCTCCGGCATCCGAGGTCATCGAGTATCCGGGAGAAGGGGCCGTGCGCCTCGAGCACCCGACAGGCTTCTTCGACGCGGTCGTCGAGCTCTCAGGCAATCGAGTGGAGCGGGCCGGCATCGTCCGTACGGCGCGCAAACTAATGGACGGCATCGTGTTCCCGCGGACGAACGACTGAGCATGGCAACCACCAACCCTCCCCACGACTTTCCGTTGGACAGAACCGTGCCCGGGCCGCGCCCGGAGGCCAGCTCCCCGCAGGTCGTTACGCCTCCACCTTTGGCCTGCGATGCGCATTGTCATGTATTCGGCCCGGCGGACCGGTTCCCGTTCTCCCCGACGCGTACCTACACGCCGCCCGACTCGGGCATCACGGACTTCGAACTGCTTCAGGAGCGTCTGGGTCTGGAACGGGCGGTTTTCGTCCAGGCAAGCTGTCATGGCACAGACAACTCGGCCATGATCGACGCCATCCAGCGGGGTGCAGGTCGATACGCCGGCGTAGCCATGATCGACGACTCGTTCACGGACGACGACTTGGCGTACTTGCACGAAAACCGCGTACGGGGCACCCGGTTCAACTTCGTTGCCCATCTCGGTGGCGCGCCTGACATGGACACGTTCTGGCGCCTCGTCCATCGGGTGGCACCTCTGGGCTGGCACATCGTTCTCCACCTCGATGCAAAGGACTTCGGCACATACAGCTCGGTGCTCGACAACATGCCCGTGCCCTACATCATCGACCACATGGCCCGGGTCCCGGCCGTGGATGGGCTCGACCAGGAGCCGTTGCAGTTGTTACTGGACCGCATGTCGACCGACGAACGCTGCTGGGTGAAGATCAGCTGCGCCGAACGACTGACCGAGGGCCGCATCGCTCCCTACGACGACGTGATTCCCATTGCTCAGGCCGTTGTCGCGGCTGCACCAGACAGGGTGCTGTGGGGCACCGACTGGCCGCACCCAAATCTGGTGGACATGCCGGATGAGGGGGCGCTGCTCGACCTGCTCGCCGAGTATGTGCCCGACGAAGCGCTCCGAAATCAGATCCTCGTGGACAACCCGGCGGTGCTATACAGCTTTGAGGATGGGCAGCCGTAGATGATGGATCTCGTTACCGACGAACTCCGCAGCGACATTCTTGTCGGGCGCTTCGAGCCTGGCGACCGCCTGCTCGAGATGCCCCTGGCCGAACAGTACGAGTGTGGCCGAGCGGCGGTGCGATCTGCCCTGGTCGCTCTTACATCTGAGGGCCTTGTCGATCGGGCGGCGAATCGCGGCGCAACCGTTCGTCGCATCTCGGTCGCAGAGGCGATTCAGATCACCGAGGCCCGCTCCGCACTCGAGGGCTTGATTGCCGCCGAGGCTGCCCGACACGCAACTGCGGCCGACCACAAAGAACTCAGATCAATCATCGCCAAGATGCGCGACTCGGTCGGCACCGAAGGCGCCAAGGAATACTCCCGTCTCAACGGACTGCTGCACCGCCGACTGTGCGAGATGAGCAAGCACGAAATCGCTGCCGAGCTTGTCGCCAACCTCCGAAATCGGGCCGCCCATCACCAGTATCGCCTGGCGATCATGCCCGGCAGAGCCGAGGAATCTCTCGAGCAGCACGCGGCGATCGTCACTGCCGTCGTCGCCGGGGATCCCACTGGAGCGGCCAAGGCGATGCACACCCATCTGCATTCCGTAATCGATGTCTTGACCCGCTGGGGGGACGCATGATCACGGACGCGGCGATACAAGAGGAGACACCATGAAGTCTGAAACGAACCTATTCATCGCTGGAGCTTGGACTCCCGCGGCCAACGAAGCCGTGTTCGAGAATCTCAATCCCGCCACCGAGGAAGTGTGGGCGTCGGTGGCCGACGCAGATGCATCCGATGCGGACCGGGCGATCGACGCCGCCGCCGAAGCACAGCCGGCGTGGGAAGCGCTGGGATCCACCGGCCGGGCAGAGGTGCTGATGCGGGTATCTGCAGCGATCGATGAGCATCGTGACGAGCTCGTCGATGGACTGATTGCCGAAGTCGGTTCCGTGAGGATGAAGGCCGGCGCCGAGACGTTTGCCTCCGCTGGATACATAGCGGCCGCGATCGATGCCGCCGCGACCATTGAGCCCGTCGAGCTTCCTTCGAATATGGGCAAGCGAAATCTGATCGTTCGTAAACCCGTCGGTGTTGTTTCGGTGATTTCTCCTTGGAACGTTCCGCTTGCGCTCTCCATGAGAGCAATCTCCTACGCACTCGCCCTCGGTAACACCGTGGTCGTCAAACCGAGCGAGGAGTCCCCTGTATCCGGCGGACTGGCGATAGCGCGCTTGTTCGAAGCTGCCGGCGCACCCCCTGGAGTCCTCAATGTGGTGACGTGTTCGCGAGACAACGTCGGCAGCGTTGGCAACCGCCTGGTCGATCACCCGGCAGTTGGTGCGATCAGCTTCACGGGCTCGGAGCGGGTGGGACGGCTTCTCGCGGCTCAAGCTGGGCAACAGCTCAAGAAGATCGATCTCGAACTCGGCGGGAGCGACGCACAAATCATTCTGGCCGACGCTGACCTCGACGGAGCGGTGGATGCGGCCACATTCGGTGCTTTCAATCACGCCGGCCAGATCTGCATGTCAACGAAACGAATTGTGGTCGAAGAACCCGTTGCCGACGAGTTCATTGCCAGGTTCGCCGAACGGGCAGGTGGCCTCGCCTATGGCTCCCCATACGAGGCCACTACCGTCGTCGGCCCGATCATCAACCGTGGCCAACTCGATCAACTCCAGGCCGCGGTCGATGATGCGCAGGCGAAAGGCGCCCGGGTACTCGTCGGTGGCACGAGCGAAGGAACCTGCTTTCCTCCAACCGTGCTCGTCGATGTGACGCCGGAGATGATCGCCTACGGCACAGAACTGTTCGGTCCTGTGCGCGTGGTTCATGTGGCCGCCGATTCCGAAGATGCGCTTCGCATCGCAAATGACAGCAAGTACGGATTGTCCGGCTCGATTTGGACGGCCGACATCGACCGCGGGTTGGCCATGGCCGATCGGTTCGAGACCGGAATGGTCCACATCAACGGAACAACTCTCGCGGCCGAGCCCCACGTCCCGTTCGGCGGGATCAAGGCCAGCGGCATGGGACGACATTGTGGAGAGGGCTCGATCGAGGCATTCACCGAGACGCGGTGGCATTCCGTCCAAACATCGCCCGGCCAAGTCCCGCCGCCCTTCGCCGCCAAAACATCACCAGAACCAGGGCAGGAATCATGAAGACCCAAGTCGCCATTGTCGGAGCTGGCCCCGCGGGGACACTTCTCTCGCTGATTCTGAAGCAGAGAGGCATCGATTCCGTCGTTATCGAAAGGCAGACGAAGGACTACGTGCTGGGACGAATCCGCGCGGGTGTGCTCGAGTGGACGAGCGTGGAGATTCTTCGAGCGGCCGGGATCGGTGACCGACTCGACGCCGAGGGACACCGGCACGACAGCGTGAAGATCTCCTGGCGGGCACAGGACATCCTCTCGATCGACTTCGAGCGACTCACCGGCAAGCCCATGATGTCTTATGGCCAGACGAAGGTTCAGGAAGACCTCTACGCGGCGGCCGAACGTGAAGGCATCAACATTGTGTTCGGAGCGTCCGACGTCGAAATCCATGACGTCACGACCAACAGTCCGTCCATTTCCTGCGTCGTCGATGGCGAACAGGAACGCATCGAATGTGACTACGTGGCCGGCTGCGACGGACAACACGGGGTGAGTCGCCGCACGATCCCGTCCGAGCTGAAGTCGGAGTTCGAGATGTCATACCCGTTTGGGTGGCTCGGCATCCTCTCCGAAACGCCGCCGCTCCCCTACCTCATCTACGCCAACCACGAGAACGGCTTCGCTCTCTGCTCGGAACGAAACCCGATGCTGAGCCGGTACTACGTGCAGTGCCCGCTCGAAGACACGGTCGAGGACTGGTCCGACGATCGGTTCTGGTCTGAGCTGACAGAGCGGCTCCCGTCATCGGTCGCATCAGAGTTGGTCACCGGCCCCTCGATCGAGAAGTCGATCGCCCCGTTGCGTAGCTACGTCGTCGAACCAATGCAGTACGGCCGCATGTTCCTCGCCGGCGATGCAGCACACATCGTTCCCCCGACGGGCGCCAAGGGCTTGAACCTGGCGATCGCGGACGTGCACTACCTCTCGGAGGCCTTCGATGCCCACTACGGCGGCGGCGACTCCACAAAGCTCGACGGCTATTCGGAGACCGCGCTGCGCCGCGTCTGGTCCTCGGTCCGGTTCTCCTGGTGGATGACAGTGCTGTTGCACCGCTTCCCGGACCAGACGCCGTTCGAACAGCGCATGCGCGAGGAAGACCTCGCCTATCTCACCCGTTCCGAAGCCGCGCAACGCTCGGTGGCCGAACAATACGTAGGACTGGACCTCTGATGGGACTTGACAAGCCATATTTGGACATACCCGGCACGACGATTTTCGACACTGATCAGGCCGCCATTGGCTATCACCTGAACATGTTCGCGATGTCGTTGAGGGATGCCTCGAACCGGGAACGGTTCAAGGACGATGAGCGGGCCTTCCTCGACGAGTGGCCCATGACCGAAGACCAGAAGCAGGCGGTCATGGACCGCGATCTGAACCGGATCCTCGAGCTCGGAGGCAACATCTATTTCTGCGCCAAGATCGGCGCCGTCGACGGGCAGAACTATGTCGAAATCGTGAGTTCGATGACGGAAAACAACGCCGATGAACACCGGCAGATGATGATCGACGGTGGGCGATCGCCAGAAGGCAACCGGTACGTGCACGAATGGGAAGACGGCGGCCCCGCCGCCCGCAAAGCTCGAGGAGAGAACTAATGGCTCGGATTACCGCTTCTGCGTACATGTCGCACGTGCCCTTGATCGGCGTGGCCGTCGACAAGGGCCTGACCGGCGACGAGTACTTCAAGCCGTTGTTCGACGGTTTCGAGCCCGGTCGCGAGTGGGCGGCGGCCAATGTGCCAGATGTCGTCGTCCTCGTCTTCAACGACCATGCCAACGCCTTCGGACTCGACATAGTGCCCACGTTCGCGCTCGGTATGTCCGAGACGTTCGAGCCAGCTGATGAGGGCTGGGGCGCCCGCCCGGTGCCTACCGTCGAAGGCCACCCTGCACTCGCCGCCCATATCGCTCACTCGGTCATCCGCGAGGACTTCGACCTGACTCTGGTCAACAACATCCCCGTCGACCACGGATGCACCGTGCCGTTGTCGGTCATGTATGGCCAACCCGAAGCGTGGCCGTGCAAGGTGATCCCCTTGTTCGTCAACGTCGTGCAGTACCCCATCCCGTCGGGCAAGCGCTGCCTCGAGCTGGGCAAGGCGATCCGGAGGGCAGTCGACGGCTTCGACGAGGACCTCAACGTGCATATCTGGGGAACGGGCGGAATGAGCCACCAGCTGCAGGGCCAGCGCGCCGGCCTGATCAACCAACCGTGGGACAAGGAGTTCTTCGAGCGCATGATCAACGACCCCGAGGACCTCGCGACGATGGAGCACGTCGAGTACGTGCGCGAAGGTGGCTCGGAGGGTATCGAGCTGGTGATGTGGCTCGTCGCCCGAGGGGCGATGTCCGATCTGGCTGGTGGTCACCCACCGAGCGAGGAACACCGGCACTACCACGTGCCCGCCAGCAACACGGCCGTCGGTCAACTCATCCTAGAAGACCCGAACTAGCTGTGACCCCGACGGAGTTCCTCCTCGTCTCCGTCCTGTCGATGCTCGGTGCGACCGCACAAGGCGCGATCGGGATCGGCTATGGCCTCGTGGCCGGCGCGGGTCTGGTCGCGATCGATCCAGCCTTCGTGCCGGGTCCGCTGCTCATCATCGGAGTCGTCGTTGGCTGCCGGCATATCGTGGTCGAACGCGACCACCTCGACCTCCCCGCATGGAAGCGCTGCATGCTGGGACTCCCGGTCGGTCTAATCGCCGGAATCAGCGTGCTCGAGGCAATGGATGATCGGACGCTCGGTCTTGCGGTTGGCGCAGCGATCGCGCTTGCAGCGGTGGCCCTGCTGGCTGGTGTCACGGTGAAGCGGACACCCGCGATCGAAGTTGCGACCGGTGCTGGTTCCGCCTTTGCGGCGGTCACTGCAAGTCTTCCCGGCCCTCCGTTCGTTGTTGCCTTCAGCGATCTTCGCCCGGCCGCCATGCGAGCCACCTCCGCTTCGTTTCTGGTCGCTCTGACAGTGCTTTCGTTCTTTAGTCTCGTGGCGACCGGCAACTTCGCCCGCGACGAGTTCGAGCTGCTCGCGCTCATGCTTCCGGGCACGGTAGCGGGCCTGTTCGTATCCCGGTTCGTGCGCCCGCATCTCGAGAGCCAGTGGTTTCGGCCGCTGATCCTGATCATCGCGGGAATCGGCGGAATCGCACTCATCATTCGAAATCTGTGAAGCTCAACCTGGAGGTTTGACATGGACATCAGCGGTAAGAACATCATCGTGACCGGAGGCGCATCCGGCATCGGAAAGGGCATGTGCGAACGTTTCGCTTCGCTGGGCGCAGCCAACGTTGTCGTCGCCGACCGCGACCTCGACGGAGCCACAGCGGTCGCGGAAGCAATCGGTGGCGCTGCTCGAATGTGTGATGTCACCGACGACGCGTCGGTTGCAGCGCTCGTCGCCGACACCATCGCCGATGTCGGACACATCGACTTCTTCTTCGCAAACGCCGGTGTCGGTGCTGGGGGCGGCGTCGACGTCTCGGACGAGCTCTGGGATCTGAGTTGGCAAGTAAACGTCATGGGCCCGGCGATCGCGGCCCGACACGTCATTCCGCACATGGAATCGCAGGGTCAGGGCACGTTCGTCGTTACGGCCTCTGCCGCAGGTCTCACGACCGGGCCGGTTTCGTTCAACTATGCGGTGAGCAAGCATGCCGCCATCGGCGTCGCGGAGTGGCTCGCGATCAACCACGGCCCCGCTATCACCGTGCAGGCAATTTGTCCGACGATCGTTGACACGCCGATGGCCGCCGATTTCGGCGAGGTCATGTTCCAAGCGCTGTCCGTCGACGACGTTGTCGATTCCGTCGTCGCCGGCATCGAGGCAGGCACGTTCATCATCGCGCCGAACGAGCAGCCGATGGCGATGTTCCAGGCCAAGGCCAGCGACTGGGATGGATTCCTTGGGAACCTGCAGAAGATGGTTGCGTCGATGAAACCCGGCGAATCGTGACCGAGTCCGATGTTTCGGGGCAGCCGAAACTCGAAGCAACCCGAAGGGTTGCCAGTAGCTGTCCGTTTCACACGACTCCCGAGCAGGCGGCGCTTTCGAAGGATTTCGACGCGTTTACGTTTATGGCCAATCCCCACCCAATTCTTGCGCGGGCCCGCCAAGAGGCACCGGTGTTCTACGACGAGGAAACCGACTATTGGGTGGTGACCGCATACGACTCGGTTCGGAGCTTGCTCGGTCAACCGGAGCGATTCTCGTCGGACATCGCCCTCGATCCGATGTTCCCGTTTGACCCGGCCGTGCCAGAGGTCCTCACCGAGGGTGAGTTCGGTGCCCGCCCCTTCATTCTCAATATCGATGGCGAGGAACACAGCGAACACAAACGCATCATGTCCAAGGTGCTGCACCCTCGGGCCGTTGCCGATCGCGAGGACGACATCCGGCTGATCGCCCGACGCCTGATCAGCTCGCTGCCCGACGACGAGTCGTTCGACTTCGTCGAACGCTTTTCGATGGTATTTCCGGCGCTCGTGATCTTCATGTTCTTGGGTCTGCCTGAGGAAGTCGTCAGCGATGTGAACAGATGGGCCGACGCGAGAATGGAGTTGTTCTTCGGTGAGCTTCCTCTGGAACAGCAGGCGGACGAGGCCCGTGGCATGGTCGAGTTCTGGCAGTTCATCGAACGCCACATTGACGAACAGATCGACGATCCTGGGGACCACTTCGTCGGCGATCTCATACGTCTTCTGCTGAGCGGCGAGGAGGAGATCACTCGCAACGACATCGCGAACTACTGCTGGACGTTCCTGTTTGCCGGGCACGAGACGACGACGTCGCAGATCACCAACATGGTCAGCGACCTGCTCCTCCAGCGAGAAGCGTGGGACGCCGTTGTCGCTGACTCCGGCCTCATCAATCCCGCCGTGGAGGAAAGCCTGAGAATGAACACGTCGGTGTTCAACCTGCGTCGCCGTGTGACGGAGGAGGTCACGATCGACGGCGTCACAATCCCCGCCGATTCGAAGGTGTTCGTGGTGAGTGGCGGTGCAAACCGAGATGTCGCAGAGTTCGAGGACCCTGATCACTTCACGATCGGCCGCGACAACGCGCGCCGGCACCTCGGCTTCGGATTTGGCGAACACTTCTGCGTCGGTGCGGGCCTCGCGCGTCTTCAGTTGCGGGTGGTACTGCAGGAGTTGACCGCAGCGATGCCAGATCTCGCCCTAGTGGATGGCGCGGAGCGGCGCTTTATCAACAACGCATTCTTCTGCGCCCCGCGAACTCTGTGGCTCGAACGCAAGGCCTGATCGAAGCCGGTCAGGTAGCGTCAGCCCATGAAGTTCTCCGTTTGGCCCAGTCCTGCTCGCCCCACTGATGAGGTCCTCGAGTTGGCCCGTGCTGTCGATTCGCTGGGTTACTACGGGTTCTGGTTCGCAGATCACTACATGCCGAACACCGGAAGTGAGGACCTGGAGCCTGGGGATGTCCATGAGGTGTGGTCCGTGCTACCAGCCGTGGCTGCCGTCACCGAGTCGATTCGCGTCGGTTCACTGGTGTCGCCAACCTCGGTCCACCATCCGGCGATGTTGGCCAATCGCGCCGCCACCCTCGACCATATTTCCCACGGTCGCATGGTGCTCGGTCTGGGCGCGGGCTGGCAGATCAACGAGCACAAGGTGTACGGAATTCCACTGGAGCCTCCGAAGGAGCGGGTGGATCGCTTCGAGGAAGCCATTCAGATCATTCGCTCGCTCCTCGACGAAGACCGCACCACGTTCCAGGGGGCGTACTACACGATCACGGATGCACCGTCGGATCCGAGTCCGGTGCAGCCAACGTTGCCGATTCTCGTCGGAACCGGTGGACCACGTATGTGTCGTATCACCGCTCGTCATGCCCAGGAGTGGAACACCTGGGGAGCACCGGAGATGGCTGCCGGCGCGGTCGAGACCTTCACCTCCGCCTGCGAGAAGGTCGGCGTCGACCCGGCCACGAAACACACCTCTGTCCAAGCCCTGTTCGTGCTCACTGACGATCAGGAGCGAATCGACAAGGCGTTGGCTGGTCCAATGGGCAACCGCTCCCTCGCCGGCTCCGATGATCACATCATCGACGCGATCGGCCAATACGAGGAGCTGGGATTCGACGAAGTCATCGTCCCCGACTTCACACTCGGCAAGACGGCCGACGAGCGTCGTGACACGTATGCCCGCATCATGGCCGACATCGTGCCCAACTACTCAGGGTGACCTTGTGACGGCTGTCCGCTAGCTGCTGCCCCGGCCGACCCGCCGCCGGGCTGACGCTGGAGACTCCGCCTGCTCACCGCGGACGATCGCCTCCTTGCGGAGCAGTTTGACCGGCACTCCCTGGTTGTCGCCGGCCGGCAGCACCTCGGGCGGATACAGCGCGATCTTCTGCTTGTCCGCTATTCGGCCGCCGTCCATGTCCAGTTCGCGGGCGTTGGTGCCCTTCGTCGGTAGAACGGTGCGACCTTCGACGAACTCGAGATCCCACCACCATTTCTTGATGGGATTGATCGAGCCGTTGCCGACACGGTCATCGAGGTTGGCAATGAACTTGCGGGTGAATGGAAGCTTGATCGCCGACCACAGGAAAACCCGTTCGGAAAGCACACCCTCGATGTTGTACGGGCACGTCTTCATGCAGCGGCCGCACGCAGAACCTTTGAGATTGCCAAGTCGGTACTTGGTGCATTTCTCGACATCCGGCTTCCACATCTCATACCCGTTGAACATGATCTTGTCGCCAAAGGAAATGGCACCACACGGACACTCCCGCGCACATTTGGTGCATTTGTTGCAGAAGTCCTGAAGACCGAAGTCGATTTGCTGATCGGGTGTCAGGGGCATGTCGGTCGTGAGCACCACCGATTTGAACCTGGGGCCGACGAACGGGTTGAGCACCAGCTCACCGATCCGGCTGAGCTCACCCAGCCCGGCTTCGAGCACAAGTGGGATGTGCAGCACCTCGGAGTCGCGATTGGTGTGGCTGCGTGCGCCGTAACCGAGGGAGCGCAAATGCTCGGCCATGATTCCCGCAATCTGCGCCCCTCGCATGTACGCCCGCATCGACTGCGCACCCGACACCCAGTCGTCACCGCTTGCGCCTTCCATCGTCTCGTACCCCTGATCGAGCAGGATCACGACGCCGTATTTGTGGCGCGGTGTGATCTCCTCACCGGCGCCATTGTGGGAGTACCAGGCGTACTCGGGCACCTCACACACCCCGACCATGTCACCCCCCAGGTGGTAGGCGAGCGCCTTGAGCGCATCGGCGTTGCGATCCGGGTCGTCGTTTCCCGGAGCGACCTCGGGCGCGACCTCGCCGTCCTGATACGGAACCATCTCACCGATCTGCTGGATGTAGGCCTGAGCCTGCGGTGTCTTGTAGGAGAACACCTTCACGTCTTTCTGGAACTTGGGACCCATGTCGCCGTGGGCGGCTCGGGGAAAGCCGCCGGCGCGCACGGGCACGCGCTTGACCTCATCGGGGATGATGAGCGTTGTTGCTTCCGGAACACGCTTGATCCGTTCCATCGGATATCGGCCCATGTGCAAGGGCCGGTGATCGCCGTTCAGTCGCCCGATACCCGCTCTTGTACCGCCTCGACCGAGCATCCAGCCAAGCGACCGAGTGGAACGGAGCTTGTCGAGCAACCCGCGTCGAGCGAGCGGCGGGTCAGCGGCGAGGGCCATATCCGTGGTGACCGCCGCCAGTGCGAAACCACCACTCAGGTATGGCGCGCGAAGCTCACCGTGAATCGACTCGATCAATCCGCTCTGCAACGCCAGTTGCTCGACGTCAACGTCCGACGCGGTAGGCGTGTGGGCCATCGCGTCGAATCCGAGGCGACGGATATATCCCGCGGTGAGGACGGCAAGCTCCGCGGCGCGAAGGTCGGCGTTAATCTGCCGCGTGCCGTCGATCCACTCGTCGCCGGGCTGGTTCTCACCGACGATTCGAGTGTGGGCGATGAGTACAACCACCGCATGGGCGTGGCCAGGG
Source organism: Acidimicrobiales bacterium (assembly GCA_004282895.1). Taxonomy (GTDB): domain Bacteria; phylum Actinomycetota; class Acidimicrobiia; order Acidimicrobiales; family SHLQ01; genus SHLQ01. The sequence goes on from SHLQ01000012.1 coordinate 15,304, forward strand.
TGCGTCTCCACCGACCATGCGCTGTCTGGAATTGAGCCGCATCCGGCCATGTCCGCATCCAGGAAGTACAACCCGGCCTTGAGGTGTTCCGCCCGAGCAAGGGGGTCATCCGGTGCCGGCGACTCCTCAGCCACGTCCCCGGTGCGTTGGTCGTCGAACATGTCGGCATAGAGCTGATACGCATGCCCGGCGTTCTGAGGCCCGGCAACGCGAGATTCCTCGCGTCGTCGGCCGCTCGACGTCGATACCGTCGTGTCCTCGAGCCTCGGAAGCCGTTCGAGCGGGTACGGGCCGAGGTGCACGGCTCGGTCACGATGTGAGAACAGTTTCATCGAGCCCCCTCAGTGTGCGAAATCCTAGTTGTTGGCCAGGACGAGCGTCCATGCCGAAATCCCCCGCCGCGCGCATCCTCACTTCACTCGACTTGTCCGTTGAACCCGGGACGGCCAGGTGGGAGACCGAGGCCAAAGGTGTTCGCGAACATACTCACCATTGTGTAGTGCCCAAAGAAAATGACGAGTTCGAGCATCGTTTCCTCGGACCACTGGCGTCGCAAGACATCCCATGCGGTCGTCGGAACCATGGCATTGCTCATGAGGCCGTCGGTCGCAGCGAGAAGTGCCTGGGACCATTCATCCCACCCGTCAGTAATCGAATCGACTTTGACGCGCTGGCAGTCGGCTTCACTCCACCCAGCATCGATCGCCTGCTGATAGTGCTGGCCCCACTCGAACTCGGAGTTGTAGCGCCACGCCATCCGCAAGATCATCAGCTCGCGATCCTTCGCCGGGAGGACCGTGTCTCGGTTGGCGAACGAACCAACCGCCTTGAGCCGACGTAGGGCGTCGGGGTGTCGGGCCATCAGTTGGAACAGGCTCAGTTGCGCCTGTTGTTCGGTGATCAACGAACGTTGTTCTTCATTCATATCGTCGGGTGCCACGAGCCTGATTCGAGGCTCGCTCAGCCGCTCATCGGCGCTCACAAGATCATCCCCCCATCGAGCGGCATAGCAACGCCGGTGACCCACCCCGCCTCTTCCGCAGCGAAATAGGCGATGGCTGCGGCCACGTCCTCGGGAAGTCCGGTCCGGCCGAGTGGGACCATGGATTCGACTCTTGCTCGGAGCTCGGGGTCGGCGAAGGAGACCGCGGCGAGCGGAGTCTCGACGATCCCAGGGCATAGACAGTTGACTCGGATGCCATCGGCGGCGTACTCGACGGCGGCTGTCTTCGTGAGGCCGACGACCCCGAATTTGGCCGCGTGATACGCGCTACCGGCGATCGGTCCGCCTTTAAGACCGGCGATAGATGAGATGTTGATTATGCTCCCGCCGCCCTGTCCGAGCATCGCGGGGATCTCGTACTTCATGGACAACCACACACCAGTGAGGTCGACGTCGATCACCTTGCGGAAGTACTCCTCGTCCATCTCGTGGGCGCGGACCATCTGGCCGCCGATGCCAGCGTTGTTGACCGCGATGTCGAGCCGGCCGAAGGTCTCTAGCGTTTCCACGACCATTTGCTCGGTGTCAGCCGAGACCGCCACGTCTCCTTGGACGAAGTGCGCTCGCACACCCGCGTCTTCGAGCACGGTAACGGCAGTCGCGCCTGGTTCGGCTCGTCGCCCGGTGATGACGACAGCGGCACCCTCGGTACCCAGTCGCAAAGCGGCGTCGAAGCCAATTCCCTCGGTGCCGCCCGTGATCAGGGCGACCTTTCCTTCATGGCGCATGGCGCTAACTCCCCGTTGGATCGGTCGAACCGCACACTAGTAACGATCGTGATGATCAGCCAGCTGTCTGTGGCGCCCCGTGATGTCGCTACGCGCTGGCGATCAGAACTTGTAGAAGGTCGTGTCTCGATGGAACTCGATCCACGACCGCACGAACTGCTGATGGCACTGAATCGTGCGCAGTTCTTTGCCCTCAAGTGCACCCGCGGTACATCGGCCGAACTTGTCCCAGGACGATTGGGTTTGCACGTCCGTAAATCCGTCGCCTGCCCTTTCAAACTCAAGCTTCTGTCCGTCGATCGTGCGGTCGTAGGCAAACGGTGAGAATCCCTCCGTATCAGCGAAAACCAGGAGCGGAATGGCTCCGACTTCGTCATGGATTGGGTCCGACTTCTTCAACTCCTCGAAGTCGTACGCTCGAGCGTGGTCGCCGACTTCAAGACCGAGCACGAGCCGGGGCAGGTCTTGCATCATCCAGCCGGGGAAGCTGACCTCGTAGTCCAGCATCTTCTCGTGCCAGTGGTACACGTCGATCCACTGCGGGTCGTACTGCAGGACCTTGGAGTCGGGATACTTATTGAGCCAATTGCCGAGGCTCATATGTTCGTGCGGTACATCGGCAAGTATTCGGCCAGCGAGCGGGCCCTTCACGGCCTCGCCGGTTTCCTGTCGCCACCACGACCCGGTCTGGTTGTCTTGAAAAACCGCGTTGTAGGTCACTGCGCCGACAAGGAAGAAGTCGAGCGTCGTGCCATCGAGGTCGAGGTCGTACACACGGGCACTCCGGCACAACCCGCAATAGGTGAACCACATCGGGCGACCGCCGACCTCATCGGGAACCTGGTGGTGATGGTCGATGACGGTCGCTGGGATCGCTTTCTGCTCGCCGTTGTGGTCAACACCAACGACCTGCACCGAGAGATCGATGGTGTTCTCGGCTGCGGTCACGAAAAGTCTGCTTTCGAGCTTCGGGAACTTGAGCCGGCCCACCCAGAACCGGTTGAACAGCCAATAGATCCCGAACCAAAGGGCGAGAAGGCAAATGCTCAGAATAATTAGGCCCGGCCGGTCGCCCAAGGGCACCTGGGCACCCACCACAATCAGCGCCACGGCGAGGACGATTCGAATTCTGGCGATGTTCGACCACATGAAGTAGGCCAGGTCCATCTGACGCGAGAACCCCTGAAGCACCGGCGGGGTGCCGTTGGCGCTCAAACCCTTCGTCAACTCGGCGACGATCAGCACGGCGAGCAGAACAACGAAGAGTGAAGTCACGATCTACCCCGAGACGGCGAGAGGATACCTCGCACACACTAGTAACGATCGTGACGACCAGCTAGAAATGATCCATGAAGACTCTCGATGCGAAGCTTGCCGCCCTCAAAGAACAGCCAGGCGGCAACGATTTCATCATCTGCTACGCCGCTGACCCGGACATGGGCGGCGGCCTCCGTCCCACGATCGGCGCCGGCACCATTCCTGACCGCTGGCGTGACGAGATGGCGGAAATCACCGAGAAGGGTGACATCGACATTCTCCTCGCCTCGGTGTCGACCATGGACGTCCTTGCTCGCGAGCGTGGGGTCTTCCTCGACTCTCCGGTTACCCCGGCGATTCGCGCCAACGACACGAGCGATATTTGGATGGTCCGAGGTGGCACGTATTCGTCGCATCCGAGCCGCCCCTTTGCCACCACGACGGTGAAAGAGGCCATGTACGGCACGCTTCACCCAGACCCCGATCAAGCGATCGATGTGCCGCTCGGACTGTGGTCGATCACCTTCAACAACGACCTCGAGGCCGATGAGCGCTCGCTCTTGCGCTACCGCGACTTCCGAGCTGAGGCGGCGGCAGAAGGCTTCCGGCACTTCGTCGAGGTCTTCAATCCCAACGTTGCTGACCCTGGCATTCAGGGTCCAGTTGGCGACTACGTCAACGACTGCATCGCCCGGATGCTGGCCGGCGTGCCACGGGCGAGCCGACCCGAGTTCTTGAAGGTGGGCTACAACGGGCCCCAGGCGTTGGAGGATCTTTCGGCCGGCCTGGACGTGACCGTGGGGGTGCTCGGCGGTCCACCAAGCACGTCGAACGATTCGTTTACCTTCATCCGCGACGTCAAGAAGTACGGCGGCCGCGTTGCCTTGTTCGGACGTCGCATCAAGGTCTCCGATTCCCCGATCATCTTCACGGAACTGCTGCGTCGCGTAGCCGAGAGCGAACTGAACCCAGAAGAAGCCACACGCGAATACCACGGCCGACTGGCCGACGCCGGAATCACCCCATCCCGTTCGCTCGAAGATGACCTCGTCATCGAAACGCCGGAACTCCTCCTCTAATGGAGCAACTCGACCATCTGCCGGGCTCGATGGAGTGCGTGATCTGTCACGGTCCGCACGACTACCGCCACGAAGAGAAGGCCGTTCCCACCGCAGGCCCCGGCGAAGTGCTGCTGAAAGTCCACAGCGCCGGTCTCTGCGCCAGCGACGTGGCTTGCTACAAAGGCGCCTTCGGCTATTGGCCCGGTGATGGCATGCCTGGTTTCGTGCAGCCACCCGTCGTGCCCGGGCATGAGTTCGTTGGCACCGTCGTGGGCCTCGGCGAGGGCGCGGCCGAGAAGCATGGCCTGGCCCTTGGCGACACGGCCGTGAGCGAGCAGATCACCCCATGCTGGAACTGCCGGTTCTGCAACCGCGGGCACTATCACATGTGTCAGAACACCGAGATATACGGCTTTCGCCAGCTCGCCCAGGGTGCGATGGCCGAGTACATGGTGTTCCCGAAGAACGCGATCAACCACAAAGTTCCCGAGTCGGTCTCGATCGATCACGCCGTGTTCATCGAACCTCTGGCGTGTGCAATCCACGCCGTTGACCGCGGCAACATCCAGGAGGGCGACACGGTCGTTGTCGCCGGGTGTGGCCCGATCGGGCTAGGCATGATCGCTGCTGCCAAGGCGAAAAGCCCGGGATTGCTCGTCGCCACCGACCTACATGAGGATCGCCTCGACCTCGCGCGTGCATGTGGCGCCGACCTCACCCTCAACCCTGGGCAGGTCGATGTCATCGACGAGGTCCGCGATCTCACCGAGGGGTACGGCTGCGATGTCTTCCTCGAAGCATCCGGTCATCCGGCGGCGGTCGACCAGGGTCTTCGCATGATCCGTAAACTCGGCACCTTCGTCGTCTTCGGAGTCTTCAAAGAGAAGGTCACGACCGAGTGGTCGATCATTGGCGATCGCAAGGAACTCGATGTGCTCGGCGCTCACCTCGGGCCCAACACCTACCCGCGGGCAATGGAGCTCATCGGATCCGGCGCCCTGCCCATGGATCGCATCATCACCCACCGATTGCCGTTCTCACAGATCGACACGGCACTCGACCTCACCGCCGGTGGAGCTGAGTCGGTCAAAGTGACGCTCGCCCCGGGCCTCTAGTGGCCGAGGCGTTCATTGGTCTCGACCTCGGCACGACTGGGGTAAAGGCTGTTGCCTTCGATTCCGACGACCGTCAGCTCGCGTTGTCTACGGTCCCAACGCCCACGCACCCCACGACAGCAGGTGGCGCAGAGTATGACGCCGACGAACTTTGGGCAGCAGCGTGTGAGGTGCTCCGGGCGGTCGCCGAAGAGCTTGCCGCAAGCGGCCACTGGATCGAGTCGGTCGCGACAGCATCGATGGCGGAAGCTGGCGTTCTGCTCGACGGCAAGGGCAGGCCCGTCGCTCCGATCATCGCGTGGTTCGATAAGCGCACCGAGCCACAGCTCGAATGGTGGCGCGAAGTGGTCGGGGCCGAGCGCACGCTTGCGATAGCGGCAACGCCACCGCGAGCGGTGTTCGGCGGAGCCAAGATGCTGTGGACCCGCGAAAAGACCCCCGACGCATGGCAGGCCGGACGTCACTGGCTCAACATGGCCGACTGGGCAGCGTTCCGTCTGACCGGGACCATGGCGACGGACTATTCGCTCGCCTCTCGCACGATGTTGCTCGACCTCCGAGCCCGACAGTGGTCTGACGAATTGCTCGATGCATCCGGACTTGATCGCTCGCGACTCGCTCCGTTGATTCAATCGGGTGAACGCGTCGGGCAAGTCACCGCGACAGCGTCGGCCGAATCGGGGCTCCCCACCGGCATTCCCGTTGGTGCGGGTGGTCAGGACGACATCTGCGCGGCGCTCGCCCTTGGTGTTACCGAGCCGGGCATGATGGTCGACTCGATGGGAACCGCAGAGGCGTTTGTCTTGGTGATCGACGGTGTGGATGAGTCCGGGCGCATCGGCGCCGCGGGAGTCGGGCAGGGGGCCCACGTCGAACCGGGTCGCAATTACGCAATGACCGGGCTCGCTCCCGGAGTCGGCCGCATCGACGATGCCCGACGAAATCTGGGGCTCAGCTGGAATGAGTTCCTCGTCACTCCCGCAGCTGACGAGGTAATCGAGTCAGTAGCCGTCGACGGTCAGGAGCGGATCGATTTGCTACTGAGTGCTGCCGGCATCAGCGACGTTCACCACATCGCAACCGGCGGGGGAAGTCGCAACGAGCGCCTCATCGAACGAAAGCAAGCGCTGGGTGGCCGGGCAATTCACGTAGCCGACGAGACCGAAGCAGCCGCCCTCGGTGCGGCCATCCTGGGTCGACGGGCATTGGAGGGGTTCAATGGGAAGTAGCCGCGAAGCATCCAACGGCCACGGTTCGACGGCACCATCGCCGAGTAGGGTCAGAATAGTGACCGACGCCGATTCAACGCCGTGGCTGGACGGGCTTCCCGAGGGTGCCGATCCGGAACAGTACGAGGCCGGCGAATGCCCGTGGGAGAAATTTGCTCGTGCGACGCACGACACCTGGGGCCATCGTCTCAACGACGTACTCGTTGTCTCCGAACACGCGACGATGAAGGGAATTCTCTCGGATCGCCGCTTTCAGCAGGGAATGCACGCCCGGATCAGACGCCAGGCTCCGGATCTCGATCCCCGATTTGTCGAGCGGCGCCGAGACGCCCTTCTCGGCCGTGAGGGACCCGATCACATCCGGATGCGTCGCATCGCATCCAAATCGGCGTTCACGCCGAAGGCCGCGAATCGGCATCGGCCTCTCATGCAACAGGTCATGAACGACCTCGCTGACCGCATCCCCGATGATGGCATATACGACGCAGTCCAGCTCGTGCACGACTATCCGAGCACGGTCATCGCCCAAGTTCTCGGAAGCAGGCCTGACGAGGTGACCGCGTTCTCGTCGACGGTCGGCACCATCTTCGATGCCCAACGGGGTATCCCTGAGGCCGTGCCGAAAGCCTGGGACGCAATCGTTCAGCTGGACGCTCACATTCTCGACCTGGTGGAACGCAAGCGCGAACAGCCGGGCGAGGACCTGATCACCGACCTGTTGCGGGCAGAGTCCGAGGACGGCGTGCTCAGCACACAAGAAGTGCATGACATCGCCGTTGCCGTCGTCATGGCAGGCACCGAGACGACCCGCAACGCACTGACCCGGGGGCTTCAGTTGCTCGCGGAACGGCCGGACATCTGGCAGCAGCTCGTCGACGACGATCACCTCTCGGCCGCCGTCGAGGAGATCCTGCGATTCGCTCCCCTTGCACCTCTGCGGCGGGTGCCTTCGGAGGACCTTCCGGTCCACGATCTACTGGTTCCTGAGGGCGAGGTCATCGTGCTCGACCTGGGCGCAGCCAATCGAGACCCGGAGGCCTTCGATGATCCGGACACGTTTCGAATCGACCGAGCGGGATCGTCAAAGCACTTCACTCTTGGTCACGGCCACAAGTACTGCCTCGGCGCAAACTTGGCCAAAGCCGAAATGGTGGAAGCGCTTCGGGTACTAGTTGGCCGTTTCCCGAGGCTCGAGGTAGCCGAACCGCCGGTCTGGTCCTCCAAGGGTCAACCCCGGGGACAACGGGTCGTGTTGCGATTCAGCAGCATGCAAGGCTGACGCATGGACGAACCACTGCCTTCGGCGGTCTTGGCCGCGCTGCGAACCATTGACACTCCAACCGTCTGCAACGCATTGGAGATCGTCGCGCCTGACCGTCGCGGCTTCGGATACACCACCGCTCCCTTCTTCTGCGCCGATCGAACACTCGAGCCGATGGTCGGCTACGCGCGGACGGGCACGGTTCGCGCCCAAACGCCACCAAACCTTGACCCAGATGCGGCGGCGCGGCTTCGCCTTGGGTACTACGACCACATCGGTGAAGGGCCGGGTCCGACGATCACGGTGATCCAGGACCTCGACGAAATAGTCGGGTACGGCGCATGGTGGGGCGAGGTGAACACCAACATCCACAAGGGGCTCGGGTCCCTCGGTGTCATCACTGATGGCAGCGTCCGTGATCTCGACGACGCCGCGGCGGGGTTCCAGATGCTCGCCGGCATGGTGAACCCCTCCCACGCCTGGATCAGGATCGAGGAATATGGCATTCCCGTCACTGTCCACGGCATGCGAGTCGAGCCGGGCGACCTCATCCACGCCGACCAGCACGGAGCCGTCGTGGTCCCGTTGGACGCTGCGCCCGACATCCCCGATGCGGCCGCCGAGCTGGCCGCCAAAGAGCAGGTACTGATCACCGCCAGCCAACAGCCCGGCTTCACATCTGCTCAGCTCTACGAGCTCTTGGGCATCGAGCCTGGTCACTGAATACCGGCACGGCGATCCCGTCCCAATCAACAATCATTGGTAATTGACACTCCCGGTCGACATTACTAGGTTTCCGAGTATGCGGAGCCCTGTGGAGTTGACCGACTCATTTCGAGATCGCGGTCTACGTATCACCCCTCAACGGGTCGCCGTATTCGAGGCCTTGCACGAAAGCATGGGGCACCCCACAGCGGAAACGATCTATCAGACCGTGGCCGCCGACATGCCGTCGATCTCGTTGAAGACCGTCTACCAAACGCTCAACGACCTGACCGACATGGGAGAGATCCGCCGCCTCGACCTGGGCTCGACCGCGACGCGGTTCGATCCCAACCTTGAAGACCATCATCACCTCGTGTGCGACTGCTGCGGCGTGATGATTGACACCTACCTCGACGCGTCGCGCATCGAGCTCGGTGAGCTTGAAGGCTTTCGCCCAACCGGAACGAGTGTTTTCGTTTCCGGTTTGTGCGAGGCTTGCGCGACCTCGACCAGTCCAGAAAACCCTTAACCAACGGAGAAGCAAGCACCATGAGTACAGACGAAGGCAAGTGCCCGGTAGCGCACAACCCGCACACCGGCACCGGTAGCTCGGCCAACCAGCACTGGTGGCCGAACCAACTCAACTTGAACATTCTCGATCAAGGGTCGTCGGCCTCGAATCCGATGGGCGACGACTTCGACTACGCGGCCGAACACGCGACGCTCGACCTGCCGGCCGTCAAGGCCGACCTGACCGCCCTGATGACCGACTCCCAGGATTGGTGGCCAGCGGACTTCGGTCACTACGGCGGCCTGTTCGTGCGCATGGCATGGCACAGCGCCGGCACGTACCGCACCCACGATGGTCGTGGTGGCGGTGGCAGCGGCACCCAGCGCTTCGCGCCGCTCAACAGCTGGCCCGACAACGGCAACCTCGACAAGGCCCGTCAGCTGCTCCTTCCGATCAAGCAGAAGTACGGCCGCAAGCTCTCGTGGGCCGACCTCATGATCCTCGCCGGCAACGTGGCAATGGAGTCGATGGGCTTCAAGACGTACGGCTTCGCAGGCGGTCGTGAAGACGTGTGGGCCCCTGAAGAGGACATCTACTGGGGTCCCGAGAACGTCTGGCTCGATGATGAGCGTTACAGCGGCGACCGCGAGCTCATGGAGCCGCTTGGTGCCGTCCAGATGGGCCTCATCTACGTGAACCCGGAAGGCCCCAACGCCGTCCCGGATCCCGTGGCATCGGGTCGTGACGTGCGCGAGACCTTCCGTCGTATGGCGATGAACGACGAGGAGACCGTTGCGCTCGTCGCTGGTGGTCACGCGTTCGGCAAGATGCACGGCGCCGGCCCCGAGGATGATGTGGCCGCCGAGCCCGAGGGCGCTCCCATGGAGCAGCAGCTTCTCGGGTGGAAGAACAGCTACGAGTCGGGCAAGGCCGAGCACACCACGACGGCAGGGTTCGAAGGTGCATGGAACTCCACGCCAACCACGTGGGACAACAACTACCTCGAGACACTCATGGACAATGACTGGGAGCTCATGGAGAGCCCGTCCGGCCACAAGCAGTGGACCGCTCCGGCATTGGCCGGCACGGTTCCCGACGCCCACGTCGAAGGCCTCATGAACGGACCGGTCATGACCACCGCTGACATGTCGTTGAAGATGGACCCGATCTACAACGAGATCTCCACGCGGTTCCGCAACGACTTCGATGCGTTCTCCGATGCCTACGCTCGTGCCTGGTACAAGCTGACGCACCGCGACATGGGGCCGAAGGTCCGCTACGTCGGTCCCGAGGTGCCTGCGGCCGATGAGCTCTGGCAGGATCCGATTCCGGCCGGCACTGCGCTCAGCGACGCCGATGTCGCGACGGTCAAAGCCGCCATCATGGGTGCCGGGCTCAGCATTACCGACCTCGTGAGCACGGCCTGGGCCTCCGCCTCGACCTACCGCGGTTCCGACATGCGCGGTGGCGCCAACGGCGCCCGCATCCGCCTCGAGCCACAGGTGAGCTGGGAGGCCAACAACCCGGCCGACCTCCGTCGGGTCCTCACCGCTCTCGAAGGTGTGCAGTCGAGCGTGGGCGTCGACGTGTCGATGGCCGACCTCATCGTCCTCGGTGGCGCAGCAGCCATCGAAGCCGCGGCCTCGGCCGCTGGTCAGAGCGTCAGCGTTGCGGTCAGCACCGGCCGCGGCGATGCCACCCAGGATCAGACCGACGTCGAGTCGTTCGCCTGGCTCGAGCCAAAGGCAGATGGTTTCCGCAACTATCTGGGCAAGGGTGTCAGCCACGTTGCCGAGCACCTGCTCGTCGACAAGGCGCAGCTGCTTGGCCTGAGCGCTCCCGAGATGACCGTGCTCGTGGGCGGCCTCCGCACCCTTGGTGTCAGCTCCGACAACCACGGCGTCCTCACCGATGACACCTCCAGCCTGACCAACGACTTCTTCGTGAACCTGCTCGATGTGGGCACCGAGTGGTCGCCAGCTTCAGGGGCCGAAGGCGTCTTCGAAGGCAAGGACCGTGCCAGTGGTGCCGCCAAGGGCACCGGCACTCGCAACGACCTCGTGTTCGGCTCGAACTCGATCCTTCGTGCGCTGGCCGAGGTCTATGGTTCAAGCGATTCGGCAGAGAAGTTCGCCAACGACTTCGCTGCGGCATTCGCCAAGGTCATGGATGCCGATCGGTTCGACCTGTAGAACCCTCCATTACGAATCTGTGGAGTGTGAGGTGCGCCTAGCGCGGCTCACACTCCACAGAACGTGGGCGGGTTACTGACAGTTCGCGCACGCGCCGACGAGATCAAGTCGGTGGGCCTGAATCTCGAACCCGGTGTGCTTCGCCGCGCGTTGAAAGGCCCGATCGAGGCTCGCCTCCGTGCGGCCGTCGAGTGAGAAGTCGGCGACATCGCCACAACTCGAGCAGATCAGGTGATGATGGTGGCCGGTCAAATGTTCCGCCAGCTCGTAGCGGGCGAAGTCGTCATGGGTGACGATGCGGGTCACGGCGCCAACCTCTTCGAGGATGGTCAGGTTTCGGTACACACTCGATTGGCTGAGCGACGCATCGGTGGCCAGAAGCTGTGTAATCGTCAGCGGACCCTCCCCCGATTGCAGGGCAACCACCAGCCGCCGCCGGCCGCGGGTGTAGCGCTGATCTGCCCGATGCAGGAGAGCAGTAACCTCGTTATCGACGTCCTGTTCGTTCACGCGCTCACTGTATCCGGTAATGAGAACGGCTGGGAATACGGGTCAGTGGGAGTGGTCATGGTGAGGATCGTCAAGAATGAACTGGTCTCCCACGCGTAGGACTCCGCCCCCGAACGCCTGGCGCAGGTGGGTTTCGGTAAGAACGGCGGCGGGAGGGCCCACGGCGATGGCGTTGGTGTCGAGCAGAAGAACCTGATCGCACCGTCGAGCCTCCTCGAGGCTGTGGGTCGTGACCACCACGGTGCGTCCATCCTCGACCTCCTCGTCGATCAGGTCGAGGATGATGGCGCGCGACGTCACGTCCAGACCCATCACCGGTTCATCGAGCAGGAGGACGTCTGCATCCTGCGCGAGGCCTTGGGCGATCAGCACCCGTTGACGCTGCCCGCCGGACAGCTCGTGGAGTTGCTTGCGCTCGAGGTCGTCGATCGCAAGGCGGCGCATCGCGTTGTCGACGGCACTTCGGTCCTCGCCGCGGAACCGACCGAACAGCCCAAGACTCGGGTAACGACCGAGCGAGACGGTGTCGCGCACGGTGATTGGAAGGCTCTTGTCGACCTCGGTCGACTGCAACACGAAGGCAGGAGCAGGCCCCTCCACGACGGCTGACCCACTCGTGGAGGGAACGGTGCCGGCCAGCACGCCGAGCAGCGTGGATTTACCGGAGCCGTTCGGTCCTATCACCGCCAACGATGACGCAGCGGGCACCTCAATGTTGACGCCCGTCAGTGCCACATCATCGCCATAGGCCACGTGTAGGTCTTGGGTGTTGATCGCGACGGGCACGAGAACAAGAGTATGCGGTATCAATAACGAAACCGATTCTCATTTCAAGTTGCCGTTGAATTCAATGGCCCGTAGGTTGAAAATGATACTGGTTCTCACTCCGGAGATTCGAAGATGAAGCTTTCTTTCAATTCGACGCTTGCACCTGTGCTCGCTCTCGCTTTGGTGGCGGTGGCGTGCGGAAGCGCCGATGCCTCACAGTCCGATGATCAGCCAACCGCCGTCGTGACCGCAAACATTCTCGGGGACGTGGTCGAGAACCTCGTCGGCGATCAGATGAATGTGCTGACCGTCATGCCGGTCGGAGCGGACCCCCACGACTTCCAGGCGTCGGCTCAGCAGGTCGCACAAATCGGCGAGGCCGACGTCCTCATCGTCAACGGCGCGGGGTTCGAGGAAGGCCTACTTGACGTGATCGAGTCGGCTGAAGCTGACGGGGTACTGACTTTCGAAGCGATCAGTGCCGTCGACACAATCGAGTACGACGAGGGAGGTCACGGCCACGACGATGAAGAAGACCACGACGACCATGGCGAGAGCGTCGATCCTCACTTCTTCACCGACCCTGCCCGAATGGCTGTGGCAGCAGACGCACTCGCGACCTTCATCGTTGACAACGTCGAGGGCATCGACGAGGTCGCCTTGCGCGCATCGGCGGATTCGCACATCGCCGAACTCAACGCGCTGGATCAGGAGGTCGCCGACACGGTGGCCGGCCTCACCGAGGAGCAACGAGTACTCGTGACCAACCATGAGGTGTTCGGCTACTTCGCCAACCGCTACGACTTCGAGGTCGTCGGAACTGTGATCCCTGGCGGCAGCACGGTGGATGGCGCCAGCGCGCAGGCGCTGGCCGAATTGGCTGAGGTGGTCGAGGCGGAAGGCGTGCCCGCGATCTTCGCCGACGCGTCCTCCTCCGACGACCTGGCGGTCACGCTCGCGGAAGAGGTCGGCGACATCGAAGTTGTCCAACTTTTCTCGGAGTCACTCGGCGACGAGGATTCCGAGGGTGCAACGTACCTCTCGATGGTCCGGACGAACGCCGATCGCATAACCGCGGCGCTCAGCGGCTAAGACTGGAACCATCATGGACTGGGTTGTCGACGCGTTCGAACCGGCGTTCATGCAACGCGCGCTTATTGGCAGCCTTATCGCGGTCGTCGCGACGTCGTTCGTGGGTACATGGGTGGTCCTAAGAGGACTTGCGTTCCTCGGTGACGCTCTCGCCCATGGGGTTATCCCCGGGATCGCCCTTGCGGTGCTGATCGGTTTCAACCCCGCTATCGGCGCATTCGCGGCGGCGTTGGTGATGGCCGGATTTGTCAGCCTGGTCTCGAACCGAACCTCGGTCCGTGAGGACACGGCAATCGGGCTTCTCTTCGTCGGCATGCTGTCATTGGGCATCATCATCATCTCTCGTGCGCAGTCTTTCTCGACAGAGGTCACGGCCCTGCTGTTCGGTGACGTTCTGGGCGTAACAACAGACGACATCCGGGGCCAGGCGATCGCCGCGGTCGTTGTGGCGGTCGCGACCGCGGTGCTCTACCGCCCGTTTCTTGCTCTGACGTTCAACCGCGACAAGGCCCAGACCCTTGGTATGCATCCTCGGCTCGCCCAGGCCGCCCTTCTAGCGCTGTTGACCCTGAGTATCGTGGCCAGCTTCCAGGCAATCGGAACGCTGCTCGTGTTCGGATTATTGGTCGGACCGCCGGCGACGGCGTCTCTGCTCGTCCACCGGGTGCCGCTGATCATGGCACTGTCAATGCTGCTCGGCGCGGTCGCCGTCTTTGCCGGCCTGTTGGTGAGCTTCCACTTCGGCACCGCCGGCGGCGCCACCATCGCCGGCTTCAGTGTGCTCGAGTTCTTCGTCGTGCTCCTTGCCCGCGAAGCCCGGGAAGCGCTGCGGCGAACACCGAGCACCGTTGGCGCCTGACACTCAGTCCTGGTCGCGTGGTGCGAAGTCATCCCATTGCGGTTCAGCTTCCAAGGGCTCCTCTGAGCCGACCGCATCGGCTGAGCTGACCGACTCGTCCTCACCGGGCGGCAATACGGCCGCTGCAAGCGCCGTCGTCAGGGGAACCGCCGCGATCAGCCCGATCGAGCCACACAGTGTGCGAACGATCTCAACTGCAATCACCTCGGAGTTGGCCACGGTCGCAAGGGACTGTTCCGATGCGGCGAACAGCAGCAACAGCGGCAGACTCGCACCGGCGTAGGCGAGAAGAAGCGTGTTCACTGTGGCCGCGATGTGATCCCGTCCGATCCGTAGACCGGATCGGATCAGGGCAGCCGACGGCAGGGCCCGGTTGTGTCGGCGCAACTCAGCGACGATCGACACCTGAGTGACGGTTACATCGTCGAGCGCACCGAGTGCACCGATGATGGCCCCACCCAGTAGCAACGAACTCAGCCGCAAGTCCTCGGCCAGAAACGGCAGCACAAGCGCCTCGCTGCTCCCGAAGCCGGTGAAACTTGCCCACTCGAAGAAGACCCACGACAGCACGAACGTCAGGGCCAGTGCGGCGAGTGTTCCAGCGAGCGCAACAGTCGTCGTCGGCGTGACCCCGTGGGTGAGAAAGAAGCTGACGAACGCAATGACCGTCGCCGCTACCAGCGCCACGAGGACAGGGTCGTTCCCATCCAGCACCGACGGGGCGATGAAGCCGACAAAGACCGCCACGGTGACGGCCATTGATAGTAGAGCGAGGGCTCCCCGAACTCGCCCGAACGCCACGACGATCACTACAAACAGCACCGTCAGGACGAACAGACTCGTCGATCGGGCCTGATCTTCGTAGAAGTACGTGTTCGTTGTCGGGAGATACCCGAGTACAACGACGTCGCCGGCCTCGAACTCGGGCAACCCACGCTCGATCTGCAGGTTGATCTCGGGTAGCGCAAGTCGAGCACCGGCGTCCGGACCCCCGCGAAGCTCAAGATCGAGGAGTCGACACTGCTGCGGGAATTCCGGCGTCGAGTAGCTGCACTCACTGTTCACGGAGCTGAGGACCTCCGCGTCGATGCGATCCGTTGCGATCCCGACCTCGCGGGCGGCGTCGATTGCGGCATCGCGACCTTCGCCGGTCGGCCACATGGCCAGGATCCCGATCACCGCAAGGACGAACGCTCCGGCCAGCGCCACGAGAATGGCACGCAGGCGCGTTGACTCCCTCCACTGCTGCCAGTCCCCACCGGCACCATGGGAATGACTATGGGCCATGCCATGCGAATGGTCGTGGTCGTTCATGGGGCGATGTCAGCTGATCCGTTCACCCGTCACCGGATGGGGCCCGATCACGGTGAGCATGCCCCCCTCGAAACGGTCACCGTCCACGGTGCCGCGGAATCGCATCTTGAATTCGGTCATCACGGTCTTGTGGGTGGCGATGAACGTGACGTCGTCGCCGTCGTACGTGGCCGTCACGGGCAACGGACCCTCAGGGCTCTGGTAAATGCCGGTGCCGTCGGCAGCGAGCGCCACAACTGGCCGCTCCTCGCCCCGCTTGGTGTCGAACCGAAGACGCCATGCACCGACAGCACTTGGCGATGAAGTCTCTGACACGGTGTCCTCCGATCGGAATTACTAACATCTGAGGCTAGTTCAACCCCGCCTGGAGACAAGATGCCGCCCACCGCCCCACCGAACATCGTGTTCGCGTTTGCGGACGACTGGGGCCGATACGCGAGCGCCTACCGCGGTTACGAAGGAACGAGCGCGTGGAACGAGGTGATCGACACGCCCAACTTCGACGGCATCGCCGCCGAGGGCGCGCTCTTTCTCAACGCTCTCGTGCCCGCCCCGACGTGCACACCGTGTCGCAGCTCCATCCTCGCTGGCCGATACTTCTGGCAGACGGGGCTCGGTTCCATCCTCATGGGTTCCGAATGGGACGACGAGATTCCCACCTTTCCGCTCGAGCTCGAGGAACGGGGCGGCTACGAGATTGGCCACACCTACAAGGTCTGGAGCCCGGGGCAGACGCGCAACGCCCCCATGGGCGGCCTACGAACCTCGTACAACCCGGCCGGGCTCGACTTCAATCAGTTCTCCCACTTCGTTACTGCCTTCGGCGAGAAGTACGGCATCACGGCGGCGAAGGAGCTGATGTACACCGAGACTCGGGACAACGTTCGTTCCTTCCTGCTGGCCAGACGCAAGGATCGGCCATTCTGCTATTGGTGGGGGCCGGCCAACACCCACCGATCATGGGAGCGTGGTTCCGGCAAGGCGCTGTGGGACCTCGATCCCGATGACCTCGAAGGACGCATGCCAGGCTTTCTCCCTGACGTGCCCGAGGTGCGCGAGGACGTCGCCGACTATCTGGGCGAGGTACTTGCCTTCGATGAGGGGCTCGGCATTCTCGTCGAGGAGCTCAAGAAGGCCGGCGAGTACGACAACACAATCATCGTCGTGAGTGGCGATCATGGCATCCCCGGTATCCCTCGATCGAAGAACAACCTGTACGACATCGGCTGCGAGGTGGCGCTCGCGGTTCGGTGGCCCGGAGTCGTCGAGCCCGGTCGCGTTATCGACGACTTCGTCAACATCATGGATTTCGGCCCGACCCTTTGCGAGGCCGGCGGCATCGAGCCTCCGGCAGATATGAGCGCCACCAGCCTGATGTCTCTTCTGCAGAGCCCGGCCAGCGGACAGGTGGAAGCCGAACGGGACTTCGTCGTGACCGGACGAGAGCGACACGTGGCCCAGGCCCGCGCCGGCTTCCTCCCCTACCCGCAGCGATCACTGCGCGAGAAGGACTTCATCTACATCATCAACTTCGAACCCGATCGCTGGCCGATGGGCGACCCGGTCGACCTCGGCCCGGATACTGCCGAGGAGGACAAACCCACCTGGGATCAGCTGGCGTCGAACCCACTGCGCACACTGATGGACTGGGACGGTGGCCCGACCAAGGCCTGGATGATTCTCAACCGTGAGGATCAGGACGTGGAGCCGCTCTATGACCTGGCGGTGGGCAAACGCCCCAGGGAGGAGCTCTACGACCTGCAGGCTGATCCCGACTACCTCGTGAACCTGGCCGCGGACCCGGCCCACGAAGAGACCCGGGCGCGCATGGAAGCCCGCTTGTTGTCGGTGCTGGAGGAGCACAACGACCCGCGGCTCATGGAACAACCGTGCCGCTACGAACTAGAGCCCTACGCCGGCCCCCCAGACACAAACTGGTTTGCCTACATGTGGTTCCAGAAGTGACTCCACGACTCGGACTGGCGATGTTTTGGCGAAGCCGAAACTCGAAGGAACCCGAAGGGTTCCCGTTCGCATATATGTGGTTCCAGAAATAGAGAGGATGCCGTCATGATGCCGGAACCAAGGGTGTGGAGTCGCGAGGAGATGATGACGCGTGTCGCGATCTTCGACGAACAGCAGGGGTCGTTCACCGGCCTGCAGGAGAGTCACCTCCCACAATGTGAGAAGGAACTCATCAACATCATCGGCTTCCGACCCCCTACAGAGGAGGGAGTCTTCTCCCCCGTCGGCTCCGACTCCGCGTCAGCTTCGGCGATCGACATCTTCGAGGGATTCAACCTCGG
>SHLQ01000285.1 GCA_004282895.1 Acidimicrobiales bacterium
TTGCCCAGAAGGTCGCCCCCGCTCCGAGCATCATCCACATTCGTTGGCGGGTGGTGATGGCTTCCGGCTGCATCTCGTCGATCGCGAAGACCTGATCGGTCAGCCAATACGAACCGAGCACGCGAAACCACGCGGGGACCGACCCGATGCGTTGACTGATCACGGCGGAGTAGACGACGTGACGGGCATTGATCATCGCCAGACCCAGCACGATGACGGCGATCGAGGCGCCCTCATCGAGCAGTTGTACCGCAACGAGCTGGGCCGATCCGGCGAAAAGAATCCAGCTGGACGCCCAGCCGACAAAGTTTCCGACGACATCGGAGTCACGAACGACCAGTCCAAGTGCCAACCCGAAGGGGATGGGGGGAACCACGAGCGGCAGCGCCGCCTTGATACCGCGTCGAAAGGCGACCGGGTCGAACGAGGTGTCAGCCACTGCCATGCCTGCGAGACGCTACTGAGAAGATTCTGCAATACTGCGCGGATGGGCGATACACCGAGCCTGTCGAACTCGTACAACCTGCGGTCGGACGCGGAGACGCAGGCACACTACGACGCATGGGCGGAGACCTACGACGAAGAACTGGCGGACAACAGCTATGCCCAGCCATCGCGATGCGCCGACGCACTGCTACTGGTGCAACCTGACCTGTCGGCGCGGGTTCTTGACGTCGGCTGTGGCACCGGGCTGTCAGGACTGGCACTCCGCGACGTTGGCTACCGCTCGGTCGAGGGATGTGACTACTCGCCCGGCATGTTGGCCAAAGCCGCAGAAGTCGGGCTGTACGATCGGCTGTTCGAGGCGAATCTGAACGAAACCCTCGACGTTGCGGATGACACGTACGCGGGTGTGGCCGCAGTGGGGGTCTTTTCCTTCGGACACATCCAAGCGGACGCGATCAACGAGCTCTGTCGAATCGTCGCCCCCGGTGGAGGCCTCGTCATCGGTCTCAACGAACTGTTCTACAACGAAGGCACGGTGAAGAACCGACTCGACGAACTCGAAGCCGCCGGCACATTGCTGTCCGTTGTGCACGAGCACGGCGACCACCTGCCGGGCCGGGATCTGGCCGGTTGGGTCATTCGAGCTGTCGTGAACTGATTCGATCGGCCCTTCAGGCGCAAAAATCGGATGTCGATACCTGGGTATGGCAAACGTGACCATCGACACTCCTCACAGCGAGATTGCATCCAGCGACCTCGATCATGGGGGCGACGACAAGATCACCTTCGCCCACTGTGTTGCGCTTGTGGTGTTGTTGCTGGCGATTGGCCGCATGGTCACGTATTTCCTCAGCACCTTCGGCATGCTGTAGAAACTCTCGTTTTTACTCCTCGCGACCGGCAATCAGTCGCCGGGCCCGGGCATTGATACGCACACCAAGATCCTGAAACGGCAGATTCTGGTTGGGTCGGTCCTTCACCAACATCTGCTGCAACAGCTCACTGCCTTCGCCCAGGATCATCTCCGCCAGCAATTTGCCGCTTATCGTGCCCCGGGCGATACCCACGCCGTTGTGTACGACGCTGCCGTACACGCCTGGTCGCAGCTCGCCGAACACCGGTGCGCCATTGCGCGACAGGCTGAGTGCGCCGCCCCAGCTGTGCTCGAACGGCAGATGCTCGAGTTCCGGCCATCGGTTGACGAACGACGTTCGGTGGGTCTTCGCCGCCCAGCGTTTGCGACCGATGAAGTCCGACCGTTTGCTGAAGCTGAAGATGTTGCGCACGAGGATGCGGTTGTGCGGGGTGGTGACCCGGCGAACGGAGGTGCCCGCCGGGTGAGCGGCGATGATGCCGTAGCTGGGCTCGCCGCCGATCAACGCGGCTTCCTCGTCCGTGAGCTCGCGGGTCATCGACCCCCACGTGATCAGCGGGATCAGACGTTTCTGCAGAAACCCGAACCCCTCAGTGAATCCGTTCGTCGCCAAGACGAGCACGGGTGCCTTGGCTGACCCGCGGTTGGTGTGCACGGTGTGGGGCGGGCCGTAGTCGACGCTGGTGACCATCGAGTCTTCGTAGACGGAGACGTTCTCGGGCATGGTTGCTGCCAGGCCCCGGACCATCGCCGCCGGCTGGCACAGATAGCTGTGCGGCGCGTGCAGCGCCCGGCGGTAGTAGGAGGTGCCGAAGACCGCGGCGCATTCGTCGGCATCCACGAGGTGGTAGTCCTCGTCGATTGAGTCCAGGCTTTCGGCGAACTGGCCGAGCATGCGTTCGCCTCGGGTGGTGGCGGCCGCGTGGTACTTCCCTTCGCGGACCCACTGACAATCGATGTTGTTTCTGGCGATCGTCGATTCGAGCCAGTCGAGGCCGGCTCGGTTCATCGCAATCGCATCCTGCGCGGCCTTCTTGGCATCGGCGAACCCTTTCGCTCGCAGGTTGTGGGCATGGTCGATGGCGAAGCCGGACGAGCGCCCGGCGGCGTTGTTGCCAATACGGTCCCCGTCGATGAGGGCGATCGTTGCGGAGGGGTCGAGCTCCGCCAGCCGCCGGGCAACAGCGAGACCCGAATACCCGCCACCGATGACGAGGTAGTCGACCTCGATGTCGCCCGTGAGTGTTGTTGCTTCCTGCAGCGGCTCCAGGATCTCGTGCCAGCCGTTGCTCTGGTCATAGACCGGCAACAGGTCGACCCGGTGCGTGCTCATCCCAGGTCGATCCAGATCGTCTTCAGCTGGGTGTACTGGTCATGGGCGTGCAGGCTCTTGTCCCGCCCGCCGAAGCCGGAAAGACCAAAGCCGCCAAACGGTGTCGACACGTCACCTTCGGCATAGCTGTTGACCGAGACCGTGCCCGCCTTGATGGCCCGCGCCGCCAGGTGTGCGGTCCGTAGATCGGACGTGAATACCGACGCCGCCAAGCCGTAAGGCGTGTCGTTGGCGATGCGGATCCCATCCTCGGGTTGGCTGAAGTCGATGACACTCAGCACCGGCCCGAAAACCTCTTCTTTGGCGATACGCATGGAGGGATCGACGTTGGTGAAGATGGTGGGCTCGACGAAGTAGCCGCCCGAATCCTCCAACGTGCGATGGCCGCCAAGCACACACTCGGCGCCGTCATCGTTGGCGGAGGTGATGTTGTCGAGCACCTTGG
>SHLQ01000114.1 GCA_004282895.1 Acidimicrobiales bacterium
AGCCGTATACGCACAGATCCCGGCTCGGGCGAGGAGGGGCCGGAGCCTGCGCCGGGAATTTTGGCGAAGCCAAAACTTCCAAGGAACCCGGAGGGTTCCCGGGTGGTTCCCGGGTGGTTCCCGGGTGGTTCCCGGGTGGTTCCCGGGTTGCCGGTGGCGGGCGGTTCGGAAGTGACCTACGTTGGGTTTACTCAGGGACGGCTCTTCGAGCGCCACCAATGGCGCGGAATGCCGAACCGCTGGACGATGTCCCTTAGTGATCGCAAATTGCGACGATCAACAACGGGGGGAACACCATGTACATCTTTTCAGCAACACTTCAGGCCAAGCCGGGACGGGGTGGCGAACTGGGCGCGCACATACCCACCATGCGGGATGCGGTGGCTGAAGCCACTGGAAGCGCTGCATACGGCTGGGCTGTGAGTTCCGGAGCACCGATCGGTTCCTATGGGATCAGCATGCGGGTTGAAGGGCATGAGCAACTGTTGGACTTCCAGCAGAAGATGGGTGCGTCGGAGAACTATCACGCCGAGGCCGCCAAGCTCGCAGATGCCCTGGCGGCACCTTCGGCGACCTCGCTCAGTCAGATAGTGGCAATGGCCGGCGATCAAGGCGAACCTGCCCCAATCGTGCGTCTCACCCAAACGACCCTGCAGGTCGGCCATGTGGCCGATGCGATGGCGTGGGGACAGGAGATGTTGCAACATGTCCACAACACAACAGGCATGAGCGGTCTGTTCACCAGCGTCGCATCCGGTAGCCCGTTCGACGTCATGTGGATCTTCTCGTCCCAGTCGGGCGCAGATCTCGACGCCACCAACGCCGCATTGCAGGCCGACACCGGATATGTGGGTCTGATCGACAAGGCAGCCAACTACATCGTTCCCGGCTCGACCGCCCGGGCCACGCTCGTTCAGATGTCGTAAACACGTCGGGACTTCCGCCCGACGTCCCCACACCGTCGACATGGGCCTCCGGGAACCCTTCGGGTTCCTTCGAGATTTTGGCTTCGCCAAAACTCCCTGCGCAGCCGCCGTTCGCTGCGCTCACGCCAGAGGCCGCGAACGTGCGTATACACCGGCTTTCGTGGGTACGCCCGCACGGATAGGGGTCTGACCCCTTTCGAGCTGAGATCACCTGCCACGCCTGATGAAAGCGTTGGTTTTCTGAGCCTCGGCCCTCATATCCTGAGTCCTCCCCACTCGAAGGGGTCTGACCCCTTCTGGGCGAAAGGGGTCAGACCCCTTTTTCCTTCAGGAATTCGCCCCTCACGCCAGAGGCGGGCCCTGTGCGCATACGGCCCGCCACCGGCTCCGCCGTGCAGGGAGCGGAGCCTCGCGTAGCGACCACGAGCGCTACGCCGGATGTCGAGCGGGAGTCTCGACATGTAATCGCGTTACCCTCTGCCGCATGGCAGATCGGCAGTGGGGATTTCGTACACGGGCGTTACACGCGGGGGCGCGGCCGGATCCGTACACGGGTGCGCGAGCGGTACCGATCTACCAGTCGACGAGCTTCGTGTTCGAAGACACGCAGGATGCGGCCGATCTCTTCGCGCTGCAGAAGTACGGGACCATCTACACCCGCATCTCCAACCCAACGATCGCCGCCTTCGAAGAACGGGTGGCCAGCCTCGAGGGAGGCATCGGTGCGGTTGCAACATCCAGCGGACAGGCCGCGGAGTTCCTCGCGTTAACCGCGCTCGCCGGTGCCGGAGACAACATTGTCGCCAACGCCGCGTTGTACGGCGGCACCGTCACTCAACTCGATGTCACACTTCGCCGGCTCGGTATCGAAACCCGATTCGTCGACGCCAATGACACCGCATCCGTTGCCGCGGCGATCGACGACAACACCAAAGCGGTGTTCACAGAGATCATCGCCAACCCGTCCGGTGAGGTCGCCGACCTCGAAGCGATCAGCGCCGTGACCAACGGTACGGGCGTTCCCTTCGTCGTCGACAACACGTTCGCGACGGCCTACCTCTGCCGCCCGATCGAGTTTGGTGCCGACATCGTTGTGCAGTCAGCGACCAAGTTCCTGGGTGGTCACGGCACGTCGATCGGTGGCGTCATCGTCGATTCGGGCACATTCGACTGGGGCAACGGACGATTTCCGATCATGACGGAACCGGTCGCGAGCTACAACGGTCTCCGGTGGTGGGACAACTTCGGCGAGTACGCCTACGCCACCAAGCTCCGGAGCGAACAGTTGCGTGACGTTGGCGCATCGATGTCACCCTTCAACGCCTTCATGCTCCTGCAGGGAATCGAGACCCTCCCCCAACGTATGGAGGAACATGTCGCCAACGCCCAACGGGTCGCCGAATGGTTGCACGCCGATCCTCGCGTCGGCTGGGTCAAGTACGCAGGCCTGCCGTCTTCGCCGCACCATCTGATGGCGGCCACCTACCTGCCCAAGGGCCCCGGAGCCATCTTCACGTTCGGGGTTAACGGCGGACGGGCGGCGGGGTCGGCGTTCATCAACTCCCTTGAAATGATCAGCCACCTCGCCAACGTCGGCGACGCGAAGACCCTCGTGCTCCACCCGGCGTCGACCACCCACCAGCAGCTGTCGGAGGAACAACTTGCGGCTGGCGGTGTGAGCGACGACATGGTGCGGATTTCGGTGGGTCTCGAGGATGTCGACGACATCATCTGGGATCTCGATCAGGCGCTCGCCGTGGCCCAGGAGGCACACGATGGCTGACAAGTATCCGCCTGTTGACGGCTGGGAGCCTCCGGGTGCGCTCGAACGAAAGCGGATGCTCGATCAGGCCGAGTCGATCGCGATCGTGGGCGCGAGCAGCAACCCCGCACGTGCCTCCAACTTCGTCGCCACCTATCTGATGTCGAGCTCCGCGGACTATCGGGTTTACCTGGTCAACCCTCGCGAGACCGAGATTCTGGGGGAGCCGGCTTACCCGGATCTGACGTCGCTACCCGAGGTTCCTGATCTCGTTGACGTGTTCCGCCGAAGCGAGGACCTGCCAGCGGTTGCTGATCACGCCATTGCCGCCGGAGCCAAGATCTTCTGGGCTCAGCTTGGCCTGTTCAATGCCGAGGCGGTGGCCAAAGCGGCTGCGGCAGGCATGGATGTGGTGATGGATCGGTGCACGAAGATCGAACACGCCCGATTCGCCGGAGGCCTACACCTGGCCGGCTTCGACACGGGAGTAATCAGCTCAAAGCGCAGGCACTAGCCGACGGGAGTTTTCGGGAGTTGTCGGCGCAGCCGAGAATCTCCAAGCAACGCCGAAGGCGTTGCCGGTTGCCGTTAACGCCCGATGTTCAGGATCTCACACTCTTTGGTGAAGGTCGTGGTCTGAGGGTCGGTACAGCTGTCCGTGCCACCCTGCCCAATCAGACGATCGTTGGGCCCCGAGCCTCCGACGATCGTGTCGTTCTTGCCGCCGCCGAACATGCGGTCGTTGCCGGGACCTCCGATGATGAAGTCGTTGCCCGCCCCACCAAGGATTCGATCACTAGCGCGGCCGCCATCGATTCCGTCGTTGCCCAAGCCACCCCTAATCACATCCTTGCCGTCGCTGCCGAACAACTGGTCAACGCCACCGTCACCCCAGATGAAGTCAGCGCCGCCGCCGCCATTGATGGTGTCCTTGCCGTCACCACCTCGGATGCGGTCGTCGCCACCGGCGCCGCAGATGGTGTCGTTGCCACCGTTGCCGAAGATCACATCAGGGCCATTCGTACCGAAGATCACGTCGTCTCCGGGCCCGCCCTGGTAGGCGATCTCGTTCGTCTCGAGTACTACGGTCGCGACTTTCCCTTCGCACAGGACCTGTGCGTCGGCGGGAACAGCGACGATGACGGTGGCGAGTAGAGCCGCGGCTGCGAAGGCAGCACGAACTCGAGTCGTGGAGATGGGGGTGCTGGTCATGGTGGAAAGGCTCCTGGGGGTTGGTGGCTCGCCCTACCCCGTTTGTATCAAGGATCCAGAGCGGACTCAACGGGCCCTATGGCTCAGTCGGTGCAAACCCCAGGCACAACGGATGCACACGGTCGATGGTGCCAGCCGCTTCAACGCGGTGAATGGTGATCTCCGCCGTTGCGGCGCCGAGCACCTGGTCGTCGAACTGATTGATGCTCGATTCGACCGGGCTGGAATCGCTTGTTTCCGGTGAGCGGTAGCCGGAATCCGTGGTGAAATACCACTGTTGGTTGGAGCCGATGCCGCCGTCGGGGCCCATCCAGGTGGCGGTACGAACGACATAGTTGCCGGCGGGGAGCGTGATGTCGTATGGGCCGGCGCTCTGGGTGTCTTCGTCGAGGACGACGGAGTCCGGGAACTCCATGACGATGGCCGATTCGCCGCACGTCAGTGCTGGCCGGCTCGACGCGAAGGCAAGCGCCTCTGGCGGCCCAGCATCGGCGTCGGCGCATCCCGCAGCCGCGACTGCAAGTGCGAAGAAGACTCCACTCATCCTTCTCACGCCTTAGTACTCGGCGCTCAGATGAGGTCGGTTGAGGAGTCATTCAGCCTATGCGTTGGCGCAGCCGCCGCCGGAAACTCCAAGACAGGCGATCGCGGCCCGCTCGTCCCCTGGCACCGAACACGGTTCGACACCCTTGGTCTCGAGCACTCGTACAACCGACTCGTTGACGGTTGCCTCGTCGAGGCGCCCCTCGTTGACCGCCTCGGTGAGGGCCCCGATGGTTGGTTCCACGGCGTTCAGGCGGCCCAACATGACGAGGTCCACGCCGGCGATGATCGCAAGCTCCGCGGCCTCGGCGTTGTTGTGGGTGCGGGATATGGCGTCCATGTTGAACGCGTCGGTCATGACCAGCCCATCGAAGCCAAGCTCGTTTCGCAGCAAGCCGTTGATCGCCGCCGAGGAGAGGGTGGCAGGCAACCCGTCGGTGAGATCGGGAACAACAAGGTGTCCGACCATGATCGGGGTGTCGCCGAGGCGAATCATCGTCTCGAACGGAATCAGATCGCTGGTGCGCAGCTCGCCAACACCGGGGATCGACGGCAGACCAAGGTGGCTGTCCACCCCGCGGCCATGACCGGGAAAGTGTTTCGCGACAGGCGTGAGCCCGCCGTCGGCGATTCCTCGAGCGACCGCGACGCCATACGTCGAGACGACGGCAGGGTCGCTGCTGAACGAACGGTCGCGAATGAAATCGCCGGTGTCGAGGTCGATCACGGGGGCCAGGTTCATGGTGAACCCGAGCGCGCCGATCGCCCGTGCATGCTCGGCCGTGCGAACGCGAACTTCGGGGCCGGTCATCGTGGTGGCCATCGTGCGGGCGGACGGCATACGACCGACCAAGGAAGACAGTCGCTGGACGCGGCCTCCCTCCTCGTCGACGGCCATGATGCTGGGCCCGATGAGACTCGCCTCCTGCACCGCGGCAATGTCCTCAGCGATGGAGGCCGTGGGTGATCCGAGTACAACAACACCCGCGATCAGGCCATCGGTCGCCAAGCGCGCGACCTCGTCGAATTCACCCTGGGTCACGACCGGAAAAAGCAGCTGTCCGAGACGGATCTCGAGTGGGATCTTCTCGACACATTCGAGCAAGGTTGGCGGCGGAATCGTCGTACTCGAGGTCGTGCTTGTTGTGGTCGATGCGGTGGTCGGTGCCGGCTCCACGTCAGAAGCGGCGACAATCGGCGTGGTTGCCTCGGCGGATGCAGCTTTAGGGACGCTCCCGCAGGCCGTCGCCATCATCGCGAGGACGAAGCAGAGGGCACCGGTGAACCGCAACGACATGCCACCAGCCAAGCAGGTGCCCGACCGGATGTGGTGCCGCTCCGTCGTTTCAACGCATTTAGTGACCTTCGACACACTGTCGTACACTCGCGTGTTGTGCCCCGGTCCTCTCCCCCGCTCGTTGTTGTCGCGTTCACGGCACTACTGACCCTTGCCGGCTGTGGTGGGAGTGATTCCGCCAGCGTCGACTCCGTGCCGCCGACGGTCATTCGAACCACCATCGCACCGACGACCACGCTGCCGACAACCACCACAACCACGACGGAGGCACCCGACCTGGTCGGCACGCCCGCGTTCGACGCATCGTCGTCCGTCAGTACGGTCGGCATCGACCGCATTACGTTCGGAATGACCCTGGCGCAAGCGGAGGCCACGCTCGCAACCGATCTCGTCGAGGTTGATGCAGCGGCCAACAGAGACTGTTTTCAGGTTCGCCCCGCGGGCGGCCCGGCCGGAGTTGAACTCACCGTCACGGCAGGCACGATCGAGCGGGTGGATATCAGCAACGAGATCATCACGACGAGGTCGGGCGCCGGTGTCGGCAAACCTGAGCAGTTGTTGTTCGATCTCTTCGGCGAGCGTGTCACGAGCACACCGCGCGAAGGCGGCGGCAACACCGTCACCTTCACGCCGGCCGACGCCGGTGACGCGGCCTTTCGGGTGATCTTCGAGACCGACGGTACGACGATCACCAGCTTCCGCTCGGGTCGCCTCGCTCAGGTCACACCCTTCACGCCCTGCGGCTAAGCGTCGTCGGCGACCTCACGTACGTACCCCTCGGGCAAACCGGGCGCATACGAGTCGCAGCTGACCACGACCGAACCCAGACCCAACTGGTCGCCCTCGCCAAGACCAGCGTTGGCGTTGACGAATCGCAGCGCACTCCCGCGGATCGTTCCGTCCTGGACGAACAGCTCTGCCTGCCGGTCGATCGCCAGCTCGAAGACCGTGTCCGCGTCAACCACAACGGCGACGTAGGGGTGACCGAAGAAAGCCTGGACAACGGCCTCGGTCGTGATGTCGCTGTCCGGGAACGTCCCGACACCAACGGCCAACACGTCGCCAGCACCCGCTGCGTAACACTCGAACGAAAAGTCCATCACCAGCGGACCGACCGTGATCGTGCCGGGCGAAATCAGTTCCGGCGCCGGAATCTTGTCGACCTTCAATTCCGTCGTGGTCGTCTCGGGAGGCAGCGTTGTTGTTGTCGACGTTGTCGTCGTTGTTGCCGGCGGTGAGAGCGCCGTCGTGGTCAACTCCGCAGCGTCTGACGCGGGCGTCGCCGAGCTGCATGAGGTGAGCAACAACAGGAGGATCAATGCGACCCGGCGGGAGGTGGTCATGCGGGTCGTGAGTTTAGGTGGTGACGGCTACTCCGTCACAGCGAGCGGACGCGACATGACTTCGAGCGCCCATCGATTGTCCCGATCGACCCGCCAATGGACTCCCGCTTCGGGGTCCTCCTGCCGGTCGTGGCCCGGACCCTCTCCCCCGAACACCACCGCTTGCACCCCAGGCCGAATCAGAGCGAACGCAGCCGTCACCGCGTCCTGGGCACCATCGAGGTGCATACCCGCTCGCTCGGCCACGTCGGCTTCCACTCCCCAGCGGGTGAGATCCCTGCCGTCGACAGGATGCTCGGCGCGGCCGAGCAGTTGCCACTTGTCGAATTGGGACGGCCGTAGGCGAAGTCCTGCTGCCTTCAACGACCGCACGACCTCGCGACTCGTACAGGCGCGGGCACCCATCTCGATGGCGCGGGTTCGATCGACGATGTCGATGTCGTAGTGGTCGCCCTGGAAACCGACCCGCCGCTGGCCAAGCTGGCGGGCGAACTCGTGCAGCTCTGCCAGCTCGGAGTCGGATACCAGATGGCAGTAGTAGGAGTCACGCCACGGCCAGCGCGCTTCGTCGACGAGGATGGCCATGGCTCTGACCGTAGGGCATACCGTCGACGAACCCCACCCAGAAAGTGCCTTGGGGGTCAGCACCTTTGTCGTCGTCGACTGGCACACTGAACTAGCTGTGATGACCCTGGAGAAGACCCGAGAGAACGTGGAAACTGACGTCATCAGCCTCACCATTCCGGCTTCCATGCAGTTTGTCCGGTTGGTTCGAATCGGCGCAGCGTCACTGGCGCGACGGCGTGGGTTGCCCGTGCGTTTCATCGACGACCTCCGCCTGGCCGTGGACGAAACGTTCTCGATGCTGCTCGACGATCGGGACCACGAAGGGTCGGTCGACGTGACCTTTGAGATCGACGATCGGGAACTCCTCGTCAGTTCCATACAGAAGCTTGCCGATGGGGCCATCCCCACGGACGCCGATCGGGTGCAACAGTTCGAGGTCGTTCTCGCCGATCTCGTCGATCGCTTCGAGGCCGACGCCGACCGTGGTGTCGTGCAGTTCTCGAAGAAGCTGGTCTGAGTTAGCTGCTCTTGACGCCGGTTGATCCGAAACCGCCGGCGCCGCGTTCGGAGTCCGGAAGCTCGTCCACCTCGACGAAGTTCACGTGTTCGACCTGCTGAATCACCAGCTGCGCGATGCGATCGCCCCGGACGACCTCGAACGGTGTCTCCGGATCGGTGTTGACCAACAACACCTTCAGCTCCCCCCGATAACCCGAATCGATGAGCCCGGGGGTGTTGAGCACGGTGACGCCATGTTTGTACGCGAGGCCACTGCGCGGCTGTATGAACCCGGCGTACCCCACGGGGATAGCAATGGCGGCACCGGTGGCGACCAATGCTCTTCCGCCGCCCGGCGCGAGTGTCAGTGACTCGGCCGCCACAAGGTCTGCACCGGCATCGCCGTCGGTGGCGTAGCTGGGCATCGTGAGGTCGGGGTCAAGTCGGCGAAGTGGTATCTCGAGCACGGCTGCAGGTTAGTACCCACAGCTAGTCTGCACTCATGCTCGAAGCACACAACATGGGGCTGGATTCGTGGGTGGTTGCGGGTGGTCGACCGCGGGTTCCGGGCGAACCGCTGAACACACCAATCACCGCCGTGTCGAACTTTCGACGGGGCGGCGACCTCAGTTACGCCCGAGGTGACGGGACGCCGACAATCGCGGCATTCGAGGAACTGGTCGGCGGCATGGAGGGCGGAATCGCCACGACCTTCTCCTCGGGGATCGCGGCCGCTGCGGCCGTCTATGCCACGTTGTCCACCGGAGCCGTCGTTGTGCTGCCAAAGGGTGGGTATCACGGCGTCGAGGAGCTGGCCGAGGACGGCGCCACGAAGGGACGCTGGACGACCGAACTCATCGACCTCGCCGATACCGATGCATGGATCGATGCGGTTGGACGGGCCGACCTCATCTGGCTGGAGTCGCCGTCGAATCCGATGTTGACCGTCGTCGACTTGGCGCCGATCTGTACGGCGAACCGCAAGCCGGGCAACATCATTGCGGTCGACAACACCTTTGCCACCTCGTTCAACCAACGACCGCTCGAGTTCGGCGCGGACGTCGTTATGCACTCCGCCTCGAAGTTCATCGGTGGCCACTCCGATCTGGTGGCAGGCGCCTTGGTGACAAACCGGGAAGAACTCGCTGCCGAATTCCGAACCACCCGCAAGGTCACCGGCGCCCTTCCCGGCGCCCTGGAGGCCTACCTGGCCGTGCGGGGGGCGCGGACCATGGCAGTGCGGCTCGAGCGAGGTCAGGCGAGTGCTGCCGTCCTTGCCGAGCGTCTGGCGGCGTCTCCCCACGTGGACGTCGTCCGCTACCCGGGATTGGCGTCAGATCCATATCACGAGGTCGCGAAGCGAGTCCTCGACGGATTTGGTGCCGTCATCTCGATCGATGTCGTGGGCGGTGGCCCAGCAGCAGACGCCGTGTGTGATCGGATCGAGCTGATCAGCCATGCGACCAGCCTCGGCGGCGTGGAATCGACAATGGAACGGCGTGCCCTCGGACCGGACGGATTAATCCGCCTGAGCGTCGGCTGCGAGAACGTCGAGGATCTCTGGTCGGATCTGGCGCAGGCTCTCGATCCGGGCTGACAGCTGGGGCACTAACCTTGGCGAATGCTCGCTTGGATGGACCTCGAAATGACCGGACTTGATCCGGACACACACGTGATCGTGGAGATCGCAACACTGGTCACCGACGACCAACTGAAGATCGTTGCCGAAGGCCCCAATCTCGTCATCCACCAGAACGAGGAGGCCATGGCGTCCATGGATCCGTTCGTGGAGAACATGCACACGAAGTCCGGGCTGCTGGAGCAGATCAGCGCTTCGACGATCTCCCTCGACGACGCTCGGGAGCAGACGATGGCCTTCCTCCAAGAACACATCGACGAGGCAAGAACCGTCCCGCTGTGCGGCAACTCGATCGGGACCGACCGTCGTTTTCTGGCCAAATACCTGAATGAGATCGAGGAGTTCCTCCACTATCGATCGGTCGATGTGTCAACGATCAAGGAGCTTTCGCGACGCTGGTATCCAGGGGTCATGAAGGGCGCTCCGGAGAAGGCAGCCGGACACCGGGCCATGGACGACATCAAGGAGTCCGTCGAGGAGCTGATCTACTTCCGGGATGCGGTATTTCTCGACCCGACGAAGTTCACGATGCCGCAGTAACCATCCCGGCTTCGTCGTCGGCTGAGGGATCATCGATGCGTCGACGTCGAGCGAGGAAGCCGGCGATGACGAGCCCTGCGTTGACGGCAAAGAACGGCCAACCCAAGAGGGCTGTCCGCGACATGTCCCGACCGAAGACGTTCACCTTGGCGCTGAACCAGTTCGAGATGGAAGCCTGCACATCGGCGGCACCCAGCATGAAGTCGTCGAGCCACAGCGGAGACACGTCGCCGCCGTTGAGCACCTGAATCTCCCAGATGCCGTAGCCGACCATGTACGGGCCGACGAGAAGCAACAGCAGGCCGGAGATGAGGTTGATCTTCGGTAGGATCGAACGGAACCGGTTGACGAGTCCTCGCCGACCAAAGGCGACGAGCAGAGTGAGGACGCTGGCCAGCAGGCCCATCCCCAGGCCGTACGAGATGAAGCCGCCCAGTCCGTCGACGAAGTCACGGCTGGTGGAGCTGGTGCCGACGGCGGTGAGGAACAAGCCGATCGTGCAGGAAAGCGAGGCGAGCGCATAGGACACGCCGAAGAGAAACATGGAGACGAACGACGTGGAGCCGGTCCCCTTCTCCAGCTTGGGAATCTTCAGGAGCAACTGGAACCCACGCAACATGGCGATACCCAGCACGGTCAAGCCGATTCCCAGCACGATGTTGAAGTACGGCAACCAGTCCTGAATCGCCGAGCGGAGCCCGGTGAACAGAATGCCGACCAGTCC
>SHLQ01000115.1 GCA_004282895.1 Acidimicrobiales bacterium
CAGACCCCTTGGTCGAGTGAAGAGGTGTTGTCGACGGTGGAATAGGTCGAATCGACCAATGAGATGTGAGTCTTCCGTGCCGATAGAAAACGGGTGTCGGGACCAACACAAACGGCGAAGGTCGGAGCAGCGGAACAATGGCGGTCGAGGCCTGTCGTCGGCGGGCTCGTACGCGGCGCCATCTTCCTCACGCCGATCGCAATCTCCTTTGGCCTGAGCTATTGGGCGTCCAAGACCTACCCACCGTCGCGGCTGGGTATGAACGTCTGGTTGTGGTGGATCGGCGTGGCACTGATCGCGTTGATCGTCATGACGGCGGTGGATCGAGTCGCACGACGGTTTCTTCCGCTTGTTGCACTGCTCAACCTCTCCCTGATCTTTCCCGATGAGGCGCCGTCCCGCTTCAAGTCCGCCTTGCGAACAGGCACCACGAACCAGCTGGAACAAAAGATTAAAACTGTTGCCGAGGAGGGGCTGGGCGAAGATACGAGCCATTCGGAATACCTCGTCTGGTTGATGAAGACGGTCGCAGACCATGACCGGCTCACGCGGGGTCATTCCGAGCGAGTCCGCGCCTACACCAACCTGATCGCGGAGGAGATGGATATTCCGCTCAAGGATCGTCAGCTGCTGCATTGGGCGGCCCTGCTGCATGATGTCGGCAAGCTCGACGTGCCCTATGAGGTGTTGAACGGCGAGGGGTTCCCGACCGACGAGGAGTGGGAGATCCTGCAGGAACATCCCGCAGCGGCCATGCCGTACCTCGAGCCGCTGAGTGGCTGGCTGGGGGAATGGGTCCACGCGGCGGACGAACACCATCTGCGCTGGGACGGCAAGGGATACCCCACATCGAAGGGCGGCACGGAGATTTCCCTGGCCGGTCGTATCGTCGCTGTTGCCGACGCCTATGACGTGATGACGAGCGCTCGCAGCTACAAGAAACCCATATCCCATGAGGACGCTCGAACCGAGATCGCGGTGTGTGCCGGCGGCCAGTTCGATCCGGCCGTCACCCGTGCCTTCCTGAACGTTGGGCTGGGAAAGCTCCGGCTTGTGGCGGGCCCATTGAGTTGGTTTGGGCACACGATCGGTCTTGAGTCGTTCACCATCGCGCCGATCGTCGCGCCGGCCGCCGCCGCGGCAAGAACGGCATTTAGCGTCGCCGTGATAACCGGGGGAGTGGCGAGCGTGACCGCCGACCTTCCACCTGAACCGCCGGCGTCGATCGCCTTTGAGGAAACCGCCGAACCCGCAGCGAGCACCACTACGACAACGGTCGCCGCTTCAACGACACTCCCCACGCGGGTAACCGTTCCTTCCCCGGTCCCTTTCGAGATTGACCTACGATCCCCATCAAGCGTTCCCACGACCACAATCGGGATCCTCGAACAAGCAACGGTGACGAACGCGCCGACAACCACAACAACCACTTCGACCGCCCAGACGTCCACGACTGCGTCGACGAGTCCACCGACCACGGCGTGGACGAGTCCTACAACGTCGTCGACCGCGTCAACGACGACCACTGCAGCCACGACCACGTCAGCCGCCCCAACTACCACGGCTGCCTCACCAACGACTACGACGGCTGCGCCAACGACGACGACCACCACAACGACTACCACCACAACGACGACCACCACAACCACGACCAACGACCCGCAGGGAGATCTGCCTCCGAACATAACCCCGCCGGGGACCCATGTTGCCGTGCCGGGCATGTCGTTCTCGCTCCAGATCGTGGCGTCGGATCCGGAAGGTGAACCACTCACGTATTCGGCCGACAATCTTCCGCCTGGTGTCGGAATTGGCGCCAACACCGGGCTGATCAGCGGCACCGTTGGGGTCGCGGCAGCTGGCCTCGATTTTCATGTCCGGGTCTATGCCAACGATGGAGTCGTGACCGCATCCAGACTGTTCTGGATCGACGTGGCCGCCGCCTGACCCTCAGCCGAGGTCAAGAGAAGTCGTGTCGGCTACCGTTCGGATCGCGAAGCTCGAACGAACCCGCGTCACTCCCGGCAGAACCGCTATGTGCTCGCGGTGGATCGTCTCGTAGCCGGCGACATCCTCACACGTCACATGGACCAGGTAATCGGACATACCCGCCATCAGATGACAGCTCATCACATGGGGTATTCCCTGCACCGCCGCCTCGAACTCGTCCAGCAATTCCTCCCGCTGGCTCTCCAGCGAGATTTCTACGAAGACGGAGACACCACGGCCGACGGCGTCGCGGTTGACCAGCGCGGCATACCGCTCGATCGCGCCCTCCGCTTCGAGTCGACGAACCCGCCGGTGGCACGCCGAGGGTGACAGCCCGATCGTCTCCGCGAGGTCGGTATTGCTCATGCGGCCGTCATCCTGCAGGTTCTGGAGGATGGAACGATCTACGGTATCAAGGTCGATCATTCGAAGATTCTACTGCTTGAACGACCGCGGAGGTGGAAGTAGTGCGTCGTTCTTCACCTCGTCAGAAGAATTCGCAATCCTGTTTCGTCGATTCTCTCGTACTCTGTTTGTACTTCGACAACGCAAGGGGGCTGGCCATGAAGATCGGTGTGCCGAAGGAAATCAAGAATCACGAGCGTCGGGTTGGCCTGACGCCGACCAGCGCATCCGAGTTGGTCCGCCGCGGCCACAATGTGCTGGTGGAGACCCAGGCCGGTGTGGGTGTCGGTGCATCCGATGAGGACTACCGCAACGTTGGCTGTGACATCGCCGGCACCGCCGAGGATGTTTTCGCCTTGACCGAGCTCATCATCAAGGTGAAGGAGCCGCAGGCGATCGAGCGAGCAATGCTTCGCCCCGAGCAGACGCTCTTCACGTACTTGCATCTGGCCCCCGACGCTCCCCAGGCCAAGGATCTTGTGGAGAGCGGCGCCACCTGTATCGCCTACGAAACGGTCACCGACAACCATGGCGGCCTGCCATTGCTGGCGCCGATGTCCAAGGTCGCCGGTCGTATGTCGATTCAAGCCG
Source organism: Acidimicrobiales bacterium (assembly GCA_004282895.1). Classification (GTDB taxonomy): domain Bacteria; phylum Actinomycetota; class Acidimicrobiia; order Acidimicrobiales; family SHLQ01; genus SHLQ01. The sequence continues at coordinate 2,983 of SHLQ01000115.1, forward strand.
CTGCCAACTTCCTGCAAGCACCAAACGGCGGCGCGGGGCTACTGATCGGTGGTGTTCCCGGCGTGGCTCCGGCGAAGGTGGTCATCATTGGTGGTGGCGTCGTTGGGCAACACGCAGCCGAGATGGCCATGGGCCTCGGCGGCGACGTGACGATCCTCGATCGCAACACCGATGTGCTCGATCACTGCGACGCGCGTTGGGGTGCATCGGTAAGCACCATCTACTCGACTGCGGCTGACCTCGAACGGCTGGTAACCGATGCCGATGTTGTCGTCGGTGCGGTGCTCGTCAGGGGCCACAAGGCCCCCAAGCTCGTGACGGCCGAGATGATCAAGGGCATGCGACCGGGTTCGGTTGTTGTCGATGTCGCAATCGATCAAGGAGGCGCGTTCGAGACCTCCCACGCGACGACCCACGAGGATCCCGTGTATCTCGTCGACGGTGTTGTCCACTACGCCGTGGCGAACATGCCCGGCGCCGTGCCGAAGACATCCACCTATGCGCTCAACAACTCGACGCTTCCCTTCATCCTGGCGCTCGCCGACATGGGGCCGCGGGCCGCGATGGAGGCGAATGTCCACCTTCGTAACGGGCTCAACGTCAGTGCCGGCAACGTCACCGAACCAAACGTCGCCGAGGCGCTCGGTTATGCCTACCTTGAGCCCGAGGCTGCCGTAGCTGCTCTCCCGAACTAGGCGGGCCGAACGACGCGCCGCTCGAATGCGGCGTGAATCATAAGGGCGCCGCTGCCGGCCATTCCGATCACTGACAGGATGTGGAAGCCGGCCATGCTGAGCACAAACCCGGACGCGATCGCACCGGTACCGCTGGCAATCGCCGTCGCCGTGTCCGCTGCACCCTGCACAATCACGCGCTCGGAATCGGCCACACTCTCAGACAGCAGCGCACTACCGGCGACGATGCCGAAGCTCCAGCCGAGGCCCAGCAGAAAGAGTCCGGGGAACATCAACACCTCGGGGGCTTCGCCCGCGAGCGCGGTCATCGCGGTGGCCACGATGAGCGTGATGCCGGACAGTCCGATGGTGGGGAGTCGCCCGTACTTGTCGGAAATCCACCCAGCGACGGGGGCGAACGCGAACATGCCGGCGGTGTGGGTCGAAATGACAGCGCCGATGATGCCGTCGCTGTGACCGTGTTCGTCCATGTGTAGAGGGGTCATGGTCATGACCATCACCATGACCGTCTGAGAAATGACCAACGCAACGACGGCCAATCGAGCGATCGGATGAGACCACGCGACTGCAATGGCTTGGCGGAAGGGGACGGCGTGCGACTTGCGGGTCGCCGTCGCGTCGACTCCCCCCGCCACTTTGAGTGGGTCGGGTCGCATGAAAAGGAAGACCGTGCCGGCAGCAAGGACCAAGAGGATTGCCGAAAGCCCGAATCCGCCGGTATTCCTGTCCAGATCGAACGACTCCGCGATGTCGCCAGTGATGCCGATGGACAATGGAAAGAGAACTGCGCCGAATGTCGATGCGAAGATCACGGTGCTGAGGTCTCTGCTGCGGCGTTCGGGTGAAGAAAGATCGGCGGCTGCGTAGCGGGAGAGGTTGGACGTACCGTTGCCCGCACCCAGCAATGCCATGGCCATCAGAAACAGCCAGAGGCTGGAGGCTTGGATCGCGATCACACCAAGCACACCGCCGCCGAGGGCGACGGTAAAACCGAGCGTCAGGCCGTGATTTCGTCCTCGTCGGGTCATGATTGTGGCCAATACGGTGGCGGCGATGGCTCCGCCCGCGGTACTGGCGCCACTGCCGAGCCCCGCCCATGTCTCGTTGTCGAGGATGTCCTTGATCGCCAAGACCGATACGGGGAACATCGCGGAGAACGCGCCGCGAGACAAGATCGAAGATGCCCACAGGACTCGAAGCGTTCGGCGCTGGACCTCGTCGACGTTGAGGTCAGATTCGAGCACGGACATCATTGCACCCTAGGGCTCGGCGTTAAGAATGCGCTGGAGTGCGCGCTCGCCGATGGCCTGGAGTCCGCTGTCTGTATCGCCAAAGTGGCAGTACGTGACGCCGAGGCTGAGCGCCCAGCCCGCGGCACGCGCCCAGGTGTCGTCGTCGATCAGCTCCGTGCCAATTGCATCTCTCAGCACGGTCGGGTCATGGTCGCCTGGTAACGTCCAGGCGATGGCCAGGTCGGTGGCCGGATCTCCCGAAGTGATGTCGCCGAAGTCGATGATCCCGCTCAGTTGACCGTCTAGCTCGAGGACGTTCAGTGGATGCAGGTCGCCGTGAAGCCACTGGGGCTGTTCCGCCCACGGCGCGATGTTGCACGCTGTGGCCCAGAGCGTTCGCAGGCGAGCATCCACATCTGCCGACAGGGAAAGCTCGGTCAGGTTGCGCAGCGTGGATTTCGTGCGATGGTGCAGCGGTATGCCGCGAAACTCATTGGTGGGAGCATCCGCCGGTGCGGGTTGATGCAACTCTCGAAGGAAACGTCCGAGTTCCTCCATCGTCTGCTGCGACGTCGCCGGGCGCTGGGCGATCGGTTCGCCCGGAATCCACGGCACCACCGACCAGTGCCAGGGGTAGCCGTGGCTGGGCCGTCCGCTCACGATCGGCGCAGGGATGGGAATTGAGACACGTTCGGCGATGCCGGGAAGCCAACGCTGTTCGTTGATGACGAGCGGCGCGGCCAGTGACCGCCGGGGGAGGCGAACGGCAAGTTCATCACCGAGTCGGAAGACCTCGTTGTCCCAGCCGAACCCCACATGGGTGAGTGGCAATGCAGACAGTTGTTTATCTTCGTCGGCGAGAAGCTGACGGACGAGTGTGATGGATATCTCGATATCTGCGTCCGGTGGCCGTGCCATTCCGGCCAAACTAGTCGTATCGGTGGGCCTAATGACCCCCCTGTATCGGCCGATTGAACTCCATGGATCAAGATGAGGTTCCGGCGTTCGGCGCGCTGGGACGGGCCTACCTGGGTCGTCGCTCCGTTCTCAAGAAATCAGCGGTCGCCGCTGGCGTGGCGTGGACCGCGCCCGTTGTTATATCGCTGCATGACCCGGTTCTTGCTGCTGTTGGCTCAGGCAACGATGGAGATTTCACGTTCTGCTGGGACAATGGCGCGAACGAGGGTTGGACGATCGACAACACCGCTGGCCCCGGTGCGAACGGCCACTGGGGCCTCGACAGCAGTCGGTCGGTGAGTGGCACAACGTCGATGCACTACGGCCGCGGATCGGCCAGCGACTACAACTCACCGAACAACACTCGCAACTCGGGAACGGTCACGAGCCCCTCGTTCACCGTGAACACCACCGGCAACCAGGATCTCGTGTTTCAGGTCTGGCGAGAGGTCGAGACCTACGGCAGCGGTAACTGGGATCAGTTCTCCGTTTCGGTCGCCGGCGGTGCGACGCTCTACTCGGTGGCTCGAGACGGCGGCACCGGTGGCGTGTGGCAACAGGTCACCGTCAGCCTGGCTGCGTATGCAGGCACCTCAATCCAGCTCGTCATGGCCTTCGACACGGGCGATGGAAACTTCAACAACTATGAGGGTGTCTACGTCGACGACTTCAAAGTCCCATCGCAGACCCCTCCAGCCACGGGACTCGGCTTTGCCGGCCGTGCGCGAATCTCGACCGGGCCATCCGGCTTTTTCCCCGAGCGCACCGATCCCACGAAGAAGGAACAGCGGCGTCGCGATCGCGACACCAACGGCGCCAATCCCTGGACTTAGCGGGCGACGTGGCCGACGACGAGATCTGCTGGGCGCAGGGATGACCGGGCACGTGTAGGCGTACCGCCAGAGCGAGCGGGTGACGGGAATCGAACCCGCGTATTCAGCTTGGGAAGCTGATGTTCTACCATTGAACTACACCCGCGAAGGGCCCCACCGTAGTGGTGCGGGCTGGGGACCGCATCTTCTGGAGATGGTCCGGTAGCGTTCGAGAATGCGCATTTTATCCCGCCCGATGACCCTGATTCCCACGCTGGCCGTTGTCGCCATACTGGCCGCAGCGTGTTCCAGCGACACGGCGACGGCGGAGCAGACAGCCACGACCGCTGCCCCCGCGACTACCGAGGCACCCACGACCGCAGCCCCAACAACCGAGGCGCCAACCACCGCGGCGGCTGAGACAACCACCGAAGCTCCAGAACCCGGACTTGACGTCGAGGCGCTCACGGCCGACGTACAGACAGCCCTCGCCAGCTGGCGCGAGTTGAACGGTGCCCCCGGCACGTCACTCGCATTGGTACTGGCTGACGACACCGTCATCGAGGTTGCAGACGGACTGGTTGATATGCAGGCGGACGAACCCGTGACCACCGACAGCTATTTCCGTATCGGATCGATCAGCAAGTCGATGACCTCGGCCGTTGTCCTTCAGCTCGTCGACGAAGGCCTCATCGATCTCGATGCGCCGGTCCGCACGTACATCGATGGATGGCTCGGTGACTACGAGTATGCCGATGAGATCACCATCCGTCAGCTCATGAACCACACGAACGGCCTCGTCGAATACGCACTCGATCCGAGCTTCTTCATCTTCGCCGGCCAACGCCTCGACGATGATCTCGAGCCGGAGGAGATCATCGACTGGCTGTCCGAGCAGAAACCGCTGTTCGCTCCGGGCGAGGAGTACAGCTACGAGACTGGTGGCTTTCTCACGCTCGGTCGGGTCATCGAAGTAGTCACCGGCAACGAAGCCGTCGACGAAATCAACCAGCGTCTCTTCGATGCGGCCGGGGCCGACGACATCTATCTGCCGCCCGATGAGTTTCCCCCGAACCCCGTGGTCAACGGCTACGGCCGCGGCCTCATGTACCTGGCCTCGTTTGGTCTCATCGGTCGCACCGACGAAACCGGGCTGATGATCAATGGTGAGCCGGTCGCCGATGTGTACGAACTACCGCAGGATGTGCTGCAATCCGCAGGCTGGACCGGCGGTGGCATCGAAGCTCAGCTCGAGTCGGTGGCTGAAGTCATGGAAGTCATGTTCGACGGCACGGTGTTGAATGATGCCCAGATCGCGGAGATGACCGCACCGACGCTGGATTCGAACTACGGCCTGGGTATCGATACCCGAGAGCAGGATGGCGTCCTCGTCTACTCCCATGGCGGAGGCGTCCCTGGTTTCCGCAGCCAGGCTGGGTACTTCCCCAGCGCGGACATCTCGTATGCGTTCTCGGCCAGCCTCATCCCGCTACCGGTCGGAGGGGGCGTGGGAGAGATGCAGGCCGCGCTGATCGACGTCCTGCGCGAGTACGAGTTGATCGCCTAGTTCTCAGGCCTCGGCACGTCCGCATACGTGAAGGAACGGTCGCCCAGCTCCACGATCGTTCCCGACTCGATCACAATGTGCATATTCGGACGCAGACGCGTGCGGCTGGAGGCGTTGGCGTCGAGCCGAATGAACGTGCCGTGGCTGCTGTTCATGTCGACGACCTCGATCTCGTCACCGATCATGCGCAGCTCGAGGTGCACCGGTGAGACGAGGCCCTTCGCGTCGTCCAGCAGGACAATCGTCGGCGCACGGCCGTCGATCAGGTAGTCGTCGGGTACCTCGCGCCCGATGGCCACGGAGCGGGTCAACTGCAGCTGGGCCCCATCGTCGAAGGTGAGGATCCCGTGGGCGTCTGGATCGAGGTCGACTGGCGGTTCGGGGACGTCGATGGGCTCTTCCACAGGTTCCAACGCGGCGCCGCCGACGGAGTCCAAATCGGGCGTCTCGGCTGTAGTCGTGCGCTTGTGGTCCTCGTTGGGCCGACTGAACAAGCCACTCGTCTCTTCTGCAACCGGCACGACCGAAAGGTGCACCGGTTCCTCTGGCTCAGGCCTGCTCTCGGTCTCCGTCCGCGCCTGGTCCTCGTCCATGGCTTCCCACCGCACGGCGGCGGGTATGGGTCCGGCCGCGTCGAGGAGGAAGCCTCCCGCGGGGATAACACCGTCGCGCAACACGCCGACCACGGTGGACTCCGATTGGGTTCCGCAATACATTCGGCCCAGGGTTCCGTGGACGGCCACGTCGATCCACGTGCTCGACTCGCTTCCGTCGAGCACCCGTGACTCTTCGTCGGTCTCCACGTGCAGTTTCATCGCACCAAAGACCAGGGTGGCCACCCGGTCCTCCAGCACGCTGGCACAGGCAAGCGCGGGGTGATTCTGGAAACCCGACGCCGCGATGTCGCTGGTTACGGTGCGTACGGTCTCCGACCAGGGTGCGTCCGCCAGCGCATTCAATCGCACGATCAGCTGGTTCAGGCCATCCTCTTCACCCTGAGCGAACGCGACGAAGTTGCCGATGCAGGCAACAATTCCGTTGCCAGCCGTGACGTGAATTCCGCGCATCCGGGCAGTCTGCCACGGGTCGTCGCCCGCAAGAAAATGGAGTCGCGACGAGTGGTCAACCCGGAGCCTGGCCACCACCCAGCGTAATTTCGGTGTCCCCGAGAAGTATGCGGTCACCGTCGTGGAGTGTGTGGGCGACGTTGGGCTCGAGCCGGCTGCGTCCGCCGGCGTGGCTGGCCACCCAGGTGCCGTTGTGGGAATCGCGGTCGATCACGATCGCTCCGGTGCCCTGCGGCAGCACCTCCGCGTGCAGTCGGGACACGGCCGGATCGGCGAGGATGAGCGGCTCGAGGTGCGGATTGAAGTCTGGATGTTTGTACGGCCAGCGACCGATCACGATTCCTGAGCCCACCTCGATCGAGTACTCATCCAGATGCAGCTGCAACACGGCTGGTGTGGGGTCGAGTTTCACCTGGTGACTTGTTCTCGCCGTGGCATTGGTGTGGAGGTGCACCCGAAACCCGCCAGCGCGGACGACTCCTTCGATCAACATTCCCGACGCAGCGTTGGCCGCGTCGTTGTAGGACATTCCGCTGGCGTGTTGTTCGAAGCCGGAGACTCCGTGATTGGTGACGCGGGGGGTTTCGTCGAGCCCGACGAGCACAATCGGCGGCAACGGGCGGCCGCTCGAAAGCCACGAATCGAACGTGGCGAACGCGTCGTCCACCTCCCGCGGAACCAGAAGCGGCTCGATGACATCGTGGGCCACGTCGACGGAAACATCCTCGGGCAGGAAGACCACTCTGTTGTTCTCGCGGGCCAGCCAACCCGTGCCTGGGGTCATCTCGAGAAGGAAGTCCATTGGCTCATGATCGCACAGCCGGCGCCGCACACGCACAAGACTGCATCAATGAAAACCATTGGTCTGCTGGGCGGAATGAGCTGGGAATCATCCGTGCTCTACGAGGAACTCATCAACACCGCGGTGCGCGAGCGGCTCGGTGGTGTGCACTCTGCCGATCTCATCATCCGCAGCTACGACTTCGCCGAGATCGAAGCGCTTCAATCCGCGGGGGACTGGGATGCCGCTGGTGAGCTGCTGGCGAGCGACGCACAGAAGCTCGAGTCCGCGGGGGCGCAGCTGATCGTCTTGTGCACCAACACGATGCATCGTGTGGCCGAGGCGATCGAGACGGCGATATCGGTGCCGTTCATCCACCTCGCGGACGCGACGGCAGTGGCGATCAAGGCCGAGGGTTTGGAAACGGTCGGGCTTCTCGGTACCCGGTTCACGATGGAGGAGGACTTCTATCGGGGTCGACTCGAATCCCACGGACTCACCGTTGTCGTGCCGAGCGAGGACGAACGCACCATCGTGCACGACATCATCTACAACGAGCTCGTGCAAGGTGAACTGAACCGAGCATCGCTGGAGCAGTATCTCGACATCATCGACCGCCTCGGTGCCGCCGGAGCCCAAGGTGTCATCGCTGGCTGCACCGAAATCGAACTACTCGTCACCGAAGACGACGTCTTCATCCCCTATTTCCCCACCACAAAGATCCACGCACACGCAGCCGTTTCGGCTGCGTTATAACAGGTCGGGACGGCGCCCTATTGTTCTCGGCACTTCCGGCCGAGATCCGCGGACGCCTGCGTGGG
>SHLQ01000286.1 GCA_004282895.1 Acidimicrobiales bacterium
GACGGCCGATAGCCGACGGCCGGATGGTTTGCCAACCGACCCTCGCTCAACCGCCCTTTGGCCCTGCGAGGCCGCTGGAAGACTTCGTAGACTCGGGCACGCCCGAAGAAACTGAGGAGCGCCCGTGAAACCTGCCTACGTAGTGGTCGACGGAAACGAAGCCGCCGCCCGTGTTGCCCATTCGCTGTCCGAGGTGATCGCCATCTACCCGATCACCCCCGCCTCGGCCATGGGAGAACTGGCGGACGCCTGGTCTCAACGCGATGAGCCGAACATCTGGGGCACGATTCCCGAAGTCATCGAGATGCAGAGCGAAGGCGGCGCCGCCGGCGCCATGCACGGCTCCCTGCAAACCGGCGCCCTCACCACCACGTTCACAGCCTCGCAGGGCCTCCTCCTCATGCTCCCGAACATGTACAAGATCGCCGGCGAGCTCACGCCGGCCGTCATCCACGTCGCGGCTCGCACCATCGCCACCCATGCCCTCAGCATCTTCGGCGATCACAGCGACGTCATGGGGGCCCGCCAGACCGGCTTCGCGCTCCTCGCGTCGGCGTCGGTACAGGAAGCCCAGGACATGGCCCTCATTGCCCATGCCGTGACCCTCGAAACCCGCATTCCGTTCCTGCACTTCTTCGACGGCTTCCGGACATCCCACGAGGTCATGAAGATCGAGGCAATCGGACCGGAGATCATGCGCCAGATGATTGGCGGCGGTCTCATCGCCGCCCACCGGGAGCGGGCGCTCAATCCGAACCGCCCGGTCCTGCGCGGAACCGCCCAGAACCCCGATGTCTTCTTCCAGGCCCGGGAGGCAGCGAACCCGTTCTATGACGCCGTCGCTCCGGCCGTGCAGGCTTCCTTCGACCGTCTGGCCGGGTTGACCGGACGCCAATACGGGCTGTTCGAGTACCACGGCGCAGACGACGCAGAGCGGGTCGTAGTGCTCATGGGATCCGGGACCGGCGCCGCCCGCGAGGCCGTCGACACCCTCAACGCCAGGGGTGAAAAGGTCGGCATGGTCACCGTCCATTTGTACCGGCCGTTCTCGGTTCCGCACTTCATGGCGGCGCTTCCGGCCTCGACCACGAGTGTGGCCGTCCTCGATCGGACGAAGGAGCCGGGTGCCGTGGGCGAGCCCCTCTACCAGGACGTCGTAGCGGCGCTTCGGGAAGGCGGTCGGAACGAGATTGGCGTGATCGGGGGCCGCTACGGGCTTTCCGGCAAGGAATTCACCCCGCCCATGGTCATGCGCGTGCTGGCCGAGGCGGCAAATGCCGAGCCAAAGCAGCACTTCACCATCGGTATCACCGACGATGTCTCTCGCCTCAGCCTTCCGGTCGAGGAGAGCTGGCACGAGCCAGAGGACGTTGTGCGGGCCGTGTTCTACGGCCTCGGTGCCGATGGCACGGTAGGAGCCAACAAGAACTCGGTGAAGATCATCGGAACGCACACCGATCGGTTCGCGCAGGGTCACTTCGTGTATGACTCGAAGAAATCGGGAGCGATGACGGTGTCCCACCTTCGGTTCTCGCCCCGGCCCATCACGTCCACCTATCTCATTGAGAACGCCAACTTCATCGCCTGTCACCAGTTCGGGTTCCTCGAGAAGATCGACATGCTCGAGTTGGCCGACGAAGGGGCCACATTCCTGCTCAACAGCCACTACAGCCCCGACGACGTGTGGGATCACCTGCCGGCCAGCGTCCAGGAGACGATCATTGCCAAGAACCTCGAGTTCTACGTGGTGGACGGGCACCGGGTGGCGAGAGAGGCCGACCTGGGCGGACGCATCAACACGGTGCTCCAGACCTGTTTCTTTGCCCTCTCCGAAATCGTGCCAAGAGACGAGGCAATCGCTGCGATCAAGGAGTCGATCCGCAGTGCGTACGGCAAGCGGGGCGAAACCGTCCTTCAGCGCAACTTCAAGGCCGTCGACGCGTCGCTCGACGCCCTCGCCAAGGTGACGGTCCCCGCGGCCGCCAGCTCAACGATCACGCTCGCCCCGCCGGTGCCCGAGCAGGCTCCCGATTTCGTGCAACGCGTGACCGGGATGATCATCGGCGGCAAGGGCGATTTGCTCCCGGTGAGCGCCCTGCCGGTCGACGGCACGTTCCCGACCGACACGGCCCAATGGGAGAAACGGTCGATTGCCGATGAGATCCCCATCTGGGATCCCGATATCTGTATCGATTGTGGCCGCTGTGCCCTCGTGTGTCCGCATGCCGCCATTCGCATGAAGGTCTACGACCCCGGTCAATTGGATGGCGCCCCGGCTGCGTTCCAGACCAAGGAATGGAGCGGCAAGGACTATCCGGGCAAGAACATGACGATCCAGGTGGCGCCGGAGGACTGCACCGGCTGTGGTGTGTGTGTTGATGTGTGCCCGGCCCACAGCAAGGAAGTCGTCAAGCACAAGGCCATCAACATGGCCTCCCAGCTTGAACACGTCGAGACAGAGCGAGACAACTTCGATTTCTTCCTCGACCTCCCCGAGCTCGACCGCACCGACGTCAAGGTCGCCACGATCAAGGGCTCACAGCTGCTCGAGCCGCTGTTCGAGTTCTCGGGTGCGTGCTCGGGCTGCGGAGAGACTCCGTATGTGAAGCTGCTCTCGCAGATGTACGGCGATCGGATTCTCGTGGCCAACGCCACCGGGTGTTCGTCGATCTACGGCGCGAACCTGCCGACGACTCCGTGGGCGCAAGATGCGGCCGGACGAGGGCCGGCCTGGTCGAACTCGCTGTTCGAAGACAACGCCGAGTTTGGCCTCGGCATGCGCCTGGCGCTCGATGGGCACGCCCGCACGGCACGAACGCTCCTCAATGAATTGGGCGGAACCGTTGGCGACCTGGCAGGTGAGATTCTCGAGGCCGACCAGACCGACGAAAGCGGGGTTCGCAAACAGCGCGAGCGGATTGACGAGCTCACTGCCTTGCTGGAGACCGTGGATGATCCCCGGGCGAGGGAACTGGCCACCGTGGCCGAGTACCTGGTCGACATGGGAGTGTGGATCGTCGG
>SHLQ01000013.1 GCA_004282895.1 Acidimicrobiales bacterium
CGGCTCACGCCGAAACTCCCGGCAACTCCTGCCGCGCTGCTTGGAGATTTCGGCTCACGCCGAAACTCCCGGCAACTCCTGCGGTTGCGCACATGCGTCGCGACGATTGATCAGGCGTCCTGGAGATACGTCTCGCTTTGATCCCAGAGCCTCTCGGCCTGATCATCGTCGCACGCATGCGCATCCACCCCCAGGTACCGCGCCATCGGGCTCTCGGGGTCGGTTGGAGCTGCAATATTGCAGTCCTCGCAATAGACCCCGGCTTTGCCTTCCAGCAACGGAGACGTCGCAGCCCACAGCGTGGTCGAGGCACCCTGTTCGGGTGATTTGAATCCAGCCTTCGCCAGCTCCGATGGCTCACCGTCTTCGCCGAGCCACCCGAGGACGATCATCTCCTCCTTGCTGAGGTGTCGCTGGAGCGGCGTGAAGATTCCGCCGGGGTGCACGGAGAACGAGAGACCGCCGCTCTCCTGCAATCGCCGAGACAAGCCGTTGGCAAACAGTGCGATGGCGGTTTTTGCCTGGCCATAGGCCTGCCACTTGTCGTACTCGGTGTGCTCGTAGTGCACGTCATCCCAGTTGATACCTGACATCTTGTGTGCGGTTGACGAGAGGGACACGACGCGTGCCTTTTCGGTATTCAACAACAACGGCATGAGTCCTTGTGTCAACGCGAAATGGCCAAGATGGCAAATACCGAATTGGGATTCCCAGCCCGGCCCGACCCGCGCTTCAGGGCAGGCCATGATCCCGGCGTTGTTGATGAGCAGATCAAGACTCGAGAGATCTGCATTCATGGACTCGGCAAAGCTGCGCACAGTCGCCAGGTCGGAGAGGTCCATGGGGGCAGTTCTGACGTCGCCCGGAATTGCAGCCAATGCATTCGCGGCCTTACCCGGCGACCTCACCGGGACAACTACCGACGCGCCCTTCGCTGCAAGGCTGCGTGCCGTCTCCAGTCCAATTCCGCTGTATCCCCCGGTCACAACTGCGGTCTTGCCGTTCAAGTCAATCGCCGACAGCACTTCATCGCCGGTGCTCTTGGCGTGAAACTCGGACTGCACGGGCGTTTGATCGGACATGCTCATGGTGGTGCCTTTGGTTCGGGCGGCGCCGGCGGCCGCGTGTACCAAACCTAAGCGTCGCCACACGCGCCTGCATGATCGTTTTGTCGGCACCGCGCGTGAGCGAACGCCACGCGGGTCGGTCACAGGCTCGGCGTCGCTGGACGCCGCTAGCCTTTGCTCGTGTCTGTTCTGCGAGTTGCGGTGTGTCAGGTCAATACGAAGGTTGGGGACCTCGAAGGCAACGCGGCGAAGATCCGCGAATGGCTTGATCGCGCCGAGCAGGAGGACGCCGACCTCGCCGTCTTTCCCGAGCTGACCATCCCCGGATATCCACCGGAAGATCTGCTACTCAAACCGCAGTTCGTGGCGGACAACGTCGAGACGCTGCACCAGCTCGCGTCGACCGTCACGGGAACCTGTGCGGCCGTCGTGGGATTTGCTGATGGTGCACCGGGCACCGTGTACAACGCACTCGCGGTGCTCGCCGATGGAGAGGTCAAGGCCACGTACCACAAGCGTGCCTTGCCGAACTACGGACTCTTCGACGAGGAGCGGGTGTTCACCGCTGGCACCGAGCCAATGCAGCTGCACCAGATCGGCGGCGTCAACGTCGGTATGTCGATCTGTGAGGACGGATGGGTCGACGGGGGAGCGGTTCCGCAGTTGGCGGCCGGTGGGGCAGAGATGATCATCAACATCAACGCGTCGCCGTACTACCGCCGGAAGCATCACGTTCGCCACGCCGAGATGCACGACCGGATTCGTGAGTCAGGCGGACTTCCGCTCGTCTACGTCAACCTGGTTGGTGGGCAGGATGAGATCGTCTTCGATGGGTCGTCCTTCGTCCTCGATTCAAGCTGTGAGGTCATTGGGCGGGCCGCGCATTGTGAGGAGGAACTCCTCGTGCTCGACGTGGCCTCCGAGCCGAGCGAGGTTGATGCCGGGGCTCGCTTTCCCGTCATTCCGATTTCCTCGGCCACGGGTCGCGATCAGGTTGTGGTGACCGCTCGGGTCGCGCCCGAGCCACATGAGCTCGACGAACTGCACGATGCGCTCGTGCTCGCGACCCGCGACTACGTACACAAGAACGGGTTCACCGACATCTGCCTCGGGTTGTCCGGTGGCATCGACTCGACTCTGACGGCCGCGATCGCCGCCGATGCGCTCGGCGCGGAGAACGTGCATTGTGTGCTCATGCCGAGTCGGTACTCGAGCGACCACTCCGTTTCCGACGCGGAGGATTTCGCCGAGCGACTTGGCGTTTCGCATCGCACGATCCCGATCGAGCCTGGCCACGCGGCGTTCCTCGAGATGTTCAAGGATTCGTTTTCAGGACGGGACGAGGGGCTGACCGAGGAGAATGTGCAGAGCCGAATCCGAGGCGTGATCCTCATGGGTCTGTCCAACAAGTTCGGTTGGTTGGTCTTGACGACCGGTAACAAGAGCGAGGCCGCGGTCGGATACTCGACGCTGTATGGCGACACGGCCGGCGCCTACGCGGTCATCAAGGACGTCTACAAACTCGATGTGTATCGACTGTCCTCCCGGTACAACGAACGAGCGGGTCGCGAGGTGATTCCCGAATCCGTGATCACCAAACCGCCCTCAGCGGAGCTGCGTCCGGACCAGCGCGACGACCAAAGCCTGCCGCCGTACGAGCAGCTTGACCCGCTGCTCGAGGCCTACATCGAGGGTGATCGGACCATGTCCGAACTGGTTGACATGGGTTTCCCCGAAGAAACCGTGCGCCGCATCATTCGGCTGGTCGATATCTCCGAATTCAAACGTCGACAGACGCCAGTGGGGGCTCGAGTCACCAAAAAGGCCTTCGGACGGGACCGCAGACTGCCGATTACCAACGGATACGTCTAAATGGCCGTTGCGCAAGGGTCGCAAAATTTCGTTCCATTACACGGTGGCCACATGAAGAACCGTCGGTAGGGTTTGCCTTCAGGTCGGCCGGGTAAAAGTCGAGACAATACGTACGTGCCATCCGGGCCCTTGCGGTCTCGAGCAAAGAATGGGGAAACCTCTTGGCGAAAGAGCGAGTCGAACGGGACGAGGAAGACCTTGTCCGGTTGTACCTAACCGACATCGGCCAATACCCCCTTCTCACCAAAGAGGACGAAGTTCGCCTGGCTCAGGCCATCGAGAAGGGCGCCGAAGCCCGCGTGCTTATTGACGACCCGTCCACCGATCTCACCGCGGCCAAGCGACGTGAGTGCAATCGTGACCTTCGCCGTGGCGAGGATGCCGAGCGCACGTTTGTGCAATCCAATCTCCGCCTCGTTGTCTCGATCGCCAAGAAGTATCAGGCCTCCGGACTGCCGCTGCTCGATCTCATCCAAGAGGGCAACCTCGGCCTTATGCATGCGGTCGAGAAGTTCGACTGGCGCAAGGGGTTCAAGTTCTCGACGTACGCCACCTGGTGGATTCGTCAGGCAATCACTCGTGGCATCGCCAACACCGGTCGCACCATTCGCCTGCCAGTACATGCCGGCGACACGCTCACGCGTCTGCAGAAGGCCCGCTCGCGCCTGGAACTGAAGCTGGGTCGTCCGGCCACACTCTCCGAGCTGTCGGCCGAGGTTGAACTACCCGAGGACAAGGTCACCGAAGCGCTTCGCTTCGCCGCCGAGCCTCTCTCGCTGTCCGAACCACTTCGTGAGGATGGCGATGCCGAGCTTGGCGACGTTGTCGAAGACCGTTCGGCCGATTCACCGTTCGAGGTTGCGGCAACCGCGTTGCTCCCCGATGAGATCAGCCGACTGCTGTCGCCACTCGACGAACGCGAGCGTGAGATCCTCAAGCTGCGCTTCGGCCTTGATCGAGGTGAACCCCGAACTCTCGAAGAGGTCGGTGAGCACTTCAACCTCACCCGGGAACGTATTCGACAGATCGAGGCTCGCGCCATGTCGAAGCTCCGGCACCCATCTTCAGACACCGGCGCCCGAGACCTCCTCGCTGTTTAGGGCAACCGGCAACGCTTCGCGTTGCATGGAGATTTTGGCTTCGCCAAAACTCCGCGTCGGGGAAGTTCTGCTAGCAAGTATCAATGCACCCGCTTGCTTTGGCCGAATGGTCGACCCTCGCTGACCGTGAACCCGTCGGAGTGCTCGTCGGCAACATAGATCTGGTTGTCGTACGTTTCGACGACAACCACTCCGTGCTCTTTGGCCGATGCGCCCACCGGGGAGCGCTTATGGCCGACGGCCATGTGCGTGGCGACGATCTCATCTGCGGCGTGCACGGGTGGGACTACCAATTCCGTACGGGGATCTCGAGTTACAACAACAGCGAGCGTCTTCACCGGTTCTCGTCTTGGATCGAAGATGACCAGGTGATGGTAGATGCGGACGAGATTCTCGAATGGGAGAAGCTCCATCCGCAGCCTTATGACCGGAGCGCCTATCAGGGGGCGTACCAGGATGTACACGGCACGCCGGACGAGCCGTGGGTCGGCCTGATCAGGAAGCTGGCGTCCGAAGGGCTCACCAAGACCGGACATCACGGACCGACGCTCTCGATGGGGGTTCCACAACACGAGCTGCCGCAGTGGGACGACATCCAATTCGTGACGGCGCAGCTTGCCACCCGTCCGCTGCTGGACGAGGACGAGGTCACCAGCTCCGTGGTGATCGGCCCGAATGCGCAACGTCCGCTGCATCTGGCGATTCCTCTGTTTGTGAGCGACATGAGCTTCGGTGCGTTGTCCGAGGAGGCAAAGACCGCGTTGGCCAAAGGCGCAGAGCTTGCCGGAACCGGGATCTGCTCTGGTGAGGGCGGCATGCTGCCGGAGGAACAGGCGGCCAACTCCCGTTACTTCTACGAGCTCGCGTCGGGGCGATTTGGATGGTCGCTCGACAAGGTGCAACGGGTGCAGGCGTTTCACTTCAAGTTCGGCCAGGGCGCAAAGACTGGAACCGGCGGTCATCTGCCTGGGGCGAAGGTCATGGGCAAGATCGCGGAAGTCCGTGAATTGCAGGAGGGGGAACCGGCGATCTCGCCGGCGACGTTCCCGGATCTGGTTACGCCCGACGACTACCGGGAAGTGGCCGCTCAGGTGCGCGAGGAATCCGGTGGGATCCCGATCGGCGCCAAGCTCTCGGCTCAACACATCGAGGCCGACATCGACGCCGCGCTTGACATCGGGGTCGACTACATCATCCTCGACGGTCGGGGAGGGGGAACCGGGGCCGCGCCCGAGGTGTTCCGCAATCACATCTCGGTACCGACGATCCCCGCGTTGGCCCGGGCGCGACGGCACCTGGACGCAGCTGGTCGATCTGACGTCACGCTCGTGATCACAGGAGGTCTGCGAACGCACACCGACTTCGCCAAGGCACTCGCCCTGGGCGCCGACGCGATCGCCGTCGCGAACTCCGCCATGCAGGCAATCGGTTGCCTTGGCATGCGCGCGTGCAACACGAACAACTGCCCCGTTGGTATCGCCACACAACGGGCCGACCTCCGGTCACGTCTCGTGGTCGATGAGGCGGCCCAACGGCTGCAGCGGTTCTTCTCCGCATCGGTCGAACTGATGGGGGTGTTGGCTCGGGCATGCGGACACGCGGACCTGTCCGAGTTCACGATCGAGGACCTCACCACGTTCGACCCGGACATGGCCGAACTCAGCGGAATCGCGTTCGGTGGTGTGGGCCGGCAACGATAGGCTGCGAGTTCCCCAGGGAGGTGTCTGAGTACCTGGTGGGCTCCCCCGCCTTCAAAGCGGGTGGTACGGGCGATCCCCGTACGGCGGGTTCGATTCCCGTCCACCTCCGCCAATCGTTCAAAAATCAACAAAGAATCTATATAGGTCGCGAGCTGACACAACTAACCAGTCCGAGTGTCATGAATTTTACGTCGCGGACGCTAGTCTCGTATCGCCCTGTTGAGTTCCGCCAACTCGGCATGGGAAGTCCCCGGCCGTGTCCGCCACACGGTCGGGGGCGCCGCTTAAGCCTCGTCAGACGTCTCGACCGATCTGCACCTTGGCTTCGGCTTCGTCAAAGAGCTTCGGATACGGGTACTCGAGGCCCATGAGTTGACGGAAGAGTGGCGTCCCGCGGTCGACGACTTCCTGGCGCACACCCGAACGTTGATCCTCCAGCGGGGTGATGAATTTCGGCAGGTACTCGATGAGGACCCCCGATCGATTCGCCTCGGAAACATTCGGCATCGCACAGTGCCAACACATGCCGTTGAACAGCACGATGTCCCCCGGTTCACCCAGCATGCGTTCCGCGTGGGCGTGGAACGTCTCGCGGTCGGCCTCATCGGGATACGACAGCTCTTTCTGCGAAAGTGGCAGGTAGGCGGTGGCGCCCGTCTCAGCGGTGAACGGATCGAGCAGGATGGTCGCCTGCAGGTTCAGCGGATAGCTGGAGTTGATCCGAGCCGGGAAGCTCGACCGTTTGTAGAGATCCCAATACGGATAGTCGATGTGAGGTTCCTGGCCGGGGCCGCCCGGCAGGAGACGGTTGGCGGCGATCGATCCCAGGATGAACTCATCGCCGAGAAATGCGCTGGTGATCGCGACCACGGCGGGGTGCTGCACCATCGATTCGAAAATCTCACCCTTGTTCAAGAGATTCCAGACGCGACGCTGCAAGTGCACCTTGTCTCGTGACCCACCGACGAAGTGGGTCTCTCGATCCTCGTCCGCACTGTACTCCATGATCAGATCCCGGGCGGCCGCGATCTCCTCCGAGCTGAAACCACCACGAATCACGATGGCGCCCGCACCCGTCAGGAGTTCGTCGATAAGGGATTCCATCTGGCCATCGAGGTTGTTGACGTCGACTTCGAGCATTCGTTTCTCCTTCTCATCCACGTTGTGGCCCGCAGTGGCAGTCGGGCCGTCCCATCGGTGAACCTAAACAGCCGAGCGCGGCGTCTGCAAGGGCTTCCGCCTGCATGTCGAGAAGTGTTGCTCCACCCACTGCCCTCCACTACGGTCGCGTGGTCGAGGTACGGCATCCTTCTGCCTCGATCTGGAGAACGGGGAAACGGTGGGATTCATGAATCGCCTGGCGACGGCACCGATCTCCTGGGGGATCTGTGAGGTGCCGGGCTGGGGAGTACAGCTTCCGGTCGATCGGGTGCTTGGCGAAATGTCTCAGCTGGGATTTCCCGCAACCGAACTCGGCTCCGAGGGTTACCTCCCTTCGGAACCCTTCGAGTTGAACAGGTTGTTGGCCAACTACGATCTCGACCTTCTTGCCGCTTTTGTTCCACTGGTCGTGCATGAGCACACACTGGCCGACGACACCCTTCGTCGAGCCGATGAAACCGCAGCGCTCCTCGCGGCAGCCGGCGCCACGTACTTCAACACCTCGACCGTGACCTCCTACGATTGGGAGCCCCGACGCACTTTGACAGAGGATGAGTGGGCCCACGCGCTGTCGATGCTCGACCGGTTGAGCGAGGTGGTCGAAGCGCACGGACTGGTTCATGTGCTGCACGAACACATCGACACGATCGTTGAAACGAAGCAAGAGATCCAACGAGTGATCGACGGGTGCAGCGTCCAGTTCGTGTTGGACACCGCCCACTTCGCCGTCGGCGGGTACGACCCGCTCGAATTTGCGGATGCGTACCCCGACCGGGTCGGACTCGTGCACATCAAAGATGCAGACCTGTCGGTCGCCGCTCGCCTCAACGCCGGCGAGTGCACCCTGATGGAAGCCGTTCAGCAGGGAATCTTCCCAACCGTCGGGGCGGGCGACCTTCCGATCGACTCTGTAATACAGTCGCTGGAACGGTCCGGCTTCACCGGGTGGTACGTGCTCGAACAGGACGCGGCAATCACGGGTGAAGAACCAGCCGTTGGACAGGGCCCATTGCTCGATGTCGAAACTAGTCTCAACTATCTCAAGAACCTGGAGGTTCGCCTTGCGGCGTGAGTGATTCATTTCGCTTGACGAGTCACCAGGAACTGAGCAACAAAAAAGTCCCAACTAGGAGGGGAATATGAAGAAGATGCGCTGGCTGGCAGTACTGCTGGCCCTCGTAATGGTCGCAGCCGCATGTGGTAGCGACGCAGCCGAGGAAACCACCGGTGGCGACACCGGCGGTGACGATGACACCGAAGAAGTTGACGTAGCCCAGAGCGGCGACCTCACCTTCTACATGATCACGCACTCTGACGATGGCCCGTTCTGGTCCGTCCTCAAGCGTGGTGCCGAGGCAGCCGCGGCTGATGTCGGCGTCGAAATGGTCTGGCAGGGTTCGAACAACGACGCCAATGTCCAGGCAGAGTTCATCGACGCCGCTGTGGCCGCTGGTGCTGACGGCATCGGTGCATCACTGCCGAATGTTGACGCGGTCCGGCCGGGACTCGAAGCAGCTGTTGCTGCCGGCATCCCGGTGTACACCATCAACTCCGGTGTGAACGACTACGTCGACCTCGGCGCAACGACTCACGTCGGCCAGACCGAGATCATCGCTGGTGAAGGATCCGGTCTCCGCTTCAACGACGCGGGCGCAACCAAGATCCTCTGCGGTCGCCAGGAGCCGGACAACGGTGCGCTCATCGAGCGGTGCCAGGGTCTTGCCAACACCTTCAACGGTGAAGTCATCTCCGAATTCATGGACCTCGACGCTGATCAGACGGCTCAGGAAGCGGCCATCAACGCTGCTCTGGCCGCCGATCCGGACATCGACGGCTTCATGGGCGTTGGCCCGGTCATCACGATGTCGGGACTCCGCGCTGCGGACGCGCTCGGCCGTGACCTGACGATCGGTGGATTCGACATCACGCCAGAACTCCTCGATGCAATCGAGGCGGGCGACGTGATGTTCACCGTGGATCAGCAGCAGTACCTCCAGGGCTACATCCCCATCATCTTGATGTACCTCGAGGTCACCAACTCCAACACGCTTGGTGGCGGTTTGCCGATCCTCACGGGTCCTGGCTTCGTCACCGGCGACAACGCCTCTTCGGTGAAGGCGCTGGTTGAGGCTGGTACTCGCTAGCACACAATTCGTCGACGGTCGCCTGGCTACCTCATTCGAGGATTCGTCCGGGCGGCCGTTGACGGTGTAACACAGAGCTAACGCATGGGGTCGGGCTACCGGCTCGGCCCCATTACGAATACGTATTGTCTCCGGGGGGAAACTACATGTCCGAAAGTGCCGACACAGCCGACGCCGAGGCGGTCGAGCCACAGTCGAGTGCAGAGAAGGCGCTCGCGGCTTCCGCCGCCGGAGGGGACGAACGGCTCGCCTACCGCGGCGTGTTCCAACGTCTGTTCGTACGGCCGGAGATCGGCGCGATCGTCGGTGCTGCCGCGATCTGGGCCTTCTTCTGGGCCGTGTCCCGAGAGTTCGGCACCGCCGGAGGCGCCGCATCGATTCTCGATGTCTCCGCCACGCTGGGCATCATGGCGGTGGCCGTCTCGCTGCTCATGATCGGTGGCGAGTTCGACCTTTCCTCAGGCGCCGCCACGGGCACCTTTGCCATCATCACGATCCTGCTGGTGAAAGACGTTGGTGACCTCGGCGGAGCCGGGCTCAGCCTCTGGGTCGCAATTCCACTGTCTCTGATCATCGCCCTCGGGCTTGGTTGGGCGAATGGCACGATGGTGGAGAGAACGGCTTTGCCCAGTTTCATCGTCACGCTGGCCACGTTCTTCATCCTTCGTGGCTTCAAACTCGGTTTCTCGAAGCTCATGATCGACAACCTCACCGTCGGCCGCATCAGCGAAGCCGAGGGTCGTGGATATGAATTCTGGGAGCCGATCTTCGCGTTTGTGTGGGTACGCAACGACCACCAGCTCGGCATCCGCGATGCGCTCTACACGATCGGGGTTGTCGGAGGCTTGGCACTGGTTGCCTTCGCACTTGCGGAACTCAGCTTCGTGCGACGCGAGAAGCTGAACTCCGGTGGGGTCCCCGTGCTCGCCGCCGGTGTGGTGGGCGTCGTCGCCGGCATTCTGTTCCTCCACAATTCCGATGGCGTCGGCGCGAACACCGTCGGCGCGGTAATCATTGCCGTAGCCGGACTCGCCGCCTTCGTCGGCTTCGGACTGTGGAGGTTCACCCCCCAGGCCGCTGGCGGAGTGCACATCAAAGACTCCCTTCCGATGTACCTCGGCGGTGGTGTCGTTCTCGTCCTGCTGGGTGCCATTTGCGCAGTCGCATTCGACGTCGACTCCCAGGAGTCGGTCCTCGACCTTCTCGGCTTCCTGCGGTGGCCGATCATTCTCGCTGTTGGCGGAGGGTTCGCCGCACGCGCCTACTTGAGAAACGACAGCGGCCACACCAACACCCTGCAGGCGGTCATCAATGTCGCCAGCATCGGCATTGCCACGGGCTTCGGTGCCTACGCCTTCATGTTCATGACGACCGAACAGGGTTTGCGCTCGATCCTGTTCGCCGTCTTCGTCCTTGCTGGTCTCGGACTCCTCGGATTGGCAGCGACGCAGGCCGGACGGGCATCACCTGCAACCCGCGGCGTGGTTCTCGCCGTCACGGCGATTGCGCTCGCCGGGCTCGCCTTCTTCATTCGGGACCAGTCAGCATCGGAGAAATTCCGTTCGGAGTTGTTCGGCGTGCTTCTCGCGACAGCACTGGTGGTCCTCGTGTGGGGAGTCATCAGCACGATGTTCGAACGGCGAACCTCCGATCACGAAGCCGCCGACAATCTCGGTTCGCTGGTGGCCAAGATCGGTATGGGTGCCATCGCCGTCGGGATGATCGCCAAGATGTTGTTCACTACCGATGACGAACTGGCCGCCGGGGTTGCCCGGGCCCAGTTCCGAATCAGCATCCTCTGGTTCCTCGGATTTACGTTGTTTGCGACCTGGCTGCTGGGCCGGACCAAGTTCGGCTCGTGGATATTCGCCGTCGGTGGCAACAAGCAGGCCGCTCGCCAAATCGGCGTTCCGGCGGCCCGAACGAAGACACAGCTGTTCATGATCGTCGCAGTGGCAGCCTGGCTCGTTGGACTGCTCCTGGCCTTCCGTCTCGACACCGTGCAATCGGTTGCGGGCAACGGCCTCGAATTCGAGTACATCATTGCGGCCGTCGTGGGCGGAACCTTGCTGACCGGCGGTTATGGCTCCGCATTCGGTGCATCGATCGGCGCAATCATCATGGCGATGTCGAAGCAGGGAATCCCCTCTGCCCGATGGAACTCTGACTGGCGATTCGCCTTTCTGGGTCTGATCCTGCTGACCGCGGTGATCGCCAACAACTTCATACGGACGAAAGCGGAGGCATCAAGATGAGCGATTCAACCCCACTCCTCGAACTTGAGAACATCGGCAAGTTCTACGGAAATATCATTGCCCTGCAGGGTGTGACCACCGAGGTACGCGCGGGGGAAGTGACGTGTGTGCTCGGCGACAACGGCGCCGGCAAGTCCACGTTCATCAAGATCCTCGCCGGCGTGCACACTCACGACGAGGGGGTGTTCAAACTCGAGGGCGAAGAGGTGGGTTTCAACTCTCCCCGCGAGGCGCTCGATCGCGGAATCGCCGCGGTGTATCAGGACCTCGCCATGGTGCCGCTCATGTCAGTGTGGAGAAACTTCTTCCTCGGCGCAGAGCCCACCAAGGGTGTCTTCCCAGTTCGTTGGGTCGACAAGCCTTTGGCGAAAGGTATTGCGAAAGAGGAGATGGCCAAAATGGGCATCGACATTCGCGACACCGAACAACCCGTCGGGACATTGTCCGGCGGTGAGCGTCAGTCCGTGGCGATCGCCCGCGCCGTGTACTACGGCGCCAAGGTGCTGATCCTCGACGAGCCCACGTCCGCACTCGGAGTGAAGCAGTCCGGGGTGGTGCTGCGCTACATCGTCGAGGCAGCCAAACGTGGCCTCGGCGTGATCTTCATCACACACAACCCCGCGCACGCCTTCCCGGTCGGCGACCGTTTCCTGATCCTCAACCGTGGTCAGTCCATGGGCAACTTCGCCAAGGATGAAATCAGTCAACATGAGCTCACGCGGCTGATGGCCGGCGGCGCCGAGCTCGAGCAGCTCCAACACGAGCTCGAAGCGGCGATCGCCAGCAAGTAACGGGAATGGTATCCACGCGTCCGACGGTCGCTGATCTGCTGACGGAGAAGGGCACCCGCCAACGAACCAATGTGTACGTCGACACCCTCGCGGAAGCGCGAGCTGCCGCCGACGCGGGCATAGACATCATCACTGTCCAGGACAGTCGTATGAGTGCCGAGTACCGGGAGGCGGCGCCCTCGGCGTTCATGGTTGCCGGTCTCGACTACGGGGTTGTGGTGACGACCGATGACTACCTGCGAGCCGCGTTCGACATGATGCAGTTGGGCGCGGATGCGGTCTGGAGCGCCGCCAGCCTCGAGACCATTGCCCGGATGCGGGCGGAGGGTGTTCCCGTTGTCGGCCACGTCGGCCTCATCCCCGCACGACGCACGTGGACGGGTGGATTTCGCGCCGTCGGGAAGACCGCAACGTCCGCGGCCGAGGTGTTAGCGCAAACCAAGGCACTCGAGGAGGCAGGCGCGTTCGCGGCGGAGATCGAAGTAGTCCCGGCTGCGGTTGCCACGGAGGTCTCGAGCCGAACCTCGCTCTACATGATTTCGATGGGCTCCGGCGGTGGTTGCGACGCGCAGTATCTCTTCTCCACGGACATTCTGGGGACGAACCGCGGGCATGTGCCTCGCCACGCCAAGCAGTACCGCGACCTGGCCGCGGAGGAGGACCGACTTCAGTCCGAACGGGTCGCCGCATTCGCCGAGTATGCAGCCGATGTGGCGTCTGGTGCATTCCCGGACGAGTCCCGTCTGGTCCCGATCGACGATGGTGAGTTGGCGGCGTTCCGGACAACACTGGACTCGATGGATTCCTGATGCCAACGCCCGAGATCCTGACGATCGGTCGAGTCTCCGTCGACCTGTACGCCGAACAGATCAACGAACCGATGCGAAACGTGACGACCTTTCGCAAGTCGGTCGGTGGCACGGCAACGAACGTCGCCGTCGCCGCAGCTCGGCTGGGAAGACATGCTGCCTTGGTCACGAAGGTGGGCGATGACCAGTTCGGTGACTACGTGCAGCACGCACTGGAGCACACGTTCAACGTGGACGCGCGATACGTCTCGACCGATCCCGACCTGCAGACACCTCTGGCCTTTGCCGAGCTCGATCCCCCCGAAGATCCGTCGATCATCTTCTACCGTTCGCCCCGAGCCCCGGACCTGAACATCGATGCGGCTGACGTGGATGCGGACGTTGTCGCGTCCGTGCCGATCTTTTGGCTTCCAGCCTCGCGGTTCTCCGATCCGAAGTCGGCAGAAACGGTGACGGAACTGCTGCACCTCCGGAAGCGGAAGTCGCACACCGTCCTGGACCTCGACTGGCGTCCAATGTTCTGGGAGTCGCCCGAAGCCGCTCGCGAACAGATCGCGCCGATGCTGTCGCAGTTCACAATCGCGATCGGCAACAAGGACGAATGTGAGATCGCCGTTGGCACCCGTGACCTCAACGAAGCCGCGGACCGACTGCTCGAGGCCGGTTTGGAAATGGCGGTCATGAAACTCGGCGCGGATGGCGTGATGATTGCCACCGCCGACGGCGCGCGGGTATCGGTGCCGCCGTATCTCGTCGAGGTCGTGTCCGGACTTGGATCTGGCGACGCGTTCGGTGGTGCGTTCTGTCACGGGCTCCTCGAAGGGTGGACGCCAGAGAAGATCATCAAGTGGGGAAACGCTGCTGGTGCGATCGTCGCCGGTCGGCTCATGTGTGCGGACGACATGCCCACGATCGAAGACATCGAGACGCTGCTTGCCGAGCGGGGGGAAACATGATCGAGGAACGACAACTGCATCGTCCGGCGCGATCGCTGGCCAACGGTACCGATGCGTGTGTGCTGACGCCGGAGGAAGCGGGTTGGACCTACAGCGGCCTGCGCATCGTGCGGATGTCACCGGGCGAGGTTCGCTCGATCGAGACCGGAGGCGACGAGTTCGCCGTGTTGCCTCTCAGCGGCGGCACGAGCGCCGTCACCGCAGAGGATACGAGATACGACCTGTACGGACGGGACACCGTCTTCGCCCGTGTCACCGACTGGGCCTATGTGCCGATCGAGACGACGATGACGATCGAAGCCACCGGCGACCGTCCGGTCGAGCTCGCCCTGTGTTCGGCTCGCGCCACCCAACGATTCGCTCCGCACTACGGCGCGGCGGAAGACGTTTCGGTCGAGCTGCGAGGCGGTGGTCAGGCGAGCCGCCAGATCAACAACTTCTGTTCGCCGGAGCAGTTCAGTGGCGCGGAGAAGTTGATGGTCGTCGAGGTGTACACCCCTGACGGCAACTGGTCGTCCTACCCACCGCACAAACACGATGATTCGCCTGACTGCGAAGTCAACAACGAAGAGATCTACTACTTCCGGATCGGGGATGCGGGCGACACCAACTACACCGAGACCGGGTTCGGCATGCACCGGACGTACACGGGGTCTGGGCACGAAGGGCTTCCCGAGATCGACGAGAACGTCGTTGTTCACGACGGCGACGTGTTCCTGATCCCGCGCGGCTATCACGGTCCATGTATCGCCGCCCCCGGCTACAACATGTACTACCTGAATGTGCTGGCTGGCCCCGGAGGTGAACGAAGTATGGCGTTCTGTGACGACCCCACGCATCACTGGGTTCGCGATGATCTGAGCAACCAACCAATGGACGCTCGCTTGCCGCTCATGACCTCGGAGGGTCTCTCATGACCGCGATCTGGTTCGTTCGAGAAGTGTCGCCTGAGCTCGCCGAGGCGTTGGCTGACCCGCCGCTCGGGCTGGGCCCGTTGACGGCTGTTGGACCCGCGCTCGAGGACCGTGTGCACGCGGCGGGAATTCTTGCCGGCGGGGAGCCGTATTCCGCCGAGGTACTCGACTCGCTGCCGAATCTACGGGTACTCAGCCGGATCGGCATTGGCTACGACGCCGTTGACCTCGCAGCGGCGACGGAACGCGGGATTCTGGTCACGAACACACCCGACGGTCCGACCACGTCCACCGCGGAACACACGATTGCGCTGATGATGGCCGTGGCCCACGAGCTCAAGCCGTCGGCCGAACGGCTCCGCGACGCCACCGGCGACTACGTGTCACTCCAGAACAGCATGGAACTGCGGGATCGAGTCCTCGGGCTCGTTGGCTACGGGCGAATCGGACGTCGAGTCGCGGCGATGGCCGAGGCCATTGGTATGCGCGTTCTCATCTCCGACCCCGCTCTCGACGACTCGGTGCCGCTGGATGAGGTACTGTCGTCGTCCGATGTCGTGTCGCTGCATGCACCGGCCACCTCATCGACGATCGGGATGATCGATGCCTCCGCACTGGCACGGATGAAGCCTGGATCAATCCTGATCAACTGCGCTCGAGGTCCGATTGTCAACACCGACGACCTTCTGGCCGCGCTCGAATCCGGACACCTCATGGGCGCCGGGCTCGACGTCACCGAGCCCGAGCCGCTGCCAGCCGACCATCCGTTGCTGCACATGCCCAACGTGATCGTCACCCCCCACATCGCATCGAACACCGTCGCCGGGCGCGCCCGGATGGAACGGATGGCATTCGAACAGATGACGCTCGGCCTGAGCGGACAGCGCCCCACGAAACTCCTCAACGCGGATGTGTGGAAGGGCTGACAATGGATCGACAACCGTTGCGTATTGCCGTCATCGGTCTCGGCTGGATGGGTCAGGCCCACAGCCGCAGCTACGCACGAATCCCCCGACTGTTCGAAGACCGCGCGTACGACCCCGTTCTTGCCATCTGCGCGGACAACATGGACGAACGGCGCGACCAAGCGGTTCACAGCTTCGGTTTCGAAGAAGCGGTTGCGGATTGGCGCGAGATCATGGACCGCGACGACATCGATGTCGTCACCTGCACCGCGCCGAACATGCTGCACGAAGAGATCTGTGTGGCGGCGGCCGAGACAGGAAAGCACATCTTCTGTGAGAAGCCCGTCGGGGGGAAACCGGAACAGACCGTACGAGCCGAGAAAGCCGCTCGTGATGCTGGCGTGGTCACGGGGGTCGGATACAACTATCGCTTTGCGCCGCTGGTGCAGCACCTGAAGAACCTCATCGACGCAGGCGAGCTCGGTGAGATCACGAACTACCGAGGCCGCTTCTTCTCGATGTACGGGTCGGACCCCATGGGTCTGCTCTCGTGGCGGTTCAAGGTCGACCAGTCCGGGTACGGCGTCAGCACGGACATCCTCAGCCACTCGATGGATCTCGCCCACATGCTGGTCGGCCCGATCAACCGAGTGATGGGCCTGCAGAAAACGTTCATCACCGAGCGACCCCTGCCCAAACCGGGTGGCACCCACTACGACCGTGGCGAACCTGGGGATCCAACCGGTGAGGTGACAAACGAGGACTACTTCGGTGCCTTCGCCGAGTTCGAAAACGGGGCCATCGGCACGTTCGAGACCAGCCGGTCCATCATCGGGCCGGAGAGCCAGAACGCGTTTGACGTCTACGGGACGAAGGGCGCGGCGAACTGGAACCTCGAGACAATGAACGAGCTCGGACTGTTCCTCATGAAGGACGAGGCGCGCGGCTACACGACGGTTCGAGGTGGTGACCGCTACCCGTATCACGGCAACTTCGTGCCGGGTGATGCGAACGCAATCGGGTTCGAGGATCTGGTCACGATCGAGGACTACGAGTTCCTCACCGCCGTCGCCGCCGGGTCAAAACACTCGGCGTCATTCAAGGAGGCCGTCGACTACGTGAGTGTCCAAGCAGCGCTCCTAGAATCCACAGAAACCGGCCAGTGGCAAGACGTGGTCGATCTCACCATCCCCTGAGGGGTCTGACCCCCTTCAGCCAAAAAGGGGTCAGACCCCTTTGAATCAAGAACGTTGAAAAATCAGTGGTTTGAAGAAGGGGTCTGACCCCTAATCGGAAAAAGGGGTCAGACCCCTTTGGAGGACAAGATGAGCACAATTCGACTTACGACTTCGCAGGCGATTGTTCGGTATCTGGTCGCGCAAAAGTCGGTGCAGAGTGATGGGTCTGTGGCGCCGTTGTTTGGTGGGGTGTACGGCATCTTCGGGCATGGCAATGTGACGTCGCTTGGGCATGCGTTGGAGCGGGCCAAGGACGAGCTGCCGACCTTTCGTGGGCAGACGGAGGAGGGCATGGCCCTTGCCGGGGTTGCCTACGCGAAGGCGAAGCGTCGGCGTCAGATCATGGTTGCCACAAGCTCGGTTGGGCCCGGCGCAACCAACATGGTGACTGCTGCGGGGGTCGCCCACAGCAATCGGTTGCCGCTGCTGCTGATCAGCGGCGATACCTTCACCAGCAGGATCCCGGATCCGGTGCTGCAACAGGTTGAACACTTCAACGACCCGACTCAGACGGTGAACGACAGCTTTCGTGCCGTCAGCCGGTACTGGGATCGCATCACCCGACCGGAACAGCTGACGAGTTCGTTGCCGCATGCGATCCACACCATGCTCGACCCCGGAGATTGTGGTCCGGCCTTCATCGGCCTTCCCCAGGATGTTGGCGCGGAGGCGTGGGACTTCCCCGAAGCCTTCTTCGGCGAAACGGTCCACGACATCGCCCGGCCCCGCGCAGACCGGGCGCAGCTCGAGCGGACCGTGGCCCTGCTGCGTTCGGCGGAGAAGCCGCTCATCGTCGCCGGCGGGGGAGTGCACTACTCGCTGGCCGAACCGGAGCTGGCTGCGTTCGCCACTGCGCACAACATCCCTGTCGTCGAGACCGTCGCCGGCAAAGCGTGCCTCGAATGGGACCACCCGATGTATGGCGGCCCGATCGGCGTCACCGGCGGCACGTCCGCCAACGCACTCGCCGGTGAGGCAGATGTCGTGTTGGCCGTGGGTACCCGCCTGCTCGACTTCACGACCGGTTCGTGGACGGTGTTCAAGAACGACGCAGTGAAGATCATCTCGCTCAACACCGCCCGGTTCGATGCCACCAAGCGTCAATCGGTTGCTCTGGTCGGCGATGCGAAGGTGACGCTCAACGAGATGACGTCCGCTCTCGGCGACCACCAGGCGTCGGAGGCGTGGTCGACCACGTTGGCGACCGAGATCGCACAACACAACGCCTATATCGACAAGATCGCGGCAAAGGAGTCGACCAGCGATTCCGGGTTGCCCACGTATGCCCAGGTGGTCGGCGCCGTCGACCGGATGGCCGATGAGAACACGTTCGCGCTCGCCGCTGCCGGTGGCTTTCCCGGTGAGGTGAACAACGGCTGGCGGGCCAAACACCTGAACAGCTTCGATTGTGAATACGGCTACAGCTGCATGGGCTACGAGATCAGCGGCGGTTGGGGCGCCGCGATGGCCATGCCCGACAAGGACGTCGTCGTCTTCTGTGGCGACGGGTCCTACATGATGCTGAACAGCGACATCTACAGCTCGGTCCTTCACGGCCACAAGATGACCGTGATCGTCTGCGACAACGGCGGTTTCGCCGTCATCAACCGCCTCCAGACCGGAATGGGTGGCGAGCCGTACAACAACCTGATCAAGGACAACCCGACCGTCGTCAATCCCGTGCCCGTCGACTTCGCGAAACACGCGGAGGCCATGGGCGCCATCAGCGAAACCGTGACGAGCATCGACGAGCTCGAAGCCGCGCTGGCGCGATCCAAGTCCGCCGACCGTACCTGCGTGATCGCACTTGTCACCGATGCCTACAGCTGGACCGAGGGCGGCTCGTTCTGGGAAGTCGGCGTTCCTGAAGTCAGCGAGCTCGACTCGGTTCTGCAAGCCAAGGCAGACATGGTCGATGGCAAGAAGGAGCAGCGCATTCTGTGAAACGCGTGGCAGTGATCGGTGCAGGAGGTATGGGTCGCTTCCACGCGGAAACGCTGATCGGCCTCCCCGGCGTCGAACTCGCCGCAATCGCCGATCCGTTTCCCCATCCGGACCTCGATCGCCTAGCCGTACCGGTCACGACCGATGTACACGCATGCGCATCGGAAGGCTGGGACGGTGTGGTGATTGCCTCGCCCGACCAAACCCATGCCGCGCTCACCCTCACTGCGCTCGATGCCGGCAGTCGGGTCTTGTGTGAGAAGCCGCTGTCGCATGACCTGGCCGGTGCCAGAGCGGTGATCGCCAAGGAAGTCGAGCTCGGCGAACGTCGGGTGCAGGTGGGTTTCATGCGCGAGGTCGATCCGGCCCACGCCGCCTTCGCGGAAGCGCTGCCCGACCTCGGCGAGCTGCACTACCTGCGGTGCACCCATCGAAACACGAATGCCGAAGCGCGCTCACCGGAGACCGTGGTCGTGCAATCACTCATTCACGACATCCACACCGTGCATTGGTTGGGCGCGACCGTGGTCGATGTGGACGCGCGCACGATCCCTCGCCCGGGTGGGCTCATGCACGTCTTGTTGGTGTTGCGCCTTGCGTCCGGCGCCACCGCCACCGTCGAGTTCAGCGACGAAACCTATGCCTATGAGGTGGAGGTTGAGGCCACCGCGGCTCGGGGCATGATCACAACCTCCGCGCCGGCTCGGCCACGCCTGCGGATCGATGGCGACCACCGAACACCCATCGGCGACGACTGGTTCGGGTGGTTTGCTGACGCGTATCGAGTGCAGGATCGCCTATGGGTCGAGTCCCTGCACGGGGATGCAATGGGGCCCACCGCCGCGGACGGGTTGCGGGCGCAGCTGGTGGCGGAGGCCGCACTTGCTTCCATCGCCTCGGGCGGTCCCGTCGATGTTGCGTCATACGATCCGCCGGAGTTGTACCGATGACCGCACTGGCCACACGTGATTACGCCCTGGACGGCACGGAGTCCCGTCGCGCGGTCGACCGGGGTCTCGCCGACGCCGAATGGTTCCAGGCCGATATCGATCCGGCCACGTTGCGCGAGCTCACCGTTCGCCAGAATCTGCGGCCCGCCCTCGACATCATCCTGTGGCTCGCCCTGATCTTCGGGTTCGGCGCACTCGCGTGGAGCCTCCGGGGCAGTTGGTGGGCGCTTCCCGCGTTCTTCGCGTATGGCGCGCTCGTCGGTGGATCCTCGGATGCCCGCTGGCACGAATGCGGCCACGGAACCGCCTTTCGCAGCCAGTGGCTGAACGACCTGATCTACTACCCGGCCAGCTTCATGCTCGCGAGGGAGGCGACCTACTGGCGTTGGTCGCACTTCCGCCACCACACCGACACGATCATCGTCGGTCGGGATGCGGAGATCATCTTCCCTCGACAGCCATCGGTCGGCCGTCTCGTATGGATGTTCACCCATATCCAGGGCGGGTCCACGTTGATCTGGACCACGGTGAAACACGCCATGGGTCGGTCGGACGCCAACGTCGAGGTGCTTGTGCCCGAACAGGAGCGCGGGCGGGTCTTCTGGGAGGCCCGGGTCTACGTGCTGATCTGGACGGCAACGATCGTCTGGGCGATCGCGACCGCGTCGTTCTACCCGTTGCTTCTCATCGGCGGGCCGACGATCTACGGCGCCTGGCTGGTGCTCTTCTTCGGGGTGACCCAACATGCTGGGCTCAAAGAGGATGTGCTCGACCATCGCAAGTCGACCCGCACAGTGCTGATGAACCCGATCTTCCGGTTCCTGTATCTGAACATGAACTACCACATCGAACATCACATGTTTCCCGCCGTGCCGTACTACAACCTGCCGCGACTGCACCGCGAGATTCGGGATCAGCTGCCTGAGCCGATGCCGAACACCGTGGCCACCTACAAGGAGATCGTCCACGCGTTTCGGATGCAGGCGCAGGATCCGACCTGGGAACTCCCACGCGAGATCCCGGATGCACCGGGACACCGAGGTCCGATCGTGCAGGGTTTCGAATGGGTGGGGGAGAAGGCGTTTGGTGACGGGTTCGACCTGGGACCGGCCGACCTTGCCGATGGCGAGATGCGTCCCGTGGAGATTGACGGCGTGTCTCGGTTGGTTGTTGCCGCCGAGGGCGAGATCTTCCTCGTCGATCGAGTCTGCACCCATGGCGACGCGGACCTGAGTGCGGGCATCGTGCTCGGCTGTGAACTGGAGTGTCCGAAGCACAATGGCCGATTCGATCTGCGCACCGGCGAGGGCACCCGCCGCCCGATCAAAGAGGCGTTGGCCACCTACGAGATTCGAATTCGCGCCGGTCGGATCGTCTTCGACCATCACCAAAACGAAAGCAACTCATGACCACTCCAACCATCGCCGTGCTGGGTACCGGACGAATCGGCAAGATGCATGCCGAACTGATCGCCCGCCAAGTCCCGGGCCTGGACCTTGACGCGGTCTACGACGTGTTCACCGAAGGAGCGCAGGCGGTTGCGGACGAGCTCGGTTGCCGACGGGCGGAGAGTATCGAGGAGGTCATGGCCAGCGATGTGGATGCCGTGGCGATCTGCTCGAGCACGGACACCCACGTGGATCTGGTGGTCGCCGCGGCCGAGGCCGGCAAGGCGATATTTCTGGAGAAGCCGGTGTCGCTGAATCTCGAGGAGGTTGATCGTGCCGTTGCGGCCGTGAAGTCGACGGGCGTTCCGATTCAGATTGGATTCAACCGCCGATTCGACGCCGCCCACGCAGCCGTGAAACAGGCGGTTGCCGACGGGTCGGTCGGAGACGTGCACATGGTCAGGATTACCAGCCGGGACCCGGCCCCGCCTCCGATCGAGTACATCAACGTGTCGGGTGGGATCTTCTGCGACATGACGATTCACGACTTTGACATGGCCCGCTTCGTGACCGGGAGTGAAGTGGTCGAGGTGTATGCCAGGGGAGCGGTGCGGGTCGACCCGGCCATCGGTGAAGCCGGCGACGTCGACACTGCGGTGGTGATGATGACACACGAGAACGGAGCAATCACCACAATCGACAACAGCCGGCAAGCCGTCTACGGCTACGACCAGCGAGTCGAGGTGTTTGGGTCCGGCGGCATGGCGGTGTCGGAGAACCCGAGGGAACACACCACGGAGATTCATACCGCCGACGGCACGCGGCAACAGAACATCCCGTACTTCTTTCTCGAGCGGTACATCCCGAGTTACCTCGCCGAGTGGAGCGGGTTCCTGGACGGGCTCGCATCAGGCACGATGCCGGTCACGATCGAGGACGGCCGGGCGCCGCTCGTGATCGGACTGGCGGCCTGGAAGTCGGTACGTGAAGATCGCCCCGTGAAGATCTCGGAGATCGGCTGATGGACCAAACGCTCAATCCTGCACAGCCGTACGGGTATGCATCGTTCGAGGGCAAGGTCGCCGTCATAACGGGTGGGACCCAGGGGCTCGGTTACGCGACCGCGGAACTGATGAAAGCGCGTGGTGCGGCAGGTCTCGTCCTGGTCGGTCGCACCGTCTCGAAGGGCGAGGCCGCGGCCGCGGCCTTGGACGGCGGTGGCTGCCGGGCCGTCTTCCATGCCGCCGACCTGCGCAATGATGCCGACGTTGCCGGAGTCATCGAGCGGGTCGATGCCGAATTCGGCACCGTGCACGCGTTCGTGAACTGCGCTGCTGCCACCTGGCGTGGCACGGTGTGGAACACCACGGCCGAGATGTGGGACGAAATGCTAGGGATGAACGTCAAGATGCCCGCGTTGCTCGTTACCGGTCTGGCGCAGATCATGAAGCGCGAACATGTCGCGGGTGCGATGGTGCTGATCAGCTCCATCGCTCATCACGGCGGTAATGAGGTCCTGTGGCCCTACTCCACTGCCAAACATGCACTCGAAACACTCGTCAGAAGTGCGGCCTTCTCACTGATGCCCGAACACATTCGCATCAATGCGGTCAATCCCGGCTGGATGGATACACCAGCCGAGCATGAGACGCAGCAGAGGTTTCACGACGCACCCGCGGACTGGCTCGTGGAGGCCGAGGCCAGCCAACCGTGGGGTCGCCTGCTCAAACCGCCCGAGGTTGCACGCAGCATCTGCTTCCTCGCATCCGACGAATCAGGGATGATGAGCGGAACATCCGTGGATCTCGATCAGACGATTCCTGGTACGGGTAACCTGCCTCGACCAGCCTCTGTCCCCGAGCACTACCCGTGGGAGAACCAATGAGCTCTGACCCCGTAGACATCGTTCGCAACACCGGCGGCCCCGGGGTGCGGGTTGAGATCACCCCGGAATCTGCCGGCTGGACGTATCTCAGCTTCTCTGTTGTTTCCCTTGGCGACGGTGAGTCCCACTCCGATGTTCGCGAAGGTCAGGAAACGGCCATCGTTCCGCTCGCCGGAAAGGCATCGATTACCGCCGGCGCCGAAACGTTCACGGTCAGCCGCGAGAGTGTGTTCACCGAGATGCCACACATCGTCTACGCACCTCCGGGCGCGCCCATGACGGTGGTCGCCGATGGTGGCTTCGAGTTCGCGATCGGCTCTGCGCCGGCCGAGGGCAAGTATCCCGTGCGTCTTATCGAGCCCTCCATGATGAAGAGCGAGGTGCGAGGAGGAGGCGCAGCACGCCGTCAGGTCAATCACGTGCTGGCTCCTCCGATCGACGCCGAGCGGCTGATCCTCTACGAGGTGTACGTGCCCCGCGGAACTTGGTCGGGGTGGGCTCCACATCGACATGACGGTGTCGAAGGATCGCCCTACCTCGAAGAGACCTACTTCTTCCGTCTGGACCCGGGTGATGGGTTCGCCATGCACCGCAACTGGGCGCCCGAGGACGATATGGACGAGATCCTGCTCGCCCATGATGGTGATGTTGCACTGGTGCCCAAGGGGTACCACTCGAGCGTCGCCTGTCCGAGCTCGCACATGATGTTCCTCAATTATCTCGCGGGTGAACTGGTCGACAAGGACCGCATCACCCCGCCGTGTTTCCACGAGGCCTATACCTGGATCCAAGACGATTGGGAGAAGGACAGCTGGACACTGCCCGTCACAGCACCATGATGCTCACCCCTGGCAAGGCCCGGGGACTCGACACCCTCACCACCGATGTCGGCGTCTTCGCGGTGTTGGCGATCGATCATCGAGACTCACTTCGCGCGGCTGTCCCGGGTGAACCGACCGATCCGGAGCTCACGGATTTCAAACTCGAGCTGCTGCGGATGATCGGAGATCGTGCCAGCGGCGTCATGCTCGAACCGGAGCTGAGTCTGCCACAGGCCATAACCACCGGGAGTCTCCCGGGAACCGTGGGCTTCATGGCGGCGCTCGAGGCTCAGGGATATCTCGATGATCCGTGGGCCGGCCCAACGATGATGCAGCCGGGGTGGACGGCGCTCGATGTGAAGAAGATGGGCGCCAGCGCGGCCAAGTTGTTGTTGCCGCTCAGCCCCGAACGGCCGGGCCACGCCGAACAGCAGGAGAAGATCGTCCGGGACAACGCGGCGTTGTGCACCGACCTCGATCTGGCGTTCCTCGTCGAACCCGTCGCCTTTGGGATGGAAGACGCCGTCCGACCCCCGACCGTGCTCGATGCGGCGCGTCGGCTCACGGGCACTGGTGTGGATGTGCTGAAGCTGGAGTTCCCGGGTGATCCTGCTCGTCCCGAGGAATGGGCCGCTGTGTGTGCCGCAATCACCGAGGCCGCAACGGTGCCATGGGTGCTGTTGTCCTCCGGTGTCAGCTTCGACACCTACGCTCAGCAGCTCCAGGTCGCCTTCGACAACGGTTGCTCCGGGTTCACCGGCGGCCGAGCGCTGTGGGGTGAGGCAGCCAAAGCGGATCGATTTGGGCGGACGGCGATCATCCGTGACACCGTTGTTCCCCGCTTCGAGCAACTCCGTGATCTCGCCAACGACCGGGCCAGACCATGGCGCGAGGTCTGACGCGTTAGATCAGGCGCCGTCGGGACTTGAGCCACCAGGTGCCGCCCACAGCCAGCGCACCCGCGCCAGCAACAAGGGCTCCGGTTCGTGCGTGTTCGCCCATCTTGTGACGCAGTGACACCTTGTTCGTGAACGTCCGGACTTCCCAGCCTCGATCGAGTGCCTCACGGGCCAACGCCCGATCCGGGTTGACCACGACGGGATGCCCGACGGCTTCGAGCATGGGCATGTCGGTCACGGAGTCGGTGTAGGCGTACGACGCCCGCAGATCCAAGTCGTATTCGAGCGCGAGAGCTTCCATCGCATCGACTTTGTAGGGGCCGTAGCTGTAGAACTCGACCTCGCCGGTGTATCGTCCATCGGCGTCGACCTCGGCCATGCTCGCGACCGAACCATCGGCCCCGAGGTACCGAGCCAGCGGGCGAACGACCTCTTCGGGTGAGGCCGAAACCATGAATACCATGTGGCCCGCAGCCTTGTGGGCATCCATTTCTGCGAGTGCCTCCTGGTAGACGATCGGGTCGATCACTTCCTCCATCGCACTGGTGACGAGGCGGTTGATCTTCTCCCGCTCCCAGCCTTTGCACAGCTTCAGCGCGCTGTTTCGCATCTCTTCCATGCGGTCGTGATCCGCACCCAGGTACTGATACACCGCCTTGCCCCAGATCGCCCGCATGATCACGCCGGGGCCGAGATAGCCCGCTTCCCGCAGGGTCGAGCTGAAGGCGAACATCGACGCCGTGGCAATGGTCGTCTTGTCGAGATCAAAGAAGGCGGCAACGCCGAGTTCCTGAGCCTGCATTCCTCCCAGCGTAGATGCCGCACTTGGGCTTGACATGTGACGGTCGACGCCCCGGCTTGCCGTCATCAACGTGCTTGCGCGAAGGTGATCGTACGTCGCTACGAGTGGCGCTCTCGGCGATTGGCCCACACTTCCCCTGTCCTTCTGACATGACTGTGAGGCCGCTCCATGATGTGGAGCATCTGTTCGTCCAAGGGTGGTGTGGGTGCATCCGTGCTCGCCGCGACCCTCGCAATCGAGTCCGCACGAACGTCCGAGGTGCTGCTCGTCGACCTGGATGGTGACCAACCCGACATCCTCGGCGTGGAGACGCCTGAACTTGGACTTCGGGACTGGCTTCGCTCCGACGCCGATGGAGAGTCGATCGAGAATCTCACGGTGCCCGTTGGGTCGCGGCTGCGATTGCTGGCGGCGGGTGAGGGTGATGCCACCGATGTCTCTCGACTCGCCGCGTTGTTGCCCCAGTTCCGCGTGTCGCCGATCGTGATCTTCGATGTCGGCGTCGCCAACGCCGAGCCGTTCTCCATGCAGTCGATGGTGCTGGCGGCGAGCGATCGAACGTCGCTGGTCATCCGGGCGTGTTACGTGGCGTTGCGGCGGGCGCAACGGCTGCATCTCGAGCCTCACGACACCGTCGAGGTTGTCGAAGGCGGCCGCGCCCTCACGACCGCCGATCTTGAGGGAGCGTTGGGGCTCCCTGTTACCGCACGGGTTCCCGTCGACCCGCACATCGCGCGGGCCGTTGATGCGGGCATGTTGTTGCATCGCCGGCCGCGGTCGCTCCGTCGGTGCGCACAGGACCTCATTGGCCAGGTGGCGCCATGACGTCGATCGAGGAGGTGCACCGGCGGCTGTGGGCGAGTGTGGAGGAGCACGATGTGGGTGGGGTTGATGCCGAGATCGACCGGTTGGTCGACGATGTCGAACCCCTTGCATCGCCCGGTGAACACGCTCGACTTGTGCGCGAAGTACGAGCTCGCGTCGACGGGCTCGGCCCTCTGCAGCACTTGGCGGACGATCCGTCGGTGACGGAGATCATGGTCAATGCCGGCTCGGACGTGTGGGTCGAACGTCACGGCGAGCTTCACCGCACGTCGGTTGTGATGACCGCCGTTGAGGCGGAACATCTGGTTCGCCGGCTCGCATCGGCTGTGGGTCGTCGCATCGATCGTTCGTCGCCCACGGTGGATGTGCGCCTGGCGGACGGCGCTCGGCTGCATGCGGTGTTACCACCGCTCGCCGTCGACGGGCCGAGCATCACCATTCGACGGTTTCGGCCGTCCCCGGTCGGTCTCGAGGAGATGGCACCCCCCGCCGTGGCGAATCTGCTGAAGGCCGCCGTCGGGGCAGCCGCCACCATTCTCGTCGCTGGGTCCACGGGTAGCGGCAAAACCACGCTGCTCAACGCCTTGGCCGCGTGTGTACCGGCGGAGGAACGGCTCGTGACCATCGAGGACTCCGCCGAGTTGCAGCTGGTGAACCCTCACGTTGTGCGACTCGAATCCCAACCGGAGGGAAGCGACCACGAGGGAATCGACCTTCGGGAACTCGTTCGAAACGCGCTCCGAATGCGACCGGATCGGCTGATTTGCGGCGAGATGCGCGGCTCGGAAGCGTTTGACCTCGTGCAGGCATTGAACACGGGCCACCACGGTTCGTTGACGACCGTTCACGCCAACTCGCCGTCCGATGCACTCCGTCGGATCGAGGCGTTGGTGATGCTCGGTGGGTCCGGGCTCCCGCTGCCGGCGGTTCGACAGCAGCTCGCGGCCTCGATCGACCTGGTCGTCCTCATGGCTCGTGGCGTCGGCTCGTCCCGCAGGGTGATGTCGGTTTCAGAAGTCCCGGCGACCGTCGAAGCGGACTGGTGCCTTCGTCCCCTCGCCGTCGGAACGGTCATTTCCAAAGAGCCGACACGCACATGGTGGGACCGCACATGATGCCGAAGCGACTGCCGTCGCGACCCAACACCGCCGACCCATCGCTGGTCCGGACCTTCGATGAGCGCGGACTTCAACTGATCCACCAGATCGAGCCGCGCTGGCGGTATTCGCCGAGTCGGATGTGGCTGGTAGTCGGGGTGGCTTCCGTCGGTCTTTCCTTGCGCATGGGAGTACTGCCGGCGGCCTTCGTGACCGTAGCGGTACTGGCGCTGCCGCTCTTCGTTGTACGAGTGGTTGCCGCGCGGTCACGACGGGCAATCGAAGACCATCTTCCGGAGTACTGCATCGATGTGGCCAGGGGGTTGCGGTCGGGGCAGTCGATGCGGGCGGCGATCGGGCACACCATCGATGCCGCGCCGGGGTTGGCTCCACCCCAGGCGTGCCAGGTCATCGTGGAATACGACGCAGGGCGACCGATGAATGCCGCCATTGGCGAGTGGGCAGGTCGAGGCAGGATTTCCGGGTCCGAGCGGCTGCTCGCACAGGCCCTTCATGTCGGGTCGCTGGCTGGAGGACCGGTCGGTCCCAGCCTGGACCTGATCAGCGATTCGATTCGCGCCGAACTGTCCGCGACCCGTCGACGAGAGTCTTTGACGTCTCAGGCGAGGTACTCCGCTCGGGTGCTGACGGCCCTGCCGGTTGGTGTCGCCGCACTCACCGGTGTGCTCAGCGAGTCCGCGGTCTATTCGGGCTCGATCGCCATGGTGTCTCTGGTCGTCGGTGTACTTCTGGCGGGGCTCGGTTTGTTGTGGATGAACTGGCTGATTGGCAGGGTGGCGTGATTCCCACAAGGCTGCCCAACCCTCAGCCGGCCGTGTCGCTCCCGCGCAGTCGATTCGTCCAGCGGCGCCGCGGGAGCGGAGCGAAACGAGGCAGTGGTTCCAACCTCTCGGGCCGGGTCGCCCTGCTCGCAATGGCGTTGTCGTCCGGTTCGACCATCCAAGGCGCCATCGAGCTTCTCGCCGAACTCGGGACCGACGACGAGGTCCGACCCTGGCGCACGGCGGCGGCGAGGCTTCGTCATGGCGCCGACCTTCGTTCGGCCCTGGAGATCGCCGAGCTCGATGGCACACCCGACTTCCAGCGGGTCGCTCGGACGGTGGAGCGGGCATCGTTCGACGGCGTTGCGCTCTCCGACCAGCTCAGGGCGCTGGCGGCCGATCTGCACCGTGAACGCGTGCACCGGATGGAACTTGCTGCGAATCGTTTGTCCATCACCCTTCTGTTCCCACTGATCACCTGCGTGCTTCCCGCATTCGCGTTGTTGACGCTCGCACCGATGGTGATCGCCATCTTCGACGGGATCGGGCTTTGAGCCTCGGTCCCAACGTCTCGGCCGCTGAGCCCCATTTCAACGACGAAGGACAAACCATGAATACAAACCATCGACATCCCGAACGAGGGCAGTCGACCGCGGAGTACGCGCTGCTTCTCCTGGCGGCGGCGACGATTGCCATTCTCGTGGCGACGTGGGCGACGGACACCGGCAAGATCGGCACGTTGTTCGACGCGGTCATCGATGCGGTGATCGGCAAGATCTGATGTCGAAACGGTGGGAGGATCGGGGCCAGGCGACCGTGGAGCTGGCGCTGGTCCTCCCAATCGTTCTACTCGCCCTTGCGGTCCTCGTACACGCCTCGGTGGTGATCGGTGTCCAACTCGGGCTCGAGCACGCCGCGCGCGAAGGTGCTCGAGCCGCCGCGGTAAGTCCCGACCGAGCTCATGAAGCGGCGCGGGCAGCCGCTTCTGGTGACGGTGCCAACCGGGTGGAAGTTGTCGTCGATGCCACGCATATCAGCGTCTCGATCGCCCGCACGGTGGACATCCTGCCCGTGTTTCCTGGCATCGGAGGTCGCACTCTTCGGGCCGAAGCCACCATGCGTCGCGAGGATCTTCTGAATCGCTAGCCGCATACCGGGGTGGTTCGTTCGATCCATCCAGAGAACGCCAGAACCCGCCGATTCTCAACGTAATGACTACTCACTCCGCGCGCGCGGGTACCCACGGCAGTTTCGGCTGGTCCCGTCGGCCATTCTTCGCGCTCGCCGTACGAGTGCTGACCGTCGCGGGGCCGCTTCTTGCCGGCTGGTTCGCGGTCCGAGCTCTGCAGTCACGGTTCATCACCGCGGAGGGCGGCGCCGGCGTCGTCTTCTGGGTCGTGCAGGCGATTGTTGTCGCCGTCGTCGCGACGCACATCGTCAGCCGCCTGACGAGTCGACTGACCCCCATGGTTGCGTTGTTGAACATGACCCTGGTCTTCCCCGATCAGGCGCCATCGCGGTTTGGGTTGGCGCTTCGGTCCGGCATGGGTTCCCGACTCGCAGACCAGACAACGCAGCTCTCGTCGGATGCACAAGAAGCCGCCGTGCAGGCGCTGGCGCTCGTCAATTCGCTCGGCGATCACGAACGCCTCACCCGCGGGCACACGGAACGAGTGCGGGCGTATGCCGATCTCATCGGGCAGGAGATGGGCCTGAACGCCGAAGATCTGAACAAGCTCCGATGGGGAGTGCTGTTGCATGACATCGGCAAGCTGCGCGTCGACGCCGATGTGCTCAACAAACCATCCAAACCAAACGCCGAGGAGTGGGAATCGCTGAGTCATCACCCTGCCGCCGGCATGGAGATCCTGGAGCCGCTCCGCGAATGGCTCGGGCCGTGGATGAATGCCGCGGGTGATCATCACGAGCGGTGGGACGGGGCAGGGTATCCCCAAGGTCTCAAGGGGGTCGAGATCTCACTGGCCGGTCGGATCACGGCGGTGGCCGATGCGTTCGACGTGATCACGTCGACCCGGTCGTACAAATCCGCCTTGTCGAGCGAAACGGCCCGCGAGGAGCTGGTGCGTCACGCCGGCACGCAGTTCGATCCGGCGATAGTCAGGGCATTCCTGCGGGTCGGCTTGAAGCGGCGACGTTCGCTGGGCGTCTTTGGCTGGATGCTGGAACTCCCAGGTGTTGGTCAGCTGGCAAGCACGATGAGCGCCGCTCCTGCGGTTGTGACCACCAGTGCCGCTGTGGTCTCGGTCTCCGTGGCGTCACTTGGTGCGCCAGCGCTCGCTGCGCAGCCAAGCTCGTTGGCCTTCGGAGAGGAAGCCACCGAGGTGGTCGTTGCGTCTTCAACCACCACGACCACCGTGGGCGTCACCTCTGACGGCAACGCCGTTGTCGTGGCGACAACCCGTCCCACACCCACGCCGACAACCACGACCACGACCGCAGTGCCCACAACGTCAACCACGACGACGACCACGGTCAGACCCGCCACGACGACGGTCGCTCCGACCACCACCACCACAAACGCCCTCGGCCCCGACGCCGTTTCGGACTCCTACGTGACGGAGAACGACGACTGGAACACGATGCGCGTGCTGAACAACGACAGCACA
The DNA here is from genome assembly GCA_004282895.1 of Acidimicrobiales bacterium. GTDB lineage: Bacteria > Actinomycetota > Acidimicrobiia > Acidimicrobiales > SHLQ01 > SHLQ01. The sequence continues at coordinate 30,933 of SHLQ01000013.1, forward strand.
CCGTTGCCGCTCTGGTCGATGGAGATCGTCGATCTTCCGAAGCACGCCGCGTCGATCGAAGTGCGCTCGAACTTCAGCATTCGCTACTACATCGCCGACGGTTTCGTCGGCACAGATACCTTCTCGTACCGAATATGTGATGTCGCAGACAACTGTGACACCGCGCAGGTCACGTTGAGGGTCAAGGACGATTAGGTATCGTCTCGCCATGATCGGTCGCAGGGTCGCGTGTATCGCGAGTGTGAGTTTGGCGCTGCTGGCATCGGCGTGCACCAGCGGATCCGACACCACCACACCAACCACCAGCAGCTCCACGGCGCCCGTGGAGTCTGTGGAGCAACCGCCGGTGGTTACGCCGGCGCCGAATCCACCCACCGGCGTGTTCATTGTCAGCACCGAAGGTGGCCAGATCACGCTTCAGTGGGATCCGAGTCGAGAAGACAGTGTCACCGGCTACCAGGTCGTTCGAGCGCGCAGTGGTGCAACCAGTCGCGTGGACGTCACCACCAACGAGTTCGTGGACAGCGGCCTCGACGACGGAGACATCTACAGCTATTCGGTGATCGCGGTGGGAAGCGGCGGCGAGAGTGATCGCAGTGACTCGGTGACCGCGCAGGTTGGCTCCGACACCAACCCTCCCTCGGTGCCCGGCCGGCCCCGCGTCATCGAGGACTCGACCAGTGCAGTTGCACTCGAGTGGCGTGCCTCCTCCGACATCTCCGGCGTTGCTTCCTATGAGGTGTCTCGTCGTGGCGAAGGTGCCGAAGAAACCATCACGGTCACCGAGCCGACCCTGGTCGATGATGTGGAACCGGGCCTCGTCCTGACGTACTCCGTCGTCGCCGTCGACACAATAGGCAATCGATCGATAGCGGGGCGCTCGGTCACCGTTCTTAGTGGCAGCAGCTCCGATGAAGTGGTGATCGTCGTCTCCGGAACGTCGGATCCGGAGAGCGACCCCGACACCGACCGGTTGTATCGCTCCCTGCTCGGGGCCGGCTTCTCGGTCAGCTGGTTCGACGACGAAGCCTTCGACGCGAACCTCACCCGTTCCGACGACGTCGTACTTCTGCTCGGCGACGTGCAAGGCGAGGGATTCGATTGGAACGTCTTCTCCACCGATTCGCCGATCATCGGCTTCAAGTCCATGTTCGTACAGGCCAGTGGCATTACGGAGAATGCGCCCAAACTCGACCGACTCGCCCAACTCGACTACCTGCCTCCGAATGGCACCGCCCGCGAGGTGTTGATGACCACGACGGGTCGGCCGAAAGCGGTTGTTTACCTGCCCGAAACCGAGTTCTTCCCCGATCTCGAAGTGTGGGCCAAGCCCGTGTGGTCAGACACCATTGCCGTCGCCGGCCTCGTGCCTGCTGGCGGCGAGTTGGCCACAGAGAAGATTGCGCCGGGTTGTCGAGCCTTCTTCCCGGGTAATACGGACAGCCTCCGCGAACA
>SHLQ01000116.1 GCA_004282895.1 Acidimicrobiales bacterium
AGATGCACTTCCTGCCCGACGTGTACGTGCCGTGCGAGATCTGCAAGGGCAAGCGATACAACCGCGACACCCTGGAGATCCTGTTCAAGGGTCGCAACATCTCCGAAGTACTTGCCATGCCGATCGAGGAGGCCTTGGAGTTCTTCAGCAACCAGCCGCCGATCGCTCGTCACCTGCAAACACTCGTGGATGTGGGTCTTGGCTACGTCCGCCTCGGCCAACCAGCCCCGACGTTGTCCGGCGGCGAGGCGCAGCGAGTGAAGCTGGCGTCCGAACTGGCCAAGCGGTCGACCGGTCACACGATGTACATCCTCGATGAACCCACAACGGGCCTGCACTTTGAGGACATTCGCCGACTGCTCACCGTCCTGAGTCGCTTGGTCGATCAGGGCAACACCGTGCTTGTGATCGAGCACAACCTCGATGTTGTGAAGACGGCGGACTGGTTGATCGATCTCGGGCCGGAGGGTGGAACTGGCGGCGGCAAGGTGATCGCGGAGGGTACACCGGAGCAGGTTGCTGCCATTCCGGAGAGCCATACCGGACGGTTCCTTTCCCGCCTGCTCGCTTGATCCAGCCCGTGGGCCAACCGATAGAAGGAGATGGCTCTTGATCCGTCGCGCATTCGCCTCGCTGCCATCGTCGGCCACGTCATCTTTCTGCTCGGGATCGTTTCGTGGATCATCTCGAAAGGCCAATTTGGCGTTGATTTCGCCGTCTTCCATTTGGGGGGACGGTCGCTACGAGCCGATGGATATGACGCCGTCTACGACTCTGCGATCTTCCAGGCGGAGTTGGCGCGGGACTACGTGCCGGGACTACTCGACAACGGTCCTTCCGCAACAAGCTTCATAAGCACGCCTCCGTTCGCATGGATCATGCAGCCGGTGTCGATGATCCCGTTCGACGTCGCGTTGTGGTTGTGGCTCGCGATCGGTGGAGTGGCGGTCTGGGCGTCGGTTCGATGGCTCGGGCTCGGGAACCGTGCGGCGTTGCTCGCGTTCGTTTCACCCGCGTTCATCAACAACCTTGGATTCGGTCAGAGTGCTCCGTTCGTGCTCCTGGCCGGGGTCGCGGTGCACAAGATGGTCGAGGCGGATCGCAAGTTCGCCGCCGGACTCATCGGTGGGCTCCTCATCATCAAACCGACGATCGCCATTGGTCTCGGGTTGTGGTGGTTGATGGATATTCGCCGGTGGTATCCGGCTGTCGCTGGAGCGGCACTAAGCGCGTCGGCCGTCGTGTTGCCGACCGTTGCCGGTGGGTTCGATCCGTGGCGGTCCTTCGCGGATGCCATGACCCAACGGGTTGACGTCGAGGGCGACTTTCAACAGTTCAGCCCCTCGGTACCGGAGTTCCTCAAACTGCTCGCTCCGGGAGCGTCGGGAACGTTGACACTGATCTTCTGGATCGTCGCCGCGGCCGCGGCCGCCGTCCTGGTGAGCATGGCACTACGAACCTGGCGCAACGACGCGGCGGTGCTGTCGGCCGCAGCGGTTGTGGCCACGGTTGTCGCGTCGCCTCACCTGCTCGTTTACGACACGTTGCTGTTGATCATTCCGCTGGCGGTAGCCGTCAACCGGGGTGTGCTGACCAATGCCCGGACGGAGCTGCTGCTCGCGATTTTCACGTGCGGCCTGGCGTTGGGGCCGTTGTTCTACAGCCTGCAGTTCGACCTGATCGGACGGGGTGTGGGTCTGGAGATGCCCACGTTCGTCCTGTGTATTGCCTTGATGGTGCGCTGGATGGTCGAAACGCCCGCCGCTGAGGAGCGGACGCTAACTCCGGTAGTTGCGAATCGCTGACCCATCGATGGTCAGGGCAATGACCTGCTCATCAGCCAGCAACCGTTCATCAACCGCCGCCAACGCCTGGGGCGCGAGGTCGCCGTCGATGCCGGGACGGAACTTGCCGGCCAATGTTCCCCAGCCGTTCTGCACGGACACGACGATGGCACCGATGAGTTCGTCGCCGGCCCACACGCCCCAGCTGCGACGGGTGGGGTCGCCAATCGGGAATGGGTCGGGCGGAAAGCCGATCGTGTCGGTGAGCTCATCGAGGTGCTCAAGGACGTTGTTGCGCGCCACGCGGAGCCGGACGGCGGAGTCTGGGATCTGGGGCCGGTCGTACGCGAGGAGGTTGTCCCACGCACGATCGAAGCTGCCGCCGGACTTCTGGATGAGCTGCGTGATGCGCTCAAGCGACTCGTCGTCTCCGGACCATGCGTGGTCCTCATAGTCGCCGGGGGCAAGAACCGCTTGCAGCTTGTAGTCGGCGGGCCGGCGCTGGACGAATGTGGTGACGCCCGCTCGTTCATCGGCGGATTCGGCCTGTTCGGCGGCGTCGAGAAGTGCATCCGAGCGAATCACCTCGACATCGAGGCCGGCCGGGTGGGTGCGAAGGAGGGTGTTCGAGGTGTAGTCGGCGCCCGATGTCGTATGGGCATCCACGATCGAAGAGATCAGGTGGCGGTCGATAAGCGGAGACGATGTCGTGACCCGAACGAGGTGTTCGGCTGGATAGTCGGCGATTACCTCGACGAATCTGGCCAACAGATCGTCCGATGGTGCGCGGACCACGGGAATCTCGCGCTCGTTGGCGATCTCCTCGAGTTGATCGTCGGCGGGTAGATCGCTGATCGCCACCACGACGGGGCCGTCCTCAAACCCCGCGACGCGGTCAAGGATTGTGCCGAACACCGTCGAGTTTCCGAACTGCAGTAGCTGCGACTCGTTGCCCGTGGTCTCGTCGTGTCCGGCTTGCACGACTAGAAGAATGCTCAAGGTGTTGCCTTCCTGGTGCCGCCCGGGGCCCAAGTACGTGCCCAACGATAGCGTGGAGACAATGGTCGCACGTCCACCCTCGGGAACGATTCCGGATGCTCCGGGTTCATACCAATTTCGGGATGGTGACGGTCGCATCATCTACGTGGGCAAGGCGAAGAGTCTGCGCAACCGATTGTCCAACTACTTCCAGAAGAACCTGCCGACTCGTACCGCACAAATGGTGAGGACAGCCCAGTCGGTCGAGTGGATTCAGGTGGACAACGAGCTCGAAGCGCTGATGCTCGAGTACTCGCTCATCAAGCAGCATCGACCACGGTTCAACATCCGCCTGGTCGATGACAAGAGCTACCCGTTTCTAGCGGTCACCGAGTCCGATGAGTGGCCGCGAGCGATGGTCATGCGTGGTCGCAAGAAGAAGGGCACGCGGTATTTCGGGCCCTTCGGTCATGCCTACGCGATTCGGGAAACCCTCGACCTGTTGTTGCGGACGTTCCCGATTCGTACGTGTTCGGACAACAAACTTGGTCGCCACGAGAAGCTCGGTCGGCCGTGTCTCCTGTTTCACATCGAGAAGTGCGCAGGCCCCTGTGTGGGGGAGATCTCGAAGGAGGACTATGACGAGCTCGTGCGCAAACTCGTGGCGTTTCTCGACGGTGAGACCGATGAGGTCCTGCGTGAGCTCGACGTGCGTATGGCCCTGGCCAGCGACAATTACGAGTACGAACTTGCCGCTCGTATCCGGGATCAGATCGGGTCGGTGCGCAAAGCCATCGAGAAGCAACAGATGGTTGGCTCTCGGGAGGACGACTTCGATGTGATCGGGGTGGTTGGGGACGAGCTGGAGTCGGCGGTGCAGATCTTCTTCATCCGACGGGGCCGGGTTGTTGGTCGCCGAGGGTTTGTCATCGATCGGGTTGAGGACCTCGACGAACCGGAGCTGATCGATCGCATTCTCGAAGGCGTGTACAGCGACGAGCCGGTGGTTGGCTATCCCAAACAGGTACTGGTGCCGACGCCGAGCAGCGACCCGGAGTTGTACTCGGCGTGGCTGGGGGAGCTGCGAGGGTCGAAAGTGGATTTGCGGGTGCCGCTTCGTGGGGGGAAGCGGGCCCTGCTGGAAACGGTCACCCGCAACGCACAGGAATCGTTCACGCGTCATCGACTGAAGCGGGCGACGGACCACAACAGTCGGGCTCGCGCCTTGAAGGAGTTGCAGGAGCATCTCCAACTGGAGGACGCCCCGCTTCGTATCGAGTGTTACGACATGTCCCACATCCAGGGCACCGACTACGTGGGGTCGATGGTGGTGGTGGAGGACGGGCTCCCAAAGAAGTCGGACTACCGGAGGTTCAAGATCAAGACGGTCGAGGGCAACAACGACTTCGCGGCTATGGCAGAAGTTTTGGAGCGGCGGCTCACCAACTATTTGATGGATCGAGAGAAGCCGGTGGAGGAGCGAGGTCGTTTCGCCTATCCGCCCAATCTGATCGTTGTGGACGGCGGAAAGGGCCAGTTGTCGGCGTCGCTTGCGGTGTTGCGTCAACTCGGGCTCGAGGCCGAGATCCCGATCGTCTCACTGGCCAAACAATTCGAAGAGGTCTTCATCCCCGGACAGAGTGAGCCGATCCGAATTCCCCGACAGTCCGAGGCCCTATACCTCCTGCAACGAATCCGGGACGAGTCACACCGCTTTGCCATCACCTACCACCGGCAACTGCGCGGTCGTCGCATGACCACGTCCGCACTCGATGGGATCCCCGGCCTCGGCCCGACGCGAACGAAACGACTCATCAAAGAGTTCGGCGGGGTCAATGCCGTGAAGAAGGCATCCGAGGCGGATCTCCTGTCCTTGTCCTGGCTCCCCGACGACGTCGCAACCAACGTCCACAAGCACCTTCACGCCCCCTAATTGGGCTACCATCGAAGCCCATGGGCAGCGCAAACGAAGACGAGGATGCGCCGGAACAGTCGAGCTCGCCGGGTTGGGTCGAGACCAGCGGATCGACCGACAAAACGCCCGGACGGATCGTTGCTGCGGCCCTTGGCGAAGACATCCGACGAGGCGCTTCGGCGGAGTTCCCCGACCCGATGCCGGTCGTCGACATCACCGAAACCCCTGAAGTAACGGAAACCGCACGAGCATCCCTGATCGATCTGCGCCGCGAGATCGACCTCATCAACGAGGAGGCGAGGGTGCCGGAGTCGGTCGCAGCTCTCGCGTCAGACGACGACCTCGAAGCCATCAAGCAGCGAAACACCGCTGGTTCCGCGGCAACCAGTGAGGCCTCTTCAACGAGCCCGACCGATCGGGTGTCCGTGCGCAATCCCTCACCACAACCTGCGCCCGCCACGCAGGCTCCTGTTGAGACTCCGCATGTCGCACCCCCGGTGGCGCGTCCTACGGACGCGGTTGCGCCAGAAGACGTGTTCGCCACCCACCCGTATTCGGAGCCCGACGACGTTCCTCTGAAGGGCACGACCGCGCCGTCCGGCTCGAGTCGCACGTTTGCGCTCTTGACGATCGCGCTGCTGCTTGCCGTTGTCTCCGGAGTCTTGGGTGCGATGTGGGTCCGTGAGCGTTCGATCAGTGACGATCTGCGAGCCGAACTCGTTATTGCCGAACAGCCTGAGGACACGTCGGATCTGACCGCCCAGCTGGACGGTCTCACCAACGAGGTGGCAACGCTCGAGGCGCGCAACGAACAGCTTGAACAACAGCTCGCTCGCGAGAGTGCGTTGGTGCCACGGGTACCCGAGGGGCGCCTCGAGGAGATTGTGATCCCGTTCACACCGGCCTATGTCGGCGAGGTGCGGGGTCGGTTCATCGCCGTTGACGCCAGCGGGGAGTACGTCGTCTGGGGTGGCGGTGTGGAGGATGAGATCACCGATACCGGTTCCCTGGCGGGCAGTCCTACTGGCATATTCGCTTCCCGTGAGCACGCCTGGATTGCGACCGACGCCGATGTCATCGAGGCGGTGTCGCTCGTTGGCGGCGACGATCTTGAGCTCATCGAAGCACCCGGCCTTACCCGTCTGGTTCGTGACGCCCGTGCCTTCTGGGGATTCGTGGACGACACCCGCGAATTGCAGCGATTCCGCCAGGCCAATGGCAAACGAACGACCTCTGTCCGGTTGCCCGTCGGAGTCAGCGAACTTACGGTCGGTGCGGGTGCGGTGTGGGCGCTTGGTGATGACGGTGCGATCTACCGGGTCAATACCGCCGACTTCACCATGTCGCCGTTGGACGCCGGCCAGCAAGTGATCGGGATTGCGGGCGGAGCCGATGCGTTGTGGGCGCTCAGCGCCGCCGATGGTTCACTGCGCCGCGTTGATGCGGTCACCGGTGAGATTCTGGTGACGGTGCCGGTGGGTCGCGATCCAATCGATGTCGTGGTGTCGGGTAACTCGGTGTGGGTGGCCTTGCGTTCCGGTTCGTCGCTCATCGAAGTCGACACCCGGACGAATGCGATCGTGTCCCGCACAACACTTCCGGGAACGCCGACCGAGATCACCCAGGGAGAGACCGGCGTGCTGGTCACGCTCGAGGGCGACACCCCGCTGGTGCGTGTGGCATCACTCGAGGAGTGACCGACTCCGAGCTCTGGGAAGATCACGCCGATTGGTGGCAGACGGAGTTCACCGAAGGCGCGGACCCGGAATACGTCGAGCAGATCCTGCCGTTGGCGTCGCGGCTGCTGGAGGGATACGACCGCATCCTCGACCTTGGCGCCGGTGAAGGCCAGATCGCACGGCTCGCGGCCGCAGCCGGCGCCGAGGTTGTTGGTGTTGACCCGACGTGGTCACAGATGCGTGAAGCCCAACACCGTGGCGGCGGCCCGCAGTACGCGCAGGCAGGTGCGGCCGAGCTCCCGTTCCACGCCGACACGTTCGACGCTGTTGTGGCGTGTCTCGTCTTTGAGCACATCGAGGAGTTGGATTCCGCGATCGACGAGGTGGCGAGAGTGCTGCGACCCGGCGGTCGGTTTGCCTTCTTCCTGAACCATCCGCTGCTCCAAACGCCGGGCAGTGGCTGGATCGACGATCACGTGATGGATCCACCGGATCAGTACTGGCGGGTGGGGCAGTACCTACACGAAACCTCCATCGTCGAGGAGGTGCGAAAGGACGTCTTCATCCCGTTTGTGCATCGGCCGCTGAGTCGCTACATCAACGCGTTGTCCCAACGGGGGCTGCTGGTGCACGAGTTCATCGAACCGGCACCGCCGCAAGGGTTTCTCGACAAGTCCCCGTACTACGCGGCCGCGGCGGCGATCCCTCGACTGCTCGTCCTGGTGTGCGAACTACACTCGTCACGGTGAGTGAATTTGTCGTCATTACCGGCAACTCGGGTGCAGGCCGATCAACCGCGGCGAACGTGCTCGAAGACCTTGGCTGGTTCGTTATCGACAATCTTCCGCCGACGCTCATCCCGAAGGTCAGCGAGCTGGCCGATGCGCCCGGTTCGGTGCACACCCACGTCGCATTGGCCATCCCCGCGCCCAGCCGCGTCGACGATCTCATGGACGCGATCGCCGCGCTTCGCCACACCGGTGCCCGGGTACGGATCCTGTTCCTTGATGCCACCACTGCGACGTTGGTGCGACGATATGAATCGACGAGGCGTCGTCACCCGTTCGGCGACATGGGCCTGGAGGAGGCGATCGAGGGCGAACGCGTGGCCTTGGGAGTTCTACGCGCGGAGGCCGACCTGGTCATCGACACCTCGGCACTGAATGTGCATCAACTGCGCGAACGGCTGGTGGGCACGTTCGGCACGGACTCGCCGTCGACCGGGATGCAGACGAAGGTGCTGTCCTTCGGATACAAACACGGGCTTCCGTTGGATGTCGACCTAGTAATTGACTGTCGTTTCCTGCCCAACCCTCATTGGGTGGACGAACTCCGACCACTCACGGGGGTTGACGCGCCGGTTCGGGGTTATGTCCTGAGTCAGCCGATCACGGCGACGTTTCTCGAGCGGTTGCAGCGGCTTCTCGGCCTGCTGATGCCGGCCTACATCAACGAGGGCAAGACCTACCTGACGATCGCCTTTGGGTGCACGGGTGGCCAGCACCGCTCGGTCGCCATCGCCGAAGAAGTCGGTGGGATTCTTGAACGGGCCGGTCATGACCCGAGCATCTCTCATCGAGATATCGAGAAGGCCAGCCTTATCGGCTAGCGATATGCCAAGGTTCCTTGCCTGATTTGTATATGGTCAGACTGTCAACGAGATAACTCAAAGGATGACTCATGGCTGTACGGGTAGGAATCAACGGGTTCGGACGTATCGGACGTAACTTCTTCAGGGCGGCGAAGGCGAGCGGTGCCGATATCGATTTTGTCGCAGTGAACGACCTCGGCGACATCAAGACGATGGCGCATCTTCTGAAGAACGACAGTGTCTTCGGGCGTTATCCCGGCAACATCAAGGCTGGCAAGAGTGACATCACGGTCGATGGCGATCGTCTGGCAGTGCTGTCTGAACGGAATCCCGCCGATCTGCCATGGGGCGACCTCGGCGTTGACGTGGTGATCGAGTCGACTGGCATCTTCCGCACCACCGAGAGCGCCGGAGCGCACATCAAGGCCGGTGCCCGCAAGGTGCTCATCTCTGCTCCCGGCAACTGTCACGCAACGTTCGTGATCGGCGTGAACGAACACACCTACAACCCGGCTCGTCACCACGTGATCTCCAACGCCTCCTGCACCACGAACTGCCTGGCCCCCATGGCCAAGGTGCTCGATGACGCCTTCGGCCTCGAGCAGGGTCTCATGACCACGGTGCACGCCTACACGGGCGACCAGGCCCTCGTCGACGGTCCTCACAGCGATCTGCGTCGTGCCCGAGCCGCCGCGATCAACATCATTCCCACCTCCACCGGCGCCGCCGCGGCGACCGGGCTTGTCATCAAGAAGCTCAACGGCAAACTCGATGGCATGGCGATGCGCGTTCCCGTTGCAGATGGTTCGCTCACCGACCTCACCGCAGTACTCAAGAAGCCCGCGACCGTGGATCAGATCAACGCCGCCTTCAAGAAGGCTGCTCGCTCCGGGCCTCTCCGCAAGGTGCTCGACTACAGCGACGAGCCACTGGTGTCGACCGACATCATCGGCCGCACCGCGTCCTGCACGTTCGACTCCGGCCTGACGATGTCCTCCGGCAAGCTCGTCAAGATTGCCGGCTGGTACGACAACGAGATGGGCTACTCCGCCCGTCTGGTGGAGCTCGCCGAAATCGTCGGCAAGAAGAAGGCTCCCCGCAAGAAGGCCCCAGCCAAGAAGAAGGCCGTTGCCAAGAAGGCGCCAGCGAAGAAGAAGGCCGCACGTAAGAAGTGACTACGGTTCCACAACTTGAGGACCTGGGTGACGTTGCCGGTAAGAACGTTCTTGTTCGAACGGATTTCAACGTTCCACTGGAGGACGGCGAGATCACCGACGACCTGAGAATCCGGGCGGCGTTGCCGACGCTGCGCTGGCTTCAGGAACACGGTGCAAACGTCACCACCATGAGCCATCTGGGTCGACCCAAGGGTGAACCCAATCCCGAGTTCTCGATTGAACCGGTACGCCACCGTCTGGAAGCCCTGCTGCCGGGCGTGGCGTTGCTGGAGAATCTTCGGTTCGATCCCGGAGAACGGGCCAACGACGCCGCGTTCGTCCAGAAACTGATCGAGGGCCAGGATCTGTATGTCAACGACGCCTTCGGTGCGTCGCATCGGGCGCACGCGTCCATTGTTGGTCCGCCCCAGTTCCTGCCATCGGCCGCGGGGCGGTTGTTGGCCAAGGAAGTGGAGATCCTGACTGAGGTTCGCAACGACGCCCGTCGTCCGTTCGTGGCGATCATGGGCGGGTCGAAGGTGTCGGACAAGGTTGCGGTCATCGAGTCGTTGGCCGATCGCGTGGATCACCTGCTGATCGGTGGCGGTATGGCGTTCACGTTCTTTGCGGCGCTTGGCCATTCCGTGGGCAATTCGCTGCTGGAGGAGTCGATGATCGACTACTGCAAGGAGCTGCTCGATTCGGAAAAGCCGATTCACCTGCCCAGCGACATCACGGGCCTCGGCCCGGGCGGCGAGCTGTTCAACCCCGAAGCCGGGGGAGACGTTCGCCAGATGGGCCGCTCCATCCCCGACGGATGGATGGGGGTGGACATCGGCCCAGGTACGGCAGCGGAATTCAGCGACATCATCGCCGATGCCCAGACGATCCTGTGGAACGGGCCGGTTGGGGTGTTCGAGGACGAACGGTTCGAGGCGGGCACCCGCCACATCGCCCAAGCGGTGGCGGAGTCCAAGGGCTTCAGCGTCGTTGGTGGTGGCGATAGCGCGGCCGCGGCCAAGCAGTTCGGGTTCGCGGAAAATATGGATCATGTTTCGACGGGCGGCGGCGCGTCGCTCGAACTGCTGGAGAAGGGCGACCTTCCCGGCCTGGCAGCACTACGAGGAGAATTTGATGGGAAATAGGAAACCACTGGTTAGTGGCAATTGGAAGATGAACCTGAATCACTTTGAGGCGATTCAGCTGGTGCAGAAGCTGTCGTATGCGTTGACGAAGGATGACGTGGAGGCGGTGGACGTCTCGATCCATCCACCGTTCACCGATGTCCGTTCGGTGCAGACGGTGTTGGAGGCGGACAAGATCCCGATCTCCCTCGGCGCCCAGAACTGTCACTGGGAGGCCAGCGGAGCGTTCACCGGTGAGGTTGCGCCGGACATGCTCGCCAAGCTGAACGTCGAATACGTGATCGTCGGGCACAGCGAACGTCGTGCGATCTTCGGCGAGACGAACGAGATGATCAACGCCAAGGTCAAGGCCGTCTTCAAGAACGAGATGATTCCGATCCTCTGTCTCGGCGAGAACCTGGAGCAACGCGAGGCCGGCGAAGCGGAATCGCACGTCAGCTCAGAGCT
>SHLQ01000287.1 GCA_004282895.1 Acidimicrobiales bacterium
TCTGGGGGCGATATCAGCGTTTCCTGCGGAGTTGCTGAAGATTGCGTGCTACCGCTCGAGCGGGAGCTCGATGGCGATCGTCGTCCCCTCCCCGAGCGTGGAAACCGCATCGATTTGACCGTGGTGAGCTGTGACGATGCCCTCCGCGATCGAGAGGCCGAGCCCCGACCCTCCAGCGGAACGTTCCCTCCCGGCGTCGGCTCGGTAGAAACGCTCAAACAAGTGGCCGAGGTGTTCGGGTTCGATGCCCGGACCGTCGTCAGAGATTCGGATTCGCACGGTCGCTTCGTCGCTCCCACACGCGAGCGCGAGACTTGCGGTGGTCGGCGTGTGACGAAGTGCGTTGTTGATGATCGTGGTCAGTGCCTGCGTCAGCTGGTGCCGATCGCCACGGATGTTCACCCCTTCGTCGATGTCGGAAACATCGATCGGACGTTCCGGTTGAATTGCCGAGGCGTCGGCGGCCAGGTCGCTCAGAAGCTGCGAGAGATCGATGGTCGAGTATTCGAGGGGTCGATCCTCGTCCAGCGAGGCCAGGGTCAGCAGATCCTCGACCAACGCTTCCATCCGTTTGCTCTCGCTGTGAATCCGTGCCATCGCGTCGTCAGTTTCTGTGGCGCTCAGTTGGCCGCTCGCATGGAGCGCGGCATACCCGCGGAGTGTGGTGAGGGGCGTCCGCAGCTCGTGAGATGCGTCCGCAACGAAGCGCCGCTGTCGCGCCTCGGTTGCTTGTCGCGAGTCGAGCATCGCGTTGAAGGCCAAACCTAGCCGGCCGGCCTCAGTCGCCACCGGCGGGTGTTCGACTCGGTGATCGCTGCGTCCGGCGGCGACGTCCTCGGCGGCCTTTGTCACCGACTCGATCGGCCGTATACCGAGACGGTCGACCGACCAGAGAGCAGCGGCCAACGCAGCCAGAACAACACCAAGAGCGATCGCCGCGGTGATGAACATCTGGTTCTGCGCATCGTCGACTGCCCGCGTCGAGACGGCGAAGACTATGTGCCCGGGACCAACGTCGGTGACGACCACTCGGGCTCGAGTGTCGCTGTCGAGAGCATCTGCGGAGAATGGCTCGCGTGTTTCTGCCGCTTGCTCGAGGTCTATATCTTCGAGGTCTGGTACGAAATCGGGTTGGGAGACTGGTCGGGCCAAGACCTGGGTTTCGGGTTCGTCGTCACCGAGGAACGCGACGTAGAGCTCTCCTGTCACCAGAAGCTCATCGGGTCTTGGTTGGGGGTTGGCGACGAACCTTCCTGCGAGCCGCTCGACACCTCGGCTGACGTTGTCCGAAACGACCTCGAGCTGCGAATCGAGCTGGTCGGTGAGCACGCTTCGTTGCCGGACCGACACATAGGTCAGCGCAGCCACAACGGTGATCGTGACGACGAGCGCCGCGAGCAGCAGTCGAGATCGTAAGGTCACGGTCGACGACGAATCGTGTAGCCGACGCCTCGTACGGTCTCGATGAGTTGTTGTTCGGAGTCGTCGAGCTTCTTGCGGAGCGACGAGATGAACGTCTCTACGATGGCCGATTCGCCGTCGAAGTCGTACTCCCAGACGTGGTCGAGGATTTGCCCGCGCGACACGACGCGGCCGGCGTTGGTGAGCAAGAGGCGACAGAGCTTGTACTCGGTCGGAGTCAGGTGGACGACATCGCCATCCTTGGTGACTTGATGTGCACCGTCGTCGAGCTCAACATCTCCCGCCGCCAGAATCGCGGACGAGTCAACGAGTCCGGTTCTGCGCAGCGCGACCTGAACCCGAGCCACCAGTTCCTCCAGCGCGAATGGCTTGGTGATGTAGTCATCACCGCCAGCGGTGAGGCCCTTCACCCGGTCTGCGGTTGAGGTCTTCGCAGTCAAGAACAGAACTGGGGCAGTGTGACCGCGAGAACGGAGAATTCGAAGAACATCGAGGCCATTGACGTCACCCAACATGATGTCCAAGACAAGAACGTCTGGCCTGAAACTGTCCGCAAGGCTCAGAGCGGAGCCGCCATTGTCGGCTGTCTCGACGTCCATTCCGGCCATTCGCAAGGCGGAGGCCACCAGGAACGAGATGTTCTCCTCGTCATCGACCACCAGAACCTTCGCTGCGCTCATACCCAGACAGCATGGCCCAAGTTCCTGTGGGTTGATCGAAAGAAACCTGTGGATCTCCTGAAGACGTTCGATGGCGAATCCACAGGAAGTCAGGAGGTGGAATTCAACGGGTCGCCAGGTTGACGGTTCACGCTGCTCTCCATCAACGCGGAAACCCACCCTCCGCTTCGACATGAAGGAAACCCGTATGAAATCACGAAATCTACTCATTCTCCTCCTCGCTTTGGCCCTCGGAGCGGCTGCGTGCGGTTCGGATGGAGGCGACACGGTCGAGGCTGCCCCATTGATCGTCGTCGAAGGAACGCAGGCCCCAGACGCGGAACCAACAGAGGGCAGCGTCGATCAACCTGACGCCGACGCCACCGATGCGTCCGCCGACCAAACCGATGAAGAGCTCGCCCTCGAATTCACGCAGTGCATGCGAGGCGAAGGTGTCGATCTCGCAGATCCGACCGTCGACGCCGATGGATCGATACAACTGTTTCAGCCCGGAGCGAACAGCAACATCGACCCGAACGACCCGGATGTAACCGACGCATTTGAGGTCTGCGGTGACCTCATTGCCGGGGCGAGCTTCCTCCCCGGTGCTGGATTAGATCAATCCGAAATCGAAGACGCGCTTCTCGGTTTCGCTCAGTGCCTCCGAGACCTCGGATTCGATGTGGATGACCCGGATCTCAGTGGCGGATTCGCTGGCGGCCCAGCCGGAATCTTCGGTGACAATTTCGACCCGACCGACCCCGCCAATGCTGACGCTGTCCAAGAGTGCCAGGCAGCGTTCGGTGCGGGCGGTCCTTTTGGAGGGAATAACTAATGCCGGTTCTTACACGAGGGTCAAACACTGACGGCCCAGAAGCAGCCACCCAAAACAACGGCC
>SHLQ01000288.1 GCA_004282895.1 Acidimicrobiales bacterium
TACGTCTACACGAAGGACCTGTCGACGGCCCTTCGTGCGGTCGAGGGTCTTCGCTTCGGCATCATCGGCGTGAACGACGTGAACCCGACCTCGGCGGCGGTTCCGTTTGGTGGGATGAAGGACTCCGGGCTGGGTCGAGAGGGTGGCCATGAGGGCATCGCCGAGTATCTCGAAACCAAGACGGCGGGGATTGCGCTGTAGCCTCAGATCATGACCGGTGTGACGTGGGACGAACGCAAAGAGGGATGGTGGCTGGCGTCGAACGGCCGCTGGTACGCGCCCGACTCTTACCCTCGTGGCTGGAACATGTCCGCTCTTCCCCCTGCACCGGGGCAGGTTGAGACCGGGGCTGCATCTCAGGTGCTCCGCCGGCTTCGAGGTGCCCTCGATATTGCGGAGGCCTCGCCTGCAACCATGCCGGCAACCTTGGCCGACACTCGGGACACTCCGCCTGCCAGTCCGCCGCCGCAGGCGCGTCAGTCCCGACCATCCGATTCCGGGACGCCGCCACCTCGGCGGGCACCGACGCCCCCGTCGGCCCAGGCCCAAAACGCTGCGGCACGGGCCAAGCGCGAACGACAGGTTGCCTCGGCAACGGTGTCCAGTTCGAGCACCCACAAATCCCGTCTTCCGTCGGCGCCTCCCGCTCCGGCTCAGCTGCCCCGGGCAACGAGTCGGCCACCGTCGCCGCCCGCGAGACGCAAAGCACCTCCGCCCCCTCAGAACGTGGTCGCCGGTGACCTGGGGTCCGTCTTCGGTGCTGCGCGCGCCAAGATCGAGAAGGCAATCAACGAGGCTGCCGAACAGCGCTGATTGCGGCGTTATCCAACGTCTTCCGGCGCGTCCAATCTGCTCTCAACCAGGTACTGAAAGACCACCCATCCGGTGTCGTCGCCGCCGATCGACGTGTATGTCTGGGCCGCCGCTTCGTCGGAGACCACTCGGGCGGATGGCGCCTTCATGCAGACTTCCGCCGCTCGCTCGGCCATGACGAAGAATCCCACGGCGGAGGCCACGGTGGCCCCGACCGTGAGCATGCCGTGGTTGGCCAGGAACACCAGTTTGTTGTCGCCGAGGGCATCGGCGATGGGCTGGCCACCATCGGCATCGACAACGTCGAGATTCTCCCCGAGGTAGACGGCTTGATCGTTGTGGAAGGCACATGCTTCCTGGCTGACCATCGAGATCGGCGTACACAACGCGGCCAATGGTGTGCCATACCCCGTGTGGGTGTGTGCTGCCGACACGATGTCCGGGCGGGCACAGTGGATCGGGTGGTGGATGTTGTGGGAGGTCACGTTGAATCCGTTGGCATCGTTGCCTTCGATGATGGATTGGTCGGGCGCAACCAGGACCAGCTCGTCGATTGTGGCGTTCCGGAAGGCGACACCCTGTCGCAACACCCACAGGTGGTCGAGGAGCTCCGGATCTCGGGCCGTGATGTGGCCGGCGCCATCGTCGCCCCATCCGAAGGACGCGAAGATGCGATATCCCAGTGCGGCCTGTCGCTTGCGCTGCAGTCGTAGTTGCTCGATGGTCAGGTCGGCGGGTTCATGGAGCTCGAACGGCATGTCCTGATCGTACGCGTCTACGCGAGCTCGGGGCGATCGCGAAAGAGTTCGAGCGCTTCCGGATTGGCCAAGGCCTCGGTGTTCTTCACGTCCATGCCGTGCACGACGTCTCGAACCGCCAGTTCGCTGATCTTGCCGCTACGGGTCCGGGGGATGTCCGCCACGGCGGCGACCACCGCGGGAACGTGACGGGGTGATGCACCAGCTCGAATCGTCGACTTGATGGTCGAGATCAGTTCGTCGGTGAGCATGACGCCGTCGGCCAGTCGCACGAAGAGCACGACCCGAGTGTCGTTGTCCCAGGCTTGCCCGATGACGAGGCCTTCCTCGACCTCGGCGAGTTGTTCCACCTGACGGTAGATCTCGGCGGTACCGATACGGACGCCGCCCGGGTTCAACGTGGCGTCGGAGCGCCCCGAGATCACCATGCCGCCGCCGTCGCTCCACTCCGCAAAGTCTCCCTGATGCCAGGCGCCATCGAACCGAGTGAAATACGAGCGATCGAAGCGCTCGTTGTCCGGGTCGTTCACGAACCGAAGCGGGATCGAGGGGAACGGCGAAAGGCAGACCAATTCACCTTGTTCACCGCGGGGAAGACGCTCGGCCGCATCGTTGAACACCGCGATGTCGAGGCCGATTCCGGGCGCTTGGATCTCACCCGCCACTACGGGCGCGGTTGGATCGCCTGCGACGAGGCAGCCGCAGAGGTCGGTTCCGCCGGACATCGAGGCCAAGTGGACGTCACTCTTGATGTGGTCGTAGACGAAGCGAAAGCTCTCATGGACGAGGGTTGAGCCGGTCGAGGTGATCGTGCGAATCGAGGTCAGGTCGTGGGTTTCGGCTGGTCGCAGGCCCGCTTTGTTGACAGCGTCGACGAACTTGGCTGAGATGCCGAGCAACGTGACCTGTTCCCGGTCGGCCAGATCGAAGACGACGTTGCCATCGGGGTGGAACGGGGATCCGTCGTAGAGGACCAGCGTTGCTTCGGAGGCGAGAGCGACCACCAGCCAGTTCCACATCATCCAGCCAGCCGTCGTGAAGTAGAAGACGCGGTCTCCGGGTTTGATTTCGCAGTGGATGCGATGCTCGGAGACAAGTTTCATCAGCACGCCGCCGCTGCGATGCACGATGGCCTTCGGCGCGCCCGTTGTGCCCGACGAGAACAACACGAAGACCGGATGGTCGAATGGCAGCCGCTCGAAGGTGAGCTCGGTTGGCTCAAGGCCCGCGGTGAAGGTGCTCATCGTCGTCGTGTTCGGGGCTGCGGCTTCGCCGTGGAGGTACGGGACCAGGACTGTGTCTTCGAGCGATGGCAGTCGATCCTGAATCTCGGCGAGTCGGTCGAGGGTCGAATGTGTCTTGTTGGCGTACAGGTAGGCATCGGTGGCGAACAGGAGC
>SHLQ01000289.1 GCA_004282895.1 Acidimicrobiales bacterium
AACGAACGGCTCTCGCCACTGCACGATCGTTTCGCGGCGGCGGGCGCGGTCTATGGGGAAACAGCGGGTTGGGAACGACCGAACTGGTTCGCAACCAATGGAGAGCTTCCCGAATACGAGTACAGCTGGGGCAAACAGAACTGGTTCGAGGCCAGCGGTCGGGAGTGCGAAGGTGTCCGCACCGCGGTGGGCATC
Organism: Acidimicrobiales bacterium; assembly: GCA_004282895.1. Classification (GTDB taxonomy): domain Bacteria; phylum Actinomycetota; class Acidimicrobiia; order Acidimicrobiales; family SHLQ01; genus SHLQ01. The sequence continues at coordinate 196 of SHLQ01000289.1, forward strand.
TTCGACCAAACGTCCTTCGCCAACTTCGAGGTCACCGGTCCGGACGCAATGAAGATGCTCAACTGGATGAGCTGCAATGAGGTGGACGTGCCGGTCGGCAAGGCCGTCTACACGCAATGGCTGAACGACAAGGGCGGAATCGAAGCCGACCTGTCGGTTACGCGCCGCGGTGAAGACGACTACCTGGTCGTGACCGGCGCCGCCGCCGCCAATCGCGACTGGCAGTGGCTACGACGAACCGCCCGCGACTACGACGTGTCAATCGTCGATCGCACGAACGAGATCGCCATGATGGGCGTGATGGGGCCGAACAGTCGAACGCTTCTCGCCGGCCTGACCGATCAGGACCTCACCAACGACGGCTTCCCGTTCGGAACGTCCATGACCATGACCGTCGCGGGCATTGAGGTCTTCGCGATCCGTATGACGTACGTGGGCGAGCTCGGCTGGGAGCTGTACGTCCCGAACGCCGACGCGGTTGCGCTGTATGACGCCATCCTTGAAGCGGGGAGCGAGTACGGGCTCGTACACGCTGGCTACCACGCCATGAACACCCTCCGCACCGAAGCGGGATACCGCCACTGGGGCCACGACATCACCGACGAGGACACGCCTCTCGAAGCGGGACTCGGGTTCACCTGCGCCTACGACAAGGCGGGTGGCTTCCGCGGGATGGACACGTGTCTCGCCCAGAAGGCGGAGTCGGTCCGAACGAAGCGCCTCATTCAGTTCCGACTCGAAGACACGGAGCGGCTCCTCTACCACGACGAACCGATCTTGCGCGATGGCGAAGTGGTCGGTCGTACCACCGGCGGCATGTTCAGCTACGTCGAGGGTAAGGCCCTCGCGATGGCATATCTGAACAATGATGACGGTGTCACCAAGGAGTGGCTCGACTCGGGCACCTTCGAAATCGAAGTCGCCACCGTACGAATTCCGGCAACCCCATCCATCCGATCGTTCTACGATCCACGCAACGAACGCGTGAAGGTCTAAAACGGTCTGGCTCCACAAGCAACACAGGAACGAATCAATGCAGGAAGAAGCACAAGTAGTCATCATCGGCGCCGGCGCAATGGGCGCGGGGCTGTTCTACTACCTCGCCCATGAGGGCTGGACCGACACGCTGCTGATCGAAAAGGGCGAGCTCTCGTCAGGCTCAACGTGGCACGCAGCTGGGCTGATCCCGCACTTCATCGGCAGCCTCAACATGGCGAAGAACCACAAGGTCGCAGCCGACCTCTACCCGGCGCTCGAAGCGGAGACGGGTATGAACGGCGGGTGGCACCAGACGGGCGCCATCCGGCTGGCGCTCGACCAGGACCAGGTCGACTGGTTCAAGTACGTCCACGGAATCATGGAATTGGTCGACAACGAGAGCTACCTGCTCGAGCCCAAACAGATTCTGGAGCACTGGCCGTTCATGGATGTCTCCGACGTCCTGATGGGCTTTCACACACCAAACGATGGTTGGGCCGACCCGTCGATGTCTTCGGCGGCGATGGTTGCGGGCGGTCGTCAACTCGGCGCAAAGGTGCACAAACACACCCTCGTTACCGAGACCAATCAGCTGCCCGACGGCCGCTGGGAGGTCATCACCGACAAAGGCCGCGTCGTCTGTGAGCACCTGGTCAACGCTGCGGGATGTTATGCACCTCAGGTGGGGGCAATGGCAGGAATCGACGTGCCGATCGTGTCGGTGATTCACCAGTACCTGATCACCGAACCCATGAAGGAGATCACCGACCTCGGCAACTTCCAGCCGCCGATCGTGCGCGACCCCCGGGCATCGGCCTATTACCGACGCGAGATCGACAGTCTGCTGGTCGGGCCATATGAGCGCGAGAACGCGCAGGTGTATGGCATCGACGGCATCGACTGGGACAAACACTTCTATCTCACGCCTCCGGACCTCGATCAGCTCATGCCGTGGCTCATTGAGGCCGGCAACCGCGTGCCGGCGTTTCAGGAGGCGGGTATCAAGACGGTGATCTCGGGACCGATCACCCACACTCCGGACAGTGGCTTCCTTATGGGACCGGCGACCGGTCACAACAACTATTGGCACTGTTCCGGAGCGTCGATCGGTGTGACGCAGGGACCGGGTGCCGGCAAGTACCTGGCGCAGTGGATGGTGCACGGCCAAACTGAGATCAACGTCGCGGAGATGGACCCGCGGCGCTTCGGTGATCATTGCGGCCCGAAAGGTCGCTACGCCAAGGACAAGGCCATCGACGAGTTCCACGAGATGTATGCCACGCGTTTGCCGGGCGAGCAGCGTTTTGCCGGACGTCCCCAGAAGGCCGACACGATTTACGACCGGCTCGATGCGAAGGGTGCCCAGTGGCAGGAAATCTTCGGCTGGGAGCGTCCGCAGTACTTTGGTGATCCTGAGGCGCACAGCTTCCGCCGGTCGAACGCGTTTGATGCGGTCGCCGCTGAGGTGAAGGGCACCCGGGAGATCGCGGGAATCGCGGATCTCTCCGCGTTCGCCAAGTTCGAGGTGACCGGTTCGGATGCTGGCTCGTTCCTCGAACGTATGGCTGCGAACAAGATGCCGGTGAAGCCCGGCGGTATGCGTCTCACCCATTTCCTGACGACCCGTGGCGGGATCGAGGCCGAGATGACCGTCACCAAGCTGGCCGACGATCGGTATTACCTGAACTCGGGTATTACGTCGGAGTTCCATGACCGCGACTGGCTCGTGCATCACATCGCCGCCGGCGAGGACGTCACGGTCACCGACGTCAC
>SHLQ01000117.1 GCA_004282895.1 Acidimicrobiales bacterium
CATCGTTGTTAATGAAGATGACCAGGTTGTTGCCTGGGATCAGGTGGTTCTTGTCAGGAACGGGGACGAGCTGGCGCCGCCTTCCTCGACAGAAACTGTTGGCACACAAGGCCTGAATCCACTACTCGCCGCGATCGTCGATGGCCTCCGGCCGACGATTTGGCGGGCCCCCGTTGACAACGACGGGGTCGCACAAGGCTGGATGAGTGAGATCTCCGGGGTCAGACCCCGGTGGTTGGCGTGGGGGATCGATCAGCTGCGGGTCGTGGAGGATGAGACCGACGGGAACACCCGGCGGCGGGTGCTCCACGGTGCCAACGATGAACGACTGGTGCATCACGTCGAGCTCGTGGTCGAGAGCCCAACTCGAGTCCACGTAAGGGAGACGATGGAGGTACCTGCCGCATGGGACGACATCCCGCGGGTCGGCTCGACCTTCGAGCTGGACGGCAGATTCCAACAGCTCGAGTGGTATGGCCTCGGGCCGGACGAGACGTACCCGGACCGGCGGGCAGGGTCCGTCCTGGGACACTGGAAATCAACGGTCGCGGATCAATGGCACGCGTACGTTGTGCCTCAGGAGCACGGGCATCATCACGAAACCCGCTGGTTTTCGCTGAGCAACGGCGGTGCAACGTTGCGAATCAGCTGCGATGGCAACCTGGGCTTCGCCGCGCGAAACCACCACGACGACGCGCTCACGGCGGCCCCAACGCTGGCGGAGGTGCAACCAGCGGAGACGGTGGAGGTTCACGTCGATGCGGGCATGAGAGGGCTTGGAACCGGTGCCTGTGGCCCCGACGCCGCACCCGAATTCCGAATCGGCCCTGGGCGCTATGAATGGTCCTGGTCGATGGAGGTGGTTGCGGCCGCTCCGTAAACAACGGGTGGCTGTCGCCGATGGCCCCATGTGGAGACCATCGCGCACCCACGGGAAGCTGACCCGGAATCGGAGTCAATCGACACGATGCCCCGCGGACTCATCCGCGGTGTCGTACTGCTCGGCTGTGTCATTCTCGCCGTCCGAATCGCGCCACTCTCCGTTCGTGGTCTGCGCGTCGACGAGAACCTCACCGCGTGGGTGACGTCGGATTCCTTCAGCGACTCGATCTCACGGGCATATCGCTATCAGGGGCAATCGCCGTTGTACTTCATGGGGATATGGGTGTGGCGACAGCTTGTCGGCGCGAACGAGTTCATGTTGCGACTGCCCTCCATGGTGGCGACGCTCGCGATTCTGTGGCGCATTCGCGTGTTCGTGCGCGGTTGGCTTTCCGACGCCGGCTCATGGCTCGCTGTTGGACTCGGCGCAGGAGTTCTCCTGCTGGGTGACGGTCCCGTCGCCGCCCGCCCCTACGTTTTCGGTGCGCTTGCGCTGGTGATCGCCACCGAGCACGCCGTCCGATGGTCCGAGAATGATTCACTTCGTTCCGGGATGTCGTGGTGTGCCGCGTCCGTGGTCGCGCTCTACATGCATCCGTTTGTCTTCTTTGCGGTCGCGGGCCAGGGTGCCCTAATTCTGATCACCAAACCGGAGTTGCGCCGCCAGATGGTTGTGGTCGCGGCCACGGGGGCCGCGTTGTGCCTCCCGATCGTTCCCCAAGTCCTGTCACTGGGGCAGCGGCAGGAATCGCTGGTCCTGGTCGATCAACCGTCGTTCGGGCAACTCGTCTTTGCGCTACTCCAGCCGACGTTGCTGGTGCCAGTGGTGTTGTGCGGCGCGGCCGCCCGCTTCCTGGGCACGCTTCGGGCGCCTCGCCTCGGGCACATCCCGGGCGCCGTGTGGGTATGGGCATTCGCCCCGCAAATCGGCGTGTTCGCCTACTCCCATCTGAGCGGGAGCTCGATCTTCATCCTCCGGTACTTCGGATTTGCACTTCCGGCGCTGGCCATGATCGCGGCTGCCATTCTGATCGACCTCCGTCCACCGGTCATTGCGCTGGCCGGGCTCGCCATCTCGGTCGCCATAACCGTCGCCTCGTTTCTTACGCCGATCGAGACCCAATGGTCGCTCGCGGCCGAGGTCGTCAATGACCGCTCCGCGGGCGTGGTCTTTGCATCAGCCGGGTTTGTTGAGGCGGCCGATGCGGACTTCATCCGCGGAGATGCGGTCGACTACCTCAACGCCCCCTTGTTGAACTACGGCGTGACGGGTCCGATCGAGGCACTGCCGCTCCACCTCGACAACAACAACGACGCGTTCGTTCGAGGACTCGTGCAGGAGTACCGATCACTCGAGCGGATCGTTGTGGTCGAACGCGTCGGCGTACGTGACGCGATCAACTACCGAGAGGAGCTCGGAGGTTTGATGCGCACGACCGGAGGGTACGAACTCGTCGAAGCAATCGACGACGCCGACGGCCTCCGCATCAGCGTCTACGAGCGTTAGTCGTCCAACACCGTCATGGTGGCGAAGCACATCTCGTCGTAGGTCCCGTCGGCCCACACGATGTACGCCGGTTCGATCCCCGGTTTCTGGTTGGCCCGGTCCCAGCTGCATTCCAGCTTGAGGGTGTCGCCTGGCGTCAGGGTGATGTCCTCGACCGGCGCGTAGTTGAATTGCCAGTCGAAGTCCCAGTCGGGGATGTCGAGCAGGATCTGCTCGTTCGGTCGTCCCGGATTCAGCGTGATGCGGAACGTCTCACCGATTTCATGTTGGTGCGCAAGAACCGAGACCAGCGTGCCGAAGCGATAGATCGGCAAGGTGCACTCGCTGCTCGCAATCCCGTTGGTCATGTCGGCGTAGTCGGACGGCCGCGTTCCACACAACAGGTTGGCCTCGTCGGCTCGGACGCCAGCACGACCGTATTTCTCAATCGCGGCTGCCATGGCTGCATCGCGGTCGCAGAGTGGGCCTTCCTGCCAGGTGGCGCAGGGAATCTCCGCCGGGCCGAGGAAGGGCATGATCTGCACCTCCGTCAACGGCTCGTCACTTGAGGTGTAGTCCATCTGCAACGAGGAGTTGTCGAGCGGAGCTTCGAGATCGTAGTGGTAATGAATTTGCAGCACGATGAAGTCGCCGGCCGCCATACGCAGCCCGGCGCCGTCCGGGTACCTCGCAGGAACCTGGCCTGGGGCCCAGCCGATGAACAGCTCGTCCTGGCCAATGCCGGACCCGCCGTAACACGACCAGCCGGGGCCGGGGTCGGCGGCGTCTTTTGCTTCGGCTCGTTCACGCTGTGACGCCGGGGCGCGGTACCCGATGGCGTGGTGAACGACTTCGGCCTGATCGGGGACGAAGTTGTAGCCGACGAGCCATGTTTCCTCGGTGAGCTGAGGGTCGTAGACCAGGCACCGATAGTCGTCGAGCACGTCCGGCGAGCCTTGATAGGGCTCTTCTGGATACAAGGTGGCGTCGACCTCAGCCAGCGATTCCACCTCCGCCGCGCGAACGAGAGTGGACGGCTCGATGTCGATCTCGGCGCCGCTGCTGGCCCACTCGACCAAGGTGGCTCGCTCCTCAGGGCTCAAGCCACGGTCGTTGCTGAAGGCCACGCTGAGCGGACCTGCGGGCCATGGGGGCATGACCCCTGCGTCCACGTAGTCGCCGAGGAATGCCGCTTCATCCACCGCGTCGCTCACGGTCTCGAGGCTCCAGTGGATCGAGCCGGGGCCAGGGTCGTTGTGGCACGTCGCACACTTGGTTTCGAGGATCGGCAGGACCTCGGTCGAGAACGAGTTGCCTTGTGCCTCCTCGGTTGCGACCGACGATGTGGTTGCCTCAACGGTGGACGAAGAGTCAGAACCTGCGTCCTCGACGACCGCGGGGGCATCCGCAGCGGCGTTCGCGTCAGTGGTCTCCCCGCACGCGGCGAGTAGCAGCACAAGAAGGAGCAGGGCAGGTCGAATCACGCGCATGTGGACTCCTTCATCTGGCGGCGCCGTGACCGCAGAATAGCTTCGGTGTAGCCGTTCTTCTGCTCACGGCCCTTGAGCACGAGGTCGAGCGCAGCCTGAAATGGCACGCTGTGTTCGAGGTTTGTGGCCATTGGTTCGTACGTGGGGTCCGACGAGTTCTGCTGATCGACGACCGCAGCCATACGGACGAGCGATGCATGGACGTCCGCCTCGTTCACGATGCCGTGGTGCAACCAGTTGGCGACGTGCTGGCTCGAAATCCGCAGCGTGGCCAGATCCTCCATGAGGCCCACATCGTCGATGTTGGACACCGTCGAGCAGCCGACGCCGGCCCCAACCCAACGAACCACGTACCCAAGAATTCCCTGAAGGTTGTTCTCGACGTCTCGCTGAATCTCGTCGTCGGTCAGCGTCCGGTCCGCGGCAAGAACAGGAATGGTGATCATGTCTGCCACGCGACCCGGCGTTCGGTCCGACAGGTCTCGCTGTCGCTCCGAGACGTCGACGGTGAAGTAGTGAAGTGCGTGCAACGTTGCGGCCGTGGGGGAGGGGACCCAGGCCGTGGTCGCTCCCGAGAGCGGATGGGCGATCTTCGTCTTGATCATGTCCGCCATCTCACTTGGCATCGCCCACATGCCCTTGCCGATTTGGGCGCGGTGGGCGAGCCCACACGCCAATCCGGTGTCGACGTTGGAGTCTTCATACGACGGCAGCCATGCCTGCGATTTCATCTCGGACTTGGGCACCATCGGGCCGGCTTCCATGCTCGTGTGGATTTCATCACCGGTTCGGTCGAGGAAGCCGGTGTTGATGAATACCAATCGTTCGCGGGCGACGGCGATCGCGGCCTTCAGTCCGAGGGAGGTACGTCGTTCCTCGTCCATGATGCCCATCTTCAACGTGGCGTGGTCCAGGCCGAGTGCTTCCTCGACCATGGTGAAGAGATCGCAGGCGAGCGCCACTTCATCGGGACCGTGCATCTTGGGTTTCACGATGTTGACCGAACCCGCGCGACTGTTGCGGTACACACCATTGCCCAGAAGATCGTGTTTGGCGGCCAGCGCGGTCACCATCGCATCGAGTGTCGTTTCGTAGATCGGATCGCCGTCCACCGTGACGGAATCGGTGGTCAGGTGATGGCCGACGTTCCGCACGAGCATGAGGGCCCGTCCAGGCACGGCGATGTCTTCGCCTTGGCTGTCGATGTACTGGCGATCGGGTTCGAGCTCGCGGGTCATTTCTTCGCCGCCCTTCACGAACGTTTCGGTGAGAGTGCCCTTCATCAGGCCGAGCCAATTGCGGTAGACGCGGATCTTGTCCTCCGTGTCGACGGCCGAGACCGAGTCCTCGCAATCCATGATGGAGGTGACGGCCGATTCGATGTGGATGTCGGACACGCCGGCCGCATCGACCCGGCCGATGACATGGTCGCCATCGATGCGGATCTCGCAGCCAAGCCCGTTTTTCTCCAGAAGGATCGTGGTGGGAGCGGAGGGGTCACCGGTGTAGCCGCGGAATCGATCGGGACGGATGAGGTGGCTCACCGTGCCGTCACCGCTCTGCACGGCCAGGTCGCCGTCGCTCACGAAGTACTTCGTCGCCCAGTGGTGGCTCGCAGTGTCCAGCGCGAAGTGTTGATCGAGGAAGGTGCGGCCAAACTCGACCACCTTGCGGCCTCGGATCGGGTTGTACCTGCGGCCTTGTGCGCATCCACCGCCCTCGTCGATGACGTCGGTCGAGTAGATGGCGTCATACAAGCTGCCCCACCTCGCATTAGCCGCATTCAAGGCGTAGCGGGCGTTGTCCAGAGGGACCACCAGCTGGGGTGCGGCAACGGAGCTGATCTCCGTATCGACGTTGGTGGTGGAAATCTCGACGTCGTCCGAGACGTAGTCGAGGTAGCCGATCTCTCGGAGGAAGTCGGCATAGACATCCGCGTCGTGAGGTTGGTCTCGGTGGGCGATGTGCCAGTCGTCGATCTGCTGTTGCAGTTCATCGCGGCGTTCGAGGAGACGAGTGTTCCGAGAGGTGAACTCGGCGGTGATCTTCTCCAAACCACGCCAGAACTGGTCGCTGGTGACGCCGCTGTCGGGGAGCAGCTCGGTTTCGACGAACGTGTGGAGGTCGTCAGCGATTTCGAGGGAGTTGAACTTCACGATTGTTCCTTCGGTCAAGCGGCACTCGCACTTCAGTGTAGGAACTGTTACCGGCCGGTAAGTCACCCCCGTTTCGTTAAGAACCCACAAATTTCGCCGATGGAGCGCGATGAGTGAAGACCCAGGTACCGTCCGGATTCGAGAGCGTCGCTCGCGGTTGCGCTCCCTCGATCGATCCGATGTGGAAGCGGCGAACGCTGTGGAAAGAGCAACGGGGCCGAAAATGGGTCCAAAGGTTGCCGTGACCATGCCGGCGTACCACGCTGGCGAAACGCTCGAGAAGACGCTGCTGGCGCTTCCCCCCGGCCTGGACGCCCATATCATCGTGGTGGACGACGCCAGTAGCGACGACACCGTTGCCGTCGCAAAAGGCCTTGGTCTGACGGTGTTCCAGCACGTCGAGAATCAGGGGTACGGCGGCAACCAGAAGACCTGCTACGAAGCCGCTCTGGAGAGCGGGGCCGACATCGTTGTCATGTTGCACCCGGACTATCAGTACGACCCCAAGGCGGTGCCGCTGCTGATCGGCCCGATTCTGACCGGCGACGCCGACGCGACGTTCGGCTCGCGCTTCGCAGGGATGAGTGATCCTCGTGAAGGCGGCATGCCGTGGTTCCGGTACTACGGAAACAAGATCACGACGAACGTGCAGAATCATCTTCTCGGAACGAACTTCACCGAGCTGCACAGCGGGATGCGGGCGTACAGCCGTGACTGCCTCCTGGCGCTTCCGTTCCTCGGCTACCCGAACGACTTCGACTTCGACTCGAAGCTTCTGGCCGATGCCATCACGTCGGGACAAACGGTGGTCGAGGTGCCGATCCCAACCAGCTACAGCAACGAATCCTCATCGATCGCGATTTGGCCGTCGATTCGATACGTGACCAACTCGGTTCGTCACGCGCTCAAGTCGCGGATCTTCAGCGGTCGCAAGGGACGACGCGACCCCATCGTCACGCCAGGTCGGTGGAAGCGGTCCATCCCCTCCGGTGCAATCATCGACCTGGAGTGCATCGTCTGCGGAAGCCCGCGGCATCGAATGGTCTACCCGTCCAACGTCCCGGCCGGCACGGCCGCGGAGATCGACGAGTACGCCTGCACCAGCAATGTGATCTCGTTTCACGATGACATCGTCAAGTGTGAGCGGTGCAATATCGTTCGTTCGATCTGGCAGCTCGATCAGGACGACATCGTCGATGCCTACGAGCAGACCGAAGACACGACGTACACCGACCAGGAAGAAGGACGGCGGGAGCTCTTCTCCTGGGTTCTCGAACGGATGGAGCGGTACTCGACGGACCGCCGCCGACTCGTCGAATTCGGTTCTCACCTCGGGATGTTCCTCGACGAGGCGCAGAAGAAGGGGTGGGAAGCCACGGGGATCGAGCCCTCCAAATGGGCCGTGGAGCATGGCCGCGAGCTCTATGGCGTCGACCTTCGCCAGGGCACGATCGAGAGCGCAGAGCGAGAGGAAGAACCGCATGACGTCGCGGTGATGCTCGACATGCTCGAGCACGTCACCGACCCGATCGCCGCGCTGATTTCCGCTCGTGACATGGTCGCGTATGACGGCCTTGTTGCGGTGACGACCATCGACTTCTCCTCGGTGCACGCACGAATCCGGGGCAAGAACTGGCCGTGGATGATTCGCCCGCATCTGTGGTACTTCACTCCCGACTCTCTCGTTGATGTGTTCGAACGCTCGGGTCTCGAACCCGTGGAGTGGGCCACCGTTCCCCGCGACTTCAACCTTTCCTATGTGGTGAACAAGGGAGGCGAGAATCTCGGGATGCTCGGGCGTATCGGTGCGCTCATCACGAAGGTGATCGATCCCCGAATCCCAACCGGTCTGTTGGGTGACATCATCCTTGTGATCGCTCGGCCGAGTCACACCAACGATTCGTGACCTCGGCTGCGGCGGTTCGATCAACCCCGCTGCTCGACGAAACACCAGCGCGACCCCGACTCCGCGCCAGCACGATCGCCCTCCTCGCGACGCTTCTTGTTGGCGCCGTGTGGGCCTGGGTTCCTTTCCTCCGCTCATCGCTGCAGACGGATGAGTCACTGACCTGGTGGATGGTCAACGGCTCCTTCGCGGATTCCGTCCGCCGTCCCTACGACTTCCAGGGTCAGAGTCCGCTGTACTTCATGTTTCTCTGGGTATGGACGCAGGTGGCAGGTGATTCTGAGGTAGCTCTGCGGCTCCCGACGATCGGCTTCACGCTGGCAACCGTCTGGCACCTGCGCCTTCTGGGTCGCGAGCTTGTGGACCGCAGCACCGGTGACGTGGTCGCTGCGTTCTATGCGGTGGTCGCGATCGCCACGGTCTCGCTTCCCGAAGGCGCGTTGTGGGTTGTCGCCCGCCCGTACGGCGCGTTGTTCTTCGCGCTGGTGGTCTTCGCCGTCTTGGCGGTCTTCATGCACCCGTTCGCCATCTACGCCGTCTTGTCGTACGCCGTGTGGGCGTGGCCCGCTATGCGAGCTCGACGGTATGGGCAGCTGCTGAGTCTTGCTGGTGTGGGCATCGCGCTGTTGCTTCCACTCATTCCTCAGGTGATCTCGCTCGCAGAGCGGCAAGCGGGCTTTTCCTATGCCGAGACGCCATCGATCCTCTTCGTGGCCTTCGCCCCAGTGCAGATCGCCGTCGTGGTCGGCGTTGTCGTGGCGTTCGGCTTCTATCGCTCGCTGCGCCCATGGACCGAGACCCAACGGATCGTTGTGGGTTTCGCTGTTGCCTGGATGCTCACCGCGCCGTTCGGGCTCTGGGCACACTCCGTGCTGAGCGGCGACTCGGTCTTCCTGTTCCGATACTTCGCCGCCGCCATTCCCGGCATGTGCCTGCTCGCCGCGATCTTCGTTGCCCATATCGATGGCCAGCATGCGGCGGTACTGGCCATCGGAGGCGGCCTTGTCGCCGCCATCGTCGCTGTGGGTTTCGTGTCGACGGCCGGGTATGAGCGAGTGGCCGAGCGGATTGCCGAAGAACCGCAGCCGAACGTCGTCCTCGCCACGAGCTCACTTATCGAGCTGCGGGACGTTCACTTCATCGACGGTGACGCCATCGACTACCTGTCCGCCCAACTCAACTACTACGGCGTCGAGCCCACGGCGATTCTGCCGAGGTTCGAAGACGCGATGTCGAAGCCGTATCTCGACGCGACGTTCGCAGAGGCCGTTCGATCCGACAGGCTCGTTGTGGTGGAGCCAGTTCGCTCCGCTCATCCCGAGGGGTACTACGGCTCGATAGCCAACCGCCGACTCGAGGCGGAGGGGTTCGAACGTTCCGTTGTGGATCTGGTCGAAGAGCACGTCGTTTCGGTCTTCGTTCGGATGCCCTAGAGCAGGCCGAGGGCTGGCACCTCCAGGTGCTGCTTCAGCTGGGCCAGGAATCTTGCGCTGTCGCCGCCATCGATCAAGCGGTGATCGAATGTGGCGGAGATCGTGATTGTGGGCACCGCCACGGGGATGCCGTCTCGAAGCTCCACCACAGGGCGGGCTTTGCCGAACGCGACGATAACACTGGTGCCGACTGGCAGAATTGGTGTGCCAGCAAGAATCCCCAACGCACCCACGTTGTTGAGGGTGCAGGTCGCCCCAGTGAGTTCGCTGGGGCTAATCGATCGGTTGCGGGCTGCATCGGCCAGTCGGACAATCTCCACCGCGAGTTCATCGACCGAACGACCGGCAGCGCCGTGGACCACGGGGACCATTAGCCCGTCGGGCGTGTCGACGGCCACCCCGATGTCATAGCGGTCGAAGTAGACCACTTCATCTCCGTCGAGCCTCGCTGTCATCACGGGGTGGTCGCGAAGAACCGGGATCATGAGCGCCATCAGCAACGCATCGATCGGGATTGGGTGGTCGGATCGTGCTGCCAGCGCCTTGCGGGTCGCGAGCAGCGCGGTGACATCGGCCTCGACCATCGAGGTGAATTGTGGGATCTCCTGGGCGGACTGGGTTAGATGCGCAGCGATCGAGCGGCGCATTGCACTCAGGCGTTCCCGTCGATCACCCTGGGGAGTCGCCGAGCTGGCGGGCACGTCGAGGTCTCGGGCTGTCACCGCACCGTTCGGGCCAGTTCCGTTGACCGCACCAAGATCGATCGAGCGCTCTCGTGCAAGCTTCCGAACTTTCGGCATCGCAAGGACGGAACCAGATTCGGTTCGGGCAGCGACGGCTGACGAAGCGGCTTCGGCAGGCGCACCAGCCATGGCGCGGACGACGTCGTCCCGGGTGATGCGACCGCCAGGTCCGCTCCCGGTGACCACATCGAGGTTCACGTTGTTCTCCGACGCCAATCGGCGCACGAC
>SHLQ01000118.1 GCA_004282895.1 Acidimicrobiales bacterium
GGTCAGCGTGCCCAGCGATGTACGGGTGGGCAGCAGGATCGTGATGTCGCGCATCTGCGGCGCCCGCCACTGTTTTGTCGTCGTGTCGAAAACCGGCCAATCGCCGGGTTTGTGGGCGATGTTTGTGATGACTGCGGCGACATCCTCGGATTCGGCGAGGCGTAGCTCGGCGGCGGTGCCGTCGAGGGGACCACCCAGAATCAGTGGCCGGTGATCAGCCGGGGCCTGGCGGAAGGGTTTGAGCGGCTGATACTTGGCCTGGGCCGGGCTGTCGTCTGGCATCAGCTCATCGAACAGGACGTTGACGGCTTCGACCACCGGTGCAACCGTCCGGAAGTTCTGGGACAACGTGACCCGCCCACTCTCGAACTTCTCCCGCACGGCGAGAAACAGTGCGATGTCTGCTCGGCGGAAGCGGTAGATCGACTGTTTGGGGTCGCCGACCATGAAGAGGCGGCCGTCGACGGCGTCGAGCTCGTCCCACTTGCCCGTGAACCGGCCTTCATCGTCTCCCTCGACGACCCCGGCAAGAAGCAGAGCCAACTCGATCTGGATGGGGTCGGTGTCCTGAAACTCGTCGAGCATCAGCACCTCGTAGCGAGCCGACAGCTCGGTTCGCGCCTCGGCTGAAGATCGAAGGAGGCGACGGGCCAGAACCAGGAGATCGTGGAATTCCAGCTCCCCTTCGCGGCGGCGTTCCTCGGCTGTGTCCAACGTGAAGCCGGCAATCCGGTCGGCCAACATCTGAAGGGTGTCGTTGGCCACCTGGGAGTGCACCTTTTCGGCCACCGCGGCCATGGCCTTCACCGTTGCCCGGGCTTCCGCGACGTCGGGCCAGTTGCCCCGCTGACCATTCGAGCCTTTGGCGTTCTTCAGCCGATCCAACGCTCGCAGCCGGTCGAGGTCGGGGGTGTCCGTGACGAACAACTCGAGCACAGCCCGCAGGTTGCTCACTTTCGTTAACAACAAATCCGTATCGGCAGTGCATGTCGGCAGCAGGTTGATGACGTTCTGCGCCGCGTCGCGAAGCTCGGCCCATTGGATCGGCACCGCGACGCTGCTCCCCGACTGTTCGGGCAGGCGGTCCCAGTTGTCGTCGAAGATCTTTGCGACCTTGCGCAGAGGCGACCGGTCGTTGCCCACCGAGACGCCGAGGATGGACGCCCGAATGATGAACTCGGCAATGTCGTCGTCGGCATACAGCTGATCGACGAACTGCGACCAGCGATCCTCGAACGCCAGCTGACTTTGCACCTCGTCCACGACCTGGACCCGCGGAGGAACGCCGACTTCGATCGACCGTTCCGACAACAACCTCTGCGCAAAGGCGTGCAGGGTCGAGATGGCGGCGAGATCTGCGTCCTCCAGAGCCTCATTGCACAGACGTTCCCGCTCGCGGTGTCCGCTCTGCCGGGCTTCGTGTTGTTTCGCCTCGAAGGTGGTTCGCACGCGGTCACGGAGCTCGGCGGCGGCTGCCTCGGTGAAGGTAATGGCGGCGATCTTCGACAGCCGGACCCGCGGTTGGCCGCCCTCACCGAGCACAAGGTTGACGATGCGCCCCACGAGTGCGGTGGTCTTGCCGGTGCCCGCACCGGCCTCCACGAACAGGGTGCGCCCCAGCTCGCGTTCGACAGTATTGCGAGCGGCGGCGTCGACCGGCCCAGCCTCGGATGTCGCGTCAGTCATGTCGCTGCACCTTCGTCGACGGGCTCACGAAGGCGTTGGTACGCGGCCAGGGAACCGGTGGCGATGGCGTGTTCGAGTTCCTGGTCGCGGTCGCGTCGACAGACGCGGTTGAACTCACAGAACCCGCAGTTGTCGAACGAGCCGAAGTAGGTGTTGTAGTTGCCCGGGTTCGGCGGAAACTGCCCGGCTTCGATGCCTTCGACGATGACCTGCACCGCTTCGCCGAACCGCTCTTGTTTGTCTTCGGTCCAGTCGTAGCCGACGCGTTTGAACTCGCCCTTCATCGAGGTGAACCAGTAGTGGGCGGCGGACCGGGTTGCGCCGTAGCGCTGCCGGGCGGCCTCGGCATACACCCCGAGCTGGAGCTTTGTGCCGGCGACAACGGGATCGTCCTCGAGAGCCTTCGGCTTCGGGTTGACCTTGCCGGTCTTGTAGTCGAGCACGACCGGGGAGTTGTCACGGCGGAAGTCGACCCGGTCGGCGAAGCCCCGCAGGTTCAGCTTCCGGCCGTTGGGCAACGAAATGACGGCAGGCGGTGTCGGTGGGCTGTCGTCGTCGGGGGCGAAACCAATCGCGAGTTCGACCGCGGCGGGCACACATCCCAGTTCCTTGCGCACGTCCATGTCCACGTCGAGAAAGCGATCGAGGTCGCGGAGGATCGTCTCCTTCTCAATGCTCCACAGCAAAGGTCGACCGGTGCGACCGAGCTGTTCGTATTCGGTGAAGAGGCGCTCTGCGATCTCACGCATGCGCTGCCGGTCGGCCGAAGTCCAGCCGGCATCGGGTGACTCGAGTTCGTTGGCCTTCCCGGGGAGCGACTCGGCAATGAAGGCCTCGAGGATGCTGTGCCACATCGATCCTCGGTCGAGTGCGCTGATCTCGAGAATGCGGTCGGGGCGTTCCAACTCGCCCAAATCGAGCATGTAGCCGAAGAAGAACCTGCGCGGACACGTCGCCCAGCGCTCCAAACGGCTCGCGGACACGGCCCGCTCGTCGCTTCCGATTTGATCGATCTGCTCGCCGGCCAGATTGCCGTTGTGACGCGAGAAGCCACCAACCATCTCGTCGAGCATGGCGAGGCCGCGATGCAGGCTCCGCCGGTTCACGTCCACGGCCGATGAGGCAACGCCGGCTTCGGCCTGGCTCAGCACCCGATGGATCTCAAGCTCGGGCGCGTTGATCGCCAAACCCGATTCCGTTGCCCCGCGCATGGCCTGCACAAATGACTGCGGCTCATGCAGTTGCGGGATGTCGGATTCGGTCCAGGTTTCGCTGTTCAAGGATCGGGGCGCACCGAGCTCGACCATCGCCTCGAGCCACCACCGGGAAGCGGTTCGGGTGCGTCCGTTGCGGTGGTCGCCCATGGGCAGCACGAGGGTGGCCGATTCGACGCCGGCGCCAACACCGAGCAGGTAGCGCTGTCGTTCGGCGGTGTAGAGGTCGTCCCGCTGCGGCAGTACTCCGGGGATGATGGCGCGCTCAGCGTCGGGCAGCAGTGCGTCTTCGCGGATCACGCGGGGGCACACACCTTCGGCCATACCGAGCAGGAAGACGTGATCGAAATCGAGTCCGGCGCTTGATGCGAGCGGAGTGATCAGGACGCCACTGCCGAATCGGCCCAAACTGCCGAGCGGAGATTCGAGCTCGAGCTCGATCGCACGAATGAACGCAGACCACGGCGCGTCAGGTTCGACATCGTCGAGCACCCGGATCCGCTCGATCAGCGCCTCGATCCTCGCTGAAGCATCAACCTCGGATTGGGGCCACGATGCGCGGAACTGTTCGGACGGAAGCAGGCTTCGAAGCAGCTCGCTGAGCCAGGAGGATCGCTCGGCCCAGGTGTGTCCGATCGTCTTGCGGTCCGTTCGTTCCGCGAGCCAGCCGACGAAGTCAGACAGTTCAGAAACGACGCGTTGTTGGCGTCGCACTGCGGAGATGAAACCATCGGACCGATCGTTCTGCTCCGCGTCGATGAGGCGCTGCTCCAAACTCGCCGCGTGCACGGTCAGCTTGTCGTTCCAATCCTCGATCCCACCCACAACACCCGCTTCCCGGGAGATCGTCTCCCACCGGCCGGGTCGGATCGGTTTGCGATCGTGACCGCGGAGTGGCGCGGTCATGGCCAGCGCAAGGACACGGTCGCGGTCGAATCGGTGGTCGATGACCGACGTGCCGGGCGATGCGAGCTCGAGCATCCGCAACAGGACACGGCCGGTCACGGAATCTCGCAGGCAGCGATGGTCGGGGCCCGCTGTGGGGATGTCTGCCTGGGAGAACTGCTCTCGCAGAACTCGGGAGTACGGGTCTTTGGTGGGGGTGAACACGGCGATGCGGTCGAAACGCACACCCGCTTCGGCCAGCTCGAGCACACGGCGGACGACGGCTCGGCATTCCTCGTCGGAGTCGGCCGCCGGAATCAGCGCTGCCGGAAGTGCCTTGGCTGCGATCGGTGGGGACTGCCCGAAGACGGCGTGGCTGGCGGCATCAACAGCAGCATCACCGGTGGTGGGAAGAATCGTGGCCGCGCCGACGCCGGAAGCCAGAGCCCTCAGAAAACGATCTGCGGAACGTCGCGGAACAAACGGCCCGACGATCACCACCCGCTCCTCGCCGGAGCCCCCGATCGCCTGCGCTGCGGTCGCGAACACGTCGGCCTCGTCGTGGTAGCCGCGCCTTCCGCCATCCGAACGCAGATGCTCTTTCACCGCGCCCACGAAGCCGAGCAGGTCGACTGTCTGCCCGCTGCCGGCAGCGCGGAGCTGAGTGATCTCGGCGTCGTTCAGTTCGCTGAGCTCGTGGTAGGCGTGGATCAGTGCCCGCTCGGTGGCCACGTGTTCGGCGACCGCAGCAAACCGGTCGTCGCCACGGCGCAGCACATGACGCACCGCAGACGCCAGCACGGCTGTAGTCAATGGTCGGAGGCCTCGCTCCGCCAGCGCCGGAAGCGCCAACCGGCTTGCCAGCTGGAACGGCGTGGCGAAGCTCACGTTGGCGATGCCGCGAGGCCCGAGAGGAGGCGCCGGAGCCATCGCATCGGCGCCGAACAGCCGGCGAAGGCTGAGCCCGGCGAGGTTGGACGGCACGACGACCGTGACCGCCGCCAGCGGGTCGTTGCCTTTGAGGTCGCGGATCGCTCCGCGGACAAGCAGAGTTGTTGCACGCCCACTGGTCGCCGATCGGAAGTCCACGATCGCAATAGTACGGGCGCCCTGTGTCATTCGCCGTCGGATGTTGCCACACTGGAGCCATGTCAGTTATTGCAGACGGCCGCGAGGCACGAGCGCGTGCGCCTCATCTCTTCGAGCCAAGATCAGCATCAGCCAAGGGTCGAGCACTCCGTACGGTCTTCTCGGCGGTCACCGGAACTCGTCGACTTCCCGGGTTTCTCATCCTCGGAGAGAAACGATGCGGTACCACCTCGCTTCACCGCTACATCACCGAGCATCCCAACGTCCTCGGACCGCTGGCACCCAAGTCCACACACTATTTCGACACGCGTTACTCCGAGAGTCTCGACTGGTACAAAAGCTACTTCTGGCCCGAGCCTCTCGTTCAGCGGATGGAGCGCCGACGCGGCCCAATGCTGTCGGGCGAGTCCAGCCCCTACTACTTCTTTCATCCGGCCGCGGCGTCGCGAATCGCCGAGACACTACCCGAGATCCGAGTCCTCGTATTGATGCGCGAACCCGGATCGCGTGCCTGGTCCAACTTTCAATATGAACGCGACAAAGGCAACGAGACGCTTGGGTTCGACGATGCCATAGCGGCCGAGTCGAAGCGGATCGCCGGCGAGGAGCAACGCCTGCTCGACGACGATGCATATGTCAGTCACGCGCACCGAACGTTCTCCTACGTGGCCCGCGGCCGTTACCACGAGCATCTGATGCGCCTCTACCAGTCGATCGACGAACAGCGGGTTCATGTCGTCTGCAGCGAGGAGCTCTACACCGACACACAACGCGTTATGGCCGGAGTCCACGAGTTTCTTGATCTCGAGCACGTGCCGATCGCGGACACCTCGGCGGGACGAGCGAACGTTCGCGAGCCAGCGCCGGTCGAAGCGCTTGATCGGATTCGAGCGGAACTCATGGGTGACACCGAGAACCTCTACGCCCATCTCGGTCGACGGCTGTGGGCCTCATGAATCGCACGGTCCATGTGTGCTTCGTTGGCCCCGACGGTGCTGGCAAATCGACGATCGCCGACGGCGTCGAGAATGCTCTGACCACCAACGGCTGGACGATCGCTCGGTTGAACGCCAGGCCACCTGTCGTCGATGTGCGCACCAACCAAGACTTTGACTTCACGGATCCCCACGCGCAGGAGCCGCGAAATCTCGCCCGGTCCATGACCAAGGCAGCCGGCAAGTTCGGGTACGCCTGGCTTCGTACACTCCGCGCCCGCATCCAACACCGCTCCGCAGGAGAGCCCGTGCTGCTCATGGAGGAACGAGGCTGGCTCGACCATGGCGTCGACAACCGTCGGTACCGGATCCATCCGACTGCGGCGAAGGTATTCCTCAAGACATGGCGCGTTGCCCCAAAACCCGACCGCACCATCGTGCTTACCGGCGATCACGACACCATCGTCCGGCGCAAGGAGGAACTCCCCGCACCCGAGGTCCAGCGCCAACTCGACCTCTGGGTCGAGCTCGCCACGACCGGCAGGATGGGCTCGGTCATCGTGCTCGATAGCACCAGCCTCAGCCTGGACGAGACCGTGGCCGCGGCCGTCGACTTCGTCACGGGGTAATACCAACCATTGTTACTCGGGCGCGCCGCGTTGATTTGACGCCTCGACCGGGCACACTTCCAGCGATGGCCAACAACGTTCTCGGAACCGAACTGCAGGTCTGCAGCAACGAGCCGCTGACGGGATTCACCCGCTCGGGTTGTTGTGACCAACACTCTGACGACGCCGGGTTCCACATCGTGTGCGCCGTCATGACGAACTCGTTCTTGCAGTTCTCCAAGGAGGCCGGCAACGACCTCTCCACTCCCCGGCCGGAGTGGGGCTTCGCGGGCCTGAAGGCGGGCGATCAGTGGTGTCTGTGTGCGAGTCGCTGGGTTGAGGCCTTCGAGGCTGGCGCGGCACCGAGAGTTGTGCTCGAAGCAACCCACGCACAGGCCCTGGAATGGATCGATATCGCCGATCTGCGGAGTAACTCAATCTGACCCACTTTCCGGCCGATCTTCCCAGTGGAGGTTCGAACGGTGGGTTTCATCATCTTCGTCCTGATCGCGATGGCGTTCATCGCAATCAGCGCCATTCAACACGATCGCATCACGAGAACGTGGAAGCAGGCCGCGCGCACGCTCGGCTTCCGGTACGACACGAACTCGAGCAAACCGACGCTGCACGGCATGGCAAACGGCCGACCGGTGAAGGTGTGGGTGAAGCGGGTCGGCAAGAACAATCATCAGACGCACTACGAGGTCGATTTCCCGGTTCCGATCGGGCCCCATTTGCTCGTGAAACGAGAAGGTGGCCTGTCGAAGATGAAACGGGCGGTTGGTCTCACCGACACCCAGGTCGGCGACCATCGATTCGACGAGTTGTTCGACATTCGGGCCGATGACCCGGCTGCGGCCACACTCTTTCTCACGAACGAACGCAAGGCCGCGATGGTGACGCTGGCGCAACTGCTCCCCCAGGTTCAAATCTCGACCAAGGAAATCCACCTTGCCCGGAGAGGCATCGAGACGGACGCCCAGATGCTCGTCTCGATCGTAAGCCGCATGGTCGCGACCGCCGAGATTCTCGATGCGGGGCCGGCTCCTCAAGCAATCGACATCCCGACACCGGTCGAACAGGTGGAGTTGCCAGACAACGTGTTCGAGCTCGACTCGCTCGTTCCCTCTGACGTTCCGCCCGCGCTACCCGTGGAGTTCACGCTGCCCTCGATGGCAGATGCTGTGCCGGAGCCTCAACCTGAGCCGCTGATCGAACCGGAGCCGGAACCCGTCCCCGCACCGGCAGCCGAGCTCGATGCAATGCCGGAGCCACCAGAGCCAGAGACAGTGGCCGAACCCGAGCCCGAGCCAGCGTCGGATCCCGCGCCGGCAATGGTGTCCGTTTCCATCAGCTTCGAACAGGACGACGTGATCACTGACCTTTTGGGCTCCGACCGCCTCGGCTACGAGATCGACCAACGATTCGACGAGCTTTACCTGGGCAAGCAGGTCAGGTGGTCGGGCACGGTCGAGAAACTGCGTCCGTTCCGCACCGACCGCGACTTCGGCAACACCCCCGGCACTCGAGTGACTTTGCTGATCGGTTCGCTCGGTGATGGCCGCCTGGTCAGCCAGCAGGTCAAGGCCGTCGTGCACCTCCCGGAAGACGCAGACCTACACCGGGGAGACCCGATCACGTTCGACGGCACGCTGCTTCGGATCGACCGCTACATGCGCGACATCTACGTGGGCAACGCGTTCTTGTGGGAGCACCAACAGGCCGGATAGCGTCGGGCTCCATGAGCATCACCGACGAGAAATACCTCAGCCTCACCACCTTCCGGAAGAACGGCGAGCCGAAAGCGACGCCGGTATGGATTGTCGACCTTGGCAACGGCACGGCCGGGTTCACGACAGCCAGCTCGAGCTGGAAGGTCAAGCGGCTGGCGAACGACGCCAACGTCCTGGTCCAGCCATCCGACATACGCGGAACCGTGAAGCCCGGCAGCTCACCGATCGAGGCCACTGCTGTAGCGGTGCAGGGTCCGGAGCACGAACGGATCCGCGAGTTGATCAAAGGGAAGTACGGCTTTCAGTTCACGCTCGCGAACCTCTCAGGCAAGGTGAAGGCCATGCTCGGCAACGACACGCGCTCCGATAGCGCCGTCATCATCACGCTCCCCTGATCTCTGATGTCGTTCGGACCACTCTCGCCCGACGATTTCCGATCTGCGCTGGCCAGCGCGCCGACTTGGGACACCGTCGCCGAGTTTCAGCCGAGCGAACACATCCGGCGGTTGGACCTGACGGTTGACGTCGATCGTCTCGTGACCGAGGCGGAACACTTCCTGCGATCCGACGATGCGCAGGGTGAGGGCTTCCACACCCGCAGCATCACCCGTCGACCGGGTTCGACCAACGAGACGGTGGCCGACCTTTCTGGCCGCTATTGGATTCGCCCCGACGACACCTATGAGGAAGTGCCTAGGGATCCGATCGTGGACGAATCGGCCTACACCGAGCTGGTGCCCGAGTTCGAGGGCAGCTACATCGCCGAGGTGGTGGCGTCCCTGCGCGAGCTCGCACCCATTGGGCGGACGCGGCTGCTCGGCAAGGATCCGTTCAACTGCAACTCGTGGCATCGCGACCCGGAGCCGAGGATCCACATCCCGATCGTGACCAACCCCGGTTCGTTGTTCATCATCAACCACCATGTCACCCATCTGCCGGCGGATGGATCGGTGTACTTCACGGACACCCGGGCGTATCACACGGCCTTGAACGGTGGTGAACACCGGCGTATCAGCATTGTGGCGGCGATCGCGATCTAACCAGCGATATCCACCCACATTGCATTTCATGTGGTTTCGTGTTATTTGTTGAGTTGTGACACGGGTGTATATGGAGCTGGACGAGGCGGATCGTTTGACGGGTGCCTACCGGTTCGCCTCCACAAACCTGGACTTAGCGGTCTCGGCCCTCACCCGGCTGGTTCGCCAGGCCGATTCGCTTCTGCCGGCTGGGGTGGGCTGGTCGGCGACGATGACACCTGCCTCGCTGCTGCAGCTGCACTACGACCTGGCCGACGATGCGAGTGATGTCGGCTGGCGAGCTGCCTTTCTGCGAGCGACCGATGCCGAGTCGATCGACGGCGGCCGGGTGGCGGGGTATGTGCCCGCGCGGCATCCCGCGATGGTGGCGTTGCGCTTCGACGAGCTCATCGCCCTGGCCCAAGACGACCGCGGCATCCCGAACGCCGAGCAGGACAGGGCGTTGGCTGAGTTGGCGGCCAGGGCGGCGTTCGATCCGGCATTCGCCGAGCGGGCCATCGATGCCCTCGGCGAGCGGCAGCTTCACTACCTGATGACGCGGGCCCACGAGCTCACGTACAGCACGGGAGCGAGCTGGCTTGCTCATGACATGCCGCACGGCGATCGGCCGGCGTGGGATTCGATGATGGTGCCGCTGTCGATTCTGTTCACGCAGGCCATGCGTCAGGACGATGTGCCCAACATGGTCAACGAGCTCGTCGCACAGGCCGGGTTCGAGGCCGCCCAGCTGCGGGACAGCAACCGCGACTTTGAGCTGAGTCCGGGTCAGGCGACGAACATGCTCGCCTTCATCGCCGGCACATCCGAGCTGCACGCCGATGTTGCGCTACCCGTCTTCTCGCTGCTGAATACGAGCCTCGAGCACGACGCCGCCGCGGGACAAACGTGGTTCTCGGGTGGCTTCTACGGATCAGATTCGCCCCTCGATCCACATGACCACTGGGCGGTCGCGACGAAGATCCTCGTCGACCACCCAATGCTGGCGGCCCGGTTGCTCGACGTGTCGCCTCCCCTCCCCCAGCCGGCTGATGGCGGGCCGTCGATGCGACCGATCTACGACGAGGCCGGGCTGCCCGAAGCCCTGC
>SHLQ01000119.1 GCA_004282895.1 Acidimicrobiales bacterium
CCAGATAGCGATGCCGTTTCTCCGCCATCTCCTGCAGACCATCCGCGATCGTCGCAGACGGCAGGGCCGATGCGAACACCGTGGTCATCCACTCGCCCACCTCGTAGTCGGCCAGATCCTCGATCCGGCACGCAACCTTGCGAAAGACGTCGTGCTGCGTGAACTCCCCAATCACGATGCCTCGATCATCAACAACCGAGATCAGCCCTCGGTCCATCGACCGCATCATCCCAACGACGTCCGCTAGCGATGTGGTGGGTGGCACCTCGGCCGGAACGCGGCTGGGCATTCCATAGAAGTCGACATAGCGCAACGCGTGTTCCGCGCTGAAGGTGTCTCCTTCTCCTGGCTGGCTCTGCAGGAACCTCGACGCAAGCAGGATCATGTCGTAGTGCGTCACGTTTGCGTACCGACCGTCGTCGTCGAGCACGACCGGCAAATTTCGGAAACGACCGCTGGTCATCTTCCGCAGCGCGGCCATCGCACTTTCTTCACGATCAATGACATGGGGGTCGGCCGTCATATGCACGGAGACCGGTTGTTCCCACAGGTCAGGGGCGTCAACGATGCGATGGGTTACATCATGCTCGGTGAAGATGCCAACGATTCGCTGGTCGTTCATCACAAACGCACAACTCGTGTCTGCGTTGGCCATCGCCATGACGGTGTCGTGTACCGACGTGTCGTGCTGCACGACAACCTGGGAGGACAGTTCCATGTCTTTCAAAGTGGTTTGTTCGAAGTGTCTGACGATGTTCGACATACCTGCTACCTCTCGACGCTGTGCCTCGACAATAGATCGAAACGGCGAACAGCAATAGAGTCGGCAAATCAACGTCACCGGACCCACCTCCGCTCAGGTCGACTCCTTCCGCGGCTGGATCATCGCGATCGCTGCGGCCGCAGGGTTGTTTGCGACGTTCGGGGTGGCCTACAGCTTCGGCGCCTTCTTCGAATCCATGGCGGAGGACTTCGATGCCGGCAGCGGAGCCACCGCCGTGTTCTTCTCGCTCACCATCGGGTTGTCGTTCTTCCTTGCACTCTTCACCGGTCGGTGGGCGGATCGTGTCGGCCCTCGACCACTGCTGCTTGCCGCGAGCGGGTCGATCTTCGTCGGCCTGCTGCTGACCGCGGCGACACCTTCCATTTGGATCGGCTACCTGACCTACGGGGTCGGTGTTGGTTTCGCCATCTCGTGTGCCTACGTTCCGATGGTTGCGACCGTCGGCGGTTGGTTTGAGCGCCGGCGGGCGAGTGCGCTCGGTGTGGCCGTCACCGGTATCGGTGTCGGCACCCTTGTGGGAACACCGCTGGCTGCGTACCTGATCGACCGCTGGTCATGGCGCACGACGTATGTCATCTTCGCCATCGTTGCCGGGCTGGTGTTGTTGCTCGCCTCGTTCGTGGCCGAACGGG
This sequence comes from Acidimicrobiales bacterium, assembly GCA_004282895.1. Taxonomy (GTDB): domain Bacteria; phylum Actinomycetota; class Acidimicrobiia; order Acidimicrobiales; family SHLQ01; genus SHLQ01. The sequence goes on from SHLQ01000119.1 coordinate 1,417, forward strand.
GACCAGCCGCGGTGGCGAGTGCGGCCCCCGCGTCGTTGACGCAGCTTCTTCGCGGTCGGGAGTTCCTGGTGCTGTACGTCTCGATCGCTATGACCTCACTGGCGCTGTTCACCCCCTTCGTCTTCATCGCCACATACGCAACCGACCGAGGCATCGGCGATGTCCCGGCGGCCACACTGGTGGGCATCATCGGCGGAGCTTCCGTTGTCGGCCGACTTGGCCTCGGCGGTCTCGCCGATCGATTCGACTCGGTGTCCATGTATTTCGCGTCGTTTGCGGTCATGGCGCTGAGTCACCTGCTGTGGCTTGTCGCCGGATCGAGCTACCCGGTATTGGTGGTGTACACCGTCACACTCGGTTTGGGATACGGCGGGTTCATTGCGCTCTCGCCGGTTGTTGCTGCTGTCATCTTTGGCATGGACGGATTGGGCGGCACCATCGGCGCGCTCTACACGTCCGCGGGAATTGGCAGCCTGCTGGGGCCGCCCTTCGCCGGCGTGTTAATCGACGAATTCGGATTCACCGCGGCGATCGTGGCGGCCTTGATTGAAGGTGCCATTGCGGCCCTGGTGATGGTGCCGTTGATTCGCCATCCCCATCGAGCGAGCAGCACCCGCCTGTGAGCATCATCCCACTGATCGACATTTCGGATCTCGATCCGACCGCGGACCACTCCTCCTCAGGCGCCATTATTGACGCGGCCGAGTCTGTCGGCTTCTTCGCCATTCAGGGTCACGGCATCGATGCGAGCGTCTTCTCGGAGCTGCGCCACCTTCTTCAGCGACTGTTCTCCGCTCCGGAGGAGATCAAACATCACCAGCGGATTCAACGAGCCAACTATCGAGGTTTCATCCCCCTCGGGTTCTTCACTCCGAACCGCGACGACCCGGAAGCACCGGCCCCGGACGCCTACGAGGGATACAAGCTGCATTGGGAGTGCCCCGAGGACCATCGTGTCCGTGCCCAGAGCCCGTTGTACGGCGCCAATCGGTGGCCGGATCATGTTCCCGAGCTTCAGGGCAGCATCCTGCGCTACTGGCAGGCGTGTGACCGGATCACCGATCGGCTGTTGGCGGTCTTTGAAGCTGCGCTTGGGCTTTCGGCGAGCCAGATGCGGTCACTCTTCAGCACCCCGGTCACCAACATGACGTTGTTGCACTATCCCCCGACCCGCCCCGAGGAGAACGTCGCTGGTATCCATCCGCACAAGGACACCAACGTGCTTACGTTGCTCCATCCGGACCCGGTCGGCGGATTGGAGGTGCGCTCTCGTAATGGTGACTGGATCGAGGCGACGTGCCCTGACGACGCGTTGATGGTGAACACGGGGGACATGATGGAGGTGTGGTCGGGTGGCCGGTTCCTGTCCACTCCTCACCGGGTAATCAACACGACGGGTGCGGAGCGTTACTCCTTCCCCTACTTCTCGGTGCCCGATCACGATGTCGTCATGACGCCGATGGTCGAGCCACGACCCGGCTTCGTCGAGCGAGAACCGGTGTCCGTTGGTCCCTGGTCGCTCGAGGTGTGGCGGACCAACTGGGCCGATGCACAACCCGAGGACGACACCGCCCACCTGGGCACGATCGACTTCTGATCAGCCCTCGCTGGGTAGTAGTGATTCGGGGATGGGAACCACTCGCGATCGCAACCACTCCCCCACGGCCTTGGCCTGAGGGTCCTGCCGCGTCGAGGCGGCGACCCCCTCCTGGAGTAATCCGTGAACCACGAAGTTGAGCGACCACAGGTTCGCAAACCGATGCCGGTCGATCTGCATGCCGTCGGTCTCCGGAAGAAGTTGACGGAGCAACTCGGACGTCATGGTCGTGTCCAGCCATCGCCAGGCGTCTACGTCGCGGGCAAAGAGCCCGATGTTCGCGTTGCCCCCCTTGTCACCAGAACGAGCGCCGATAATCGTGCCCAGCGGAGCCAGTCGTGTGGACCCTTCGATCGGGATCGAGGGCGGCGCGTCCGCGATGTCGATAGGGGCGCCTGTCGGAGCCACCGACTCGACCTTTGTGGTCGACCCACCCGCAACGTGCACATGCTGCGGAACGAGCGCACTCGGCACGAGCGCCGGCCGATAGATCCCGTAGGGGCTGGCCGGACGGGGCCCGCCGCCCAAGCCGTAGAGACCCGGAATCCCCGCCAGAGCGGTGTGCACGAAGGCGTCGCTGAAGGCTCGACCGACCTTCCGCTCGTCAGGATCCTTCACGGTCAGGCGCCAGACGGCGGTCGCGGCCTCCTGCGTCGGGGCGTCCGCCATGTCGGTTCGGACCACCGCCTCGTCAATGGAACGGAAGTCCTCGGGCCCATACGGGCAGGCGTCCCAGAACGTCGCCTGTGCGAACCTGGCCTTCTCCTCGATGTCGAGGCCGGTCAGCGCCAGCGAAATCGAGTTGCGATATCCACCGAGCTCGTTCATCGCGACCTTGAGCGTTGATGGCGGTGCCTCACCCCGGACGCCGGAAATCCGTACTCGATCGTCCGCGATCTTGTCGAGGGCCAACGAGTCAAACCGCGCCGTGACGTCGGGACCGAGATACGCCGGTCCACCGATCTCATAGAGCAATTGGCTGGTGACGGTGCCCACATTCACCGTGCCGCCCGTACCGTCGTGTTTGCCGATGACCGAGGATCCGTCCGCGGCAACATCCGCCCATGGAAATCCGAACCGTGCCCGACCGCCGATCTCGGTGCGGCCGTCGATCTCCGTGAAAAACGAATAGTTGCCGCCTGTCGCCTGCGCCCCACATTCGATGACATGTCCCGCCACGACGCCGCCAGCGAGTTGGTCGAAGTCATCTCGTTGCCAACCGTGGTGCCATGCTGCGGGGCCACATACGACGGCGGCGTCGGTCACCCGTCCGGTGATCACGATGTCGGCACCCTGGGTGAGTGCCTCAACGATGCCGAAGCAGCCGAGATATGCGTTGGCACTGTTGAGCTGCGATACATCGTCGAGCGTCTCACCATCGAAGCCGAGAAGATCGCCGGAGCGCCAAAGGGCCTCGGCCCGGTCGAGTACGTTATCGCCATCGACGTACGCGATCGTTGGGTGGAGCCCAAGCTTGTCGGCGACCTCAGCGACCGCTTCGGCGCACCCGTCGGGATCGAGCCCCCCGGCGTTCGACACAACCTTGATACCGCGGTCGAGGCAGGTTCCCATGACCTGCTCCATCTGCGTCACAAACGTGCGGGCGAATCCCTGGCCTGGCCGCTTGGCCTGGATACGGCTGAGTATCAGCATCGTCAGCTCGGCCAGCCAGTCGCCGGTCAGGACGTCGATCGGGCCGTCCTCCACCATTTCAAATGCCGCGCTCGGCCGATCGCCGAAGAACCCAGAACAATTGGCGATGCGGATGGGTCCGCTCACTCGTTGGACTCCGCGAACTCGACCAGCAGATCACCCGCATCGACACGATCTCCCACGCCGAACGGCAGTGCGGCGACCGTTCCCGCGGTCGTAGCCCGGATCGAGTGTTCCATCTTCATGGCTTCCACCACGACCAACAGGTCACCGTCGGCGACCTGTTGGCCCGGTTCCACGTGAACTGCCAGCACCGTGCCGGGCAGCGGGCAGATGGGTCCGACGCCGGTGTCGCTGGCGTCTGGTACGACGAAACGTGGTTCGAGCTGCCAGGTCGCCGCGGCGAGCGCACTCCGAACCCGAACGCGGTCGCCACCGTCGATGACGCAGTCCAACACGGATCGAACGCCGTCGACTTCCAACGTCACTGAGGTCTCGGTTCGACGCAGGAGCCGAACTGCGTAGGTTCGGCGCTCGTCACTGCTCATCACCCCATCGTCACCGGGTTCCGGCCACGCTCCTATCAGCACGAGGTCTCCCGCGACACCCCTCGTGTACTCAACCGGGCATCGCCTGGCGCCGTTCGCCCAGACTTCCCGAATGCCGCGGATCCGCAGGTTGCGCCAACCCGATGGAGCGAAGCCGGTCACCGCGTCTTGGCTGCGGCGATGTCCCTCCATCGCGTACACCGCGCCAAGGACGAGCATGACACCCTCATCGGAGAGGGCGTCCGGCGACGCACAGATGTCAGGATGATCGTCGAGATAAGACGTAGGTGTCTTGGCCGCGATGAAGTCGGGCTCCACGAGGATTGCCGCGGCCGAGTCGAGATTGGTTTCGACGCCGGTGACGACGGACCGGCGAAGACTGGACGCCAGCCTTTCGGCCGCGCCAGTGCGGGTCGGCGCGTGCGCAATCACCTTTGCGAGGAGCGAGTCATAATCGGCCGAGACCTGGCCCCCTGTCCGGAATCCGGTATCGATCCGGACCGCGTCGTCGAGCTCGAAGGTCTCCAACGTGCCGGTGGATGGCATCCAGCCAGCGGCAGGGTCTTCTGCCACCACCCGTACTTCGATCGCATGGCCGCTGATCGAAACATCTCCCTGTTCGAGCGGCAGCGGTTCGCCGTCTGCGATTCGAAGCTGGAGCTCAACGAGATCGAGGCCCGTCACCGCCTCGGTGACCGGGTGTTCGACCTGGAGGCGGGTGTTCACCTCCAGAAAAGTGACCTCCCCGCCTTCGCCCACGAGGAACTCCACCGTGCCCGCGTTCTCGTACCCGACGTGTCGAGCCAGGTTGACGGCACCAGCACACACGGCGGCACGGGTGGTCTCATCGATACCGGCCGACGGCGACTCCTCGACGATCTTCTGGTTTCGGCGCTGAATCGAACACTCGCGCTCGCCGAGGTGTACGACGTTGCCATGAGTGTCGCCAAAGATCTGCACTTCGATGTGACGGCCGTGTTCGATGTAGGGCTCGATGAAGACGGTTCCATCACCAAAGGCGGATTCGGCCTCCCGAGCGGCCGCAGCAACCGCGGCTTCGAGATCGGCCGCCTCCCGGACGACTCGCATACCCCTGCCGCCACCACCTGCCGCCGCCTTGACCAACGCCGGCATCGGCAGGCCGTCCGGGAGGTCTCCCGGTGAGATCTCATGGATTGCCGTCGTCGGCACACCGGCGTCCACGGCGGCCTTCTTGGCGGCGACCTTGTCGCCCAACAGTCGAATGTTCTCTGGCGTTGGTCCGACCCAGACGAGGTTGGCGGCGATCACGCTCTCCGCGAACTCCGCGTTCTCCGCGAGGAATCCATACCCGGGGTGGATCGCGTCGCACGCGGTCCGCACCGCGGCCTCGATGATGGCGTCGGCCCGCAGATACGACTCCGCTGGCGTCGAACCACCGAGCGATACGGCAAGATCCACACAATCGACGTGGAGCGCGTTCTCGTCGGGGACCGAGTACACCCCCACCGTCTCGATACCCATACGCCCAGCGGTGCGCGCGATTCGCACCGCGATCTCTCCTCGGTTGGCGATGAGCAATCGTCGAATCATCAGTGCCGCCAGACGCCGTACTCAGTCGCGCCCGTGACCGGCGCGGAGTGCGTAGCGGATAGCGCCAGGCCCAGAACCGTCCGAGTGTCGGCCGGGTGAATGATGCCGTCGTCCCAGCATCGACCCGTGGAGAATAGCGCCGTCGATTCGGTTTCGATCTGCCCCTCGAGAGCGGCTGTCTGTGCAGCGAGCGCCTCCTCGTCAACGTCGATGCCTCGCCCCGCCGCGGCGTTGCGGGCAACGATGTCCATCACCCCGGCCAGCTGCTTCGGGCCCATCACCGCGATGCGATGATTGGGCCAACTGAAGACGAATCGGGGGTTGTAGGCCTTGCCGGCCATGCCGTAGTTGCCGGCCCCATAGCTGGCTCCCACCATCAGGTTGAGGTGAGGCACGGTGGAGTTCGACACCGCGTTGATCAATTTCGCACCGTTTCGGATGATGCCGCCCTGTTCGGCGCGGCTACCCACCATGAAGCCCGTGATGTTGTGCATGAAGACCAGCGGAGTGTTGGTCTTGTTGCACAGCTGAATGAACTGTGCCGCCTTCTTGGCCTCCTCACTGAAGAGAATGCCGTTGTTGCCCAGCACCCCCACGGGGAACCCGTGGATCGAACCCCACCCACACACCATCTTGTCGCCGTACAGCGGCTTGAACTCCTCGAAGCGACTGCCATCGAGTATGCGGGCGTAGATTTCGCGGATCTCGAACGGGATTCGTACATCGGCGGATGCACAACCGAGCAGGTCCGCAACGTCGTAGATCGGGTCATCGGCTGGTTCCGTGGCACCGGGCCCACCCTTTTCAAACCGAAGATGGCGCACGATCTGGCGGGTGATACGTAGCGCGTCCATCTCATCGACTGCGAGGTAGTCACTGAGACCACTCGTCCGGCTGTGCATCTCCGCGCCACCAAGCGTTTCCTCGTCGACGATCTCATCGATCGCCATCTTCACCAACGGAGGACCACCCAGGTACGCCGTGCCCCGCTCCTTGACGAACACGGTGTAGTCACTCATACCAGGGGTATAGGCACCCCCGGCCGTGTTGGGCCCGAACCCCACAGTGATCGAGGGAACACCGAGCTTCGACAGCTGCGTCAGGTTACGAAACGACTCTCCGCCACGAACGAAGATGTCGACCTGACGCGGAAGGTCCGCACCGGCCGATTCGTTCAGGACGATCAACGGCAGTCGGTTCTCCCGCACGATCTCGTGAAACCGCTGGCCTTTGGTGACACTCATCGGATTCATGGATCCGCCGCGGTACGTCATATCTGATCCGGTGATCGCACATTCGACCCCCTCGACGATGCCGATACCGCAGGCGATACCCACACCAACGGGGTCCGGTGTTCCCCAGCCGGCAAGCGGCATGAGCTCGAGGAACGGCGTGTTCGGATCAACCAGCTGCTCGATCCGTTCCCGTACGAGCATCTTTTTGCGTTTGTGGTGACGGTCGACGTACCGTTGCCCACCAATGGCGGGGACGGAGGCGAGTTGCTCCTCGACCTCTGCCCACAGGCCACGCATGGCCGCGAGGTTGTCCTGATAGTCGTCGCTGCGAGTGTTCAGACGGGTCGCCAGGATGCTCCCGATCGGCACGTCTCCTCCCCTGCAGGTAACCGTGCGGTACGGTAATCGAGCAAACGGTACCACGGGCTCGGGAGGCCAAACGAATGCACGTTTCCGACGTTCGGCGCGATCTGATCGCCGAACAAAACGCCCTCGACTACGTCGTCTCGAGCATCGATTCCGCGGTGTTCGCGCGGCCGACCGCAAGCCCCGGGTGGGCGGTCGCGGACCAGATCGCGCACCTTGCGTATTTCGACAACGCCGCCGCCGTCGCCATTGCCAACCCGGACGCATTTCCCGCGATGGTGTCGGACCTCTTGGAGGCCGCCGCGCGCGGCGATTCGGCGGACGAGTTCACGTTGGGCCGTTACCGGGCGATGCAACCGACGGACCTGCTCGACGCGTGGCGGTCGGACCGAGCCGCACTGGCGGATGCTTCGGCCGGCCTGGCCGATGACGACCGCGTGGACTGGTACGGACCCTCCATGGGCTCGAAGAGTTTCCTCACCGCCCGCCTCATGGAGTGCTGGGCCCACGGGCAGGACATCGCCGCTGCAGCAGGCGCAACAATCGCGCCGACGGATCGGCTGGCCCACATCGCGCGACTCGGATTCATCACCCGAGGCTGGACCTACGTCAATCGCCAGCTCGAGATCCCGGCCGGTGACGTCCGAGTCGAACTGCTCGCTCCATCAGGTGACCACTGGACCTTCGGACCCGAGGACGCGGAGGACACCGTCACCGGGACGGCGCTGGATTTCTGCCTCGTGGTGACCCAACGAACCCATGTCGACAACACTGCGCTCGTTGCCACTCCAGGTGCCCGCGACTGGCTGCTCATTGCCCAGGCGTTCGCCGGACCACCCACTATCGGACCATCCGCCCAGAGCTAAGAGGCGAAGTCAGTCCAAACGCCCGGTATCCAACCGGATGTTGTCGAACGCGGCGCGGATTTGGGCGACGTTCTCCGCCGGCACGTGATCCGGGACGTGGGTGGCCAACGTGCGCAACACGTACTCGTGGGCCCTGTCCTTCACGTTCTTCGCGCCCGCATCCACCCAGTCGTCCGGGCTGTTTCGATCACCGACCAACGGGTAGGTGTACTCGCTCTGCATCATGGAAAGGGTCTGCTCGTGGCCCAGGAAGTGTCCGGCACCGAAGACCACGTCACGCATCGCCTGCGTGCTGAGTGTCTCCGGCGTGATTTCGATGCCGCGCACGGTCCGATTGATGGCGCCAAGCATGTCGTTGTCGATGACCATCGCCTCGAGCGAACACGCCATGATGCTGGCCAACATCCCTGCCGACTCGTAGATGATGTTCGCGCCGGCGTTGGCCGCGAGCGAGATCGCAAGACCCTTCTCGTGACCGGCCTGGTTGTCAGGCAGCTTCGAATCGGCCATACCCGCCGCCACACCCACCGGTAGACCGAGGTAGTTCGTCACCTGAGCAGCGGCCGCGTTGAGAATCGCCTCCTCGCCACTACCCCCGCTCATGGCGCCGGTGCGCAGGTCGGAGACGAACGGCCACAGCCCCATGATGCAGGGGTGTCCGGGGCTGATCAGGTTCACACACGTGAGTGCGGCCAGACACTCCGCCAACGCCTGCACGAGCGACCCGGCCAATGCTGCCGGGGACGTTGCTCCGGCCTGACCTGCCGACAAGAGGTTGATGGGCATTCCCACGCGGACCTGCTCGGCCATGCAGAGCGCCGAGTCATGGGCGAAGCGCAGGGGCGGCACGACGAAGGTGTTGTTCGCCATCACGAACGGGCGCTTTCGAAACTCCCCTTCACCACCCATGGCCATGTCGTACAAGGCGGCAATCTCGTGCACGTGTTCGGGCTCGAACATGGACGTGCCCTGCGGCTTCGACGTCCCCATCATCGTGGCGAACGCGGTGTTGATGTCCAC
>SHLQ01000014.1 GCA_004282895.1 Acidimicrobiales bacterium
TATCCGATTGAGCCGCCCGCTGTGAGTCCGGTCGAGCTCCCGATACTTCGCCCCGCGAAGCTGGCTGACACTCGCGTGGTCGAGAAGACGACAACTCCCGAGCGCACCGGCTGAACCACGTGATCGCGATCGCGTCAACCCTTCGGGTTGCTTGGAGTTCGGCGCACGCCGAACGTCCCCTGCTGGAGTCCACCGCATTCCTGTCCGTGGGCGCCAATCTTGATCGGGTGAGCATCCCTCACTCGGACGAGAAGGCGCTCGCGGCCCGCGCCGCGACGGACTTCGACGCCTTCGCGCAGCTTTACCGGATCTACCTGCCTCGAATCCATGCGTTTGTGCTTCGGAGAACCGGTGACGTCGACACGACGGAAGACATCTGTTCCGCCACGTTCGAATCGGCGCTACGGAGCATCGATTCGTTCCGGTGGAGATCGGGCGGATTCGGACCGTGGATCTTCCGCATCGCGAATCGCCAACTCATTACCCACTACCGCCGAACGGCCCGACCCCGAAGCGAACGAGGCCAGCGGGCGATGGGATTGATGTCTGATGCCGAGGTGCCTGCGGTAAGTCTCGACGGTTTGAGTGAAGCCGAGCGGGTTCGGGCAGCGATGAGTCGACTGAACTCCCGCTACCAGCAGGCGTTGTCGCTGCGGTATTTCGCCGACCTCGATACGAGCCAGGCCGCTCAGGCCATGGGTGTCCCGAAGGCCACCTTCTCGGTTGTGCTCAATCGGGCCTCGAACGCGCTGCGAAAAGAACTTGAACGAGGAGATCGCGATGGCTGACGAACACATCGACGACATGATGAACCGCGTCGGCCGGGAGCCAGTGCAGCCGGTTGACGGTGCATTCGCAAACCGGTTGGAGACCGATCTCCGCACGCAATCGCAGCAAGGCGTAGCACCGCTGCGTCAACCCGCATGGTGGCTGCGACCCAGCACGGTTGTGGCGTTCGGGCTGCTCATCGTTCTCGTGGGCTTGGCTGTGGGCATTCTCCGCAGTGATCCAGCGACGATTGAGATCACCACGGCGCAGGGATCGTCAATCTCCGTACCGGGCTCGGACGAGATCGTTGAGGGTCAGGCCGGTATGGAGCTCGAAGATGGAACTCGCATCGAGGTCGGGTCGGGCGGCTCCATCACGGTCGGGGGTGTGGTTCTCGACGAAGGCAGCACCGCGGTCGTGGAGGCCGGATCATTGGACGTCATCGGTCCCTCGTCTTTGTCGACCACGACGACAACCCAAGAGCCAGCGCCCGATGACACGGCGGAAACGACGCGCCCAACGCCAAAGACCGGAACGGTGGTCGAACAAACGACGGCACCGCCAACTACGACCGACGACTCGTTGCCGACAACTGTTGCGCCAGAAACGACAGTCCCAAGGACCACAATCCCAAGGACGACCGTCCCGAAGACAACACTTCCGCCGGAGATCAAGCCCACAACGACGCAACCGGCGAGCTTGTTGACGGCTGCGCCCGAAACCACAGTGCCGGAGACCCGACCTCAGACCACGGTCCCTGCACGGATCAAGATCGACGCCGAGCTCGTCGACCTCGGAGACCGCGTAGGCACGTTGACATGGCGCGTAGGCGAGACGGACGCGGCGATCGCTGGTTGGATCATTCAGGTGAGACGCGGGGACGGCATCGCCAACCTCGCGACGATGCGCCAACCAGAGGCCCGTCTACTGCGAGTCGAGATCACAAACGAGAACCTGGAGTTCCGAGTCGTCGCTCGGGGCGAGGACGGCGTGTTGGGCGAGAGCGCCTGGATCGCGCCGTCGTCCTAATCCCGACGCGTGACCTTCAGTGATCGACGGTCGAGCTCCCGCTCGATCTCATCGAGTGGAACTCCCTCTGCCGCCAACCGCGTCATCACGAAGAAGAGGACGTCGGCGGCTTCGTGGACGACGTCCGCCCGTTCGACCGCGTCATTGAGTTCGCCGGCTTCTTCCGTGATTTTGCTCGCGAGCAATTCCGCATCGTCGAACAGCCGACGGGTGTAGCTGCCCTCAGGTGCGTTCTCGACCCGTTCGATCAGACGCCGTTCGAGTTCGGTGAATCCATCGAAGTCACCGAAACACGAGGTCTGTTCGAGGTGGCAGAACCCACGGCCCGATTGCTCGACCGTGAATCGAAGCGTGTCGTTGTCACAGTCGTTGTCCACGGCGATGAGTCGCTGGGTGGATCCCGATGTCGCACCTTTGTGCCAGAGGCCCCTACTACGCGACCAGTAGTGCACCTCGCCCGTTTCGATGGTGACCGAGAGGCTCTCGGCATTGCTGTACGCCAGCCCAAGGGTCTGACCCCTCCGGTTCGTGACAACGGTTGGCCACAGCCCGTCGGGCCGGTCGGAGGTGAGTGTTGCCACGACCGCGTCGGCGAGGGAGATCTCGTCCGTGTACAGCGCCATGCCGACCTGCGCGTCCGCACCGAGTTCGTGAATCTGACCGATTTCCTCGGCCGAGGAGATGCCGCCGGCGAACGTGACCGATGCGTCGCCTGCGGCTTCGAGATAGCGAGCCATCGTGTCCGGGTCGGCGCCGAGCATCTGGCCTTCGCGTTCAACGAATGTCAGGAGAAACCCGCTCGTGTGATTCCGCAGCTCGACCAGCTTGTCCTCGACTCGAGCACCGGTGCCCTTCGTCCACCCGTGGGTAACGACCTCTCCGTCGTAGCTGTCGAGCGCAACGATGGTTCGGTCGGGCGGGAGTTGGGAAAGGACCTCGGGTGTCGCCGCCGTGCCGAGAATCACCTTGTGGGCGCCGGCGTCGAGCCATTCGATCGCGCGCTCGACGGTGCGGATGCCTCCACCGACGCGGCACTTCGCCATCGGCAGGAGATCTTTAATCGTCGCCTCGTTCGAGCCCGTCCCAAGAGCAGCGTCGAGGTCGATGACCGCAATCTCGCCAATACGACCGAACTTCTCCGCCAAAGGTCGAGGATCGCCCGCCGAAAGGGCCTTCTCCTTGCCGCCGATGAGCTGGACGGCTTCACCATCCATGAGGTCAATCGGCGGTATGAGCATTAGCTGAGTCTAGAAAGGGGTCTGACCCCTTTCACCAAAAAGGGGTCAGACCCCTTTTTCGGCTGATCGTTGAAAACACTCGGTTCTTGGGGGTGCGGTGACAACGAGTAGCCAAAAATCGGGCGACGAGGGGTCAGACCCCTTGGTGGTTAGTCGTCGTTGCGTTTGGCGAAGGCGATTGCTCCGAGCACGACGGCGGCAAGGAACACACCGATGACGAGGAATCCCAGGATGAGTGCCATTGGTCCAGTCTGGCTGAGCCTCGTACCATTGGCCAGTGATGGATGATCTCGACCTTTCGACGTGGCTGATCTGGAGTGGCCGGCCGACCGAGCTTGGCGAACCGCTCAACGTGCCGCCCGTTTTGGCCAGCAACTTCCGGCTGCCCGGCGACCGCTACTACTCCCGCAGCGAGGGCACCCCCACGCAGAACGCATTCGAAGACCTGATGGGAGGCCTCGACGGCGGTCGTTCGCTCGCGTTCGCGACCGGCATGGCCGCGGTTGCGTGTGTGTTCCACGGACTTCCGGTCGGTTCGAAGCTGGTGTTGCCAGACGACCCGTACCACGCGGTCAACGGGTTGGCCGAAGAAGGGGAGAAGCAGGGCCGGTGGGAGGTTCAGCGACTCGACCTCGGAGATACGGATGCGTGGATCGACGCGGCGCAGTCCGCGGACCTGCTCTGGTTGGAGTCTCCGGCGAATCCGCTCATGACCGTGGCCGATCTTCCGAAGATTTGTTCCGCGCCCCGCAAACCGGGCTGTCTGGTCGCCGTGGACAGCACGTTCGCGACACCGCTGGTCCAGCGTCCGCTCGAGTACGGCGCCGACATCTCCATGCACTCCGCGACCAAGTTCATCGGCGGCCACTCCGACCTGATGGCCGGAGTGCTCACTGTCCGCGATGACTCGCTGTACCAGGAGCTCTACGACCGACGGGTTCGCAACGGCGGGACAATCGGCGGCATGGAAGCGTTCCTGTCCATCCGCGGCGCCCGCACGTTGGGTCTTCGCATGGAGAAGGCCATGGCCAATGCGATGATCCTGGCGGAGCGCTTGGAGGCCCATCCCGAGGTCGACACGGTGCGATACCCCGGACTCGCCTCGCATGAGAACCACGCGGTGGCGGCGAGTTTCATGAACGGATTCGGCGCCGTGATGAGTTTCGATGTCGCCGGAACCGGCGAGCGGGCAAGTGCCTTCGCCGAGGCGGCGAACGTGATCAACAACGCAACCAGCCTTGGCGGGATCGAATCCACCATGGAGCGACGCGCGTTGATCCCCGGCCAGGAGACCATGCCCGCAACACTCATCCGATTCAGCGTCGGCTGCGAACACGTCGAAGATCTCTGGCGGGATCTCGACCAGGCGCTCGCGGCGACCGCGTGACCCAGTGAGTTCTGCCACCGCTACCTTCGACTGGCTCGACGAGCTGCCCATTACACCCGGGCCGCGCCACCTTCGTATGGGTGTTCGTGGACTTCGCGAGGGGCCGTGGCTGATCCGTGACTCCCTCACCGACCAGGAACTCGACCTGAAGACGCAGTTGTTGGCGGAGCACGATTCCCTCATTCTGCTGGCCGATGGGTGGGACCACGCGGTGTCCGAGCTTGTCGACGCGATGGGCGTCGAGGCCGAAGGGTCGGGTCTGGAGATGCTCGACTCGGCCTGTCGAACGGTTGCAGAGGACGTCCTTCTGATGGCGAACGATGGCTCGAAGTGGAGCCTCGTCGGCGGGTGGTTGGTGTTCCCGAACCAGTGGTCGATCGAAGACAAGTTGGGTAAGTCGCTGGCCCTGATCCACGATCCCATCGACGGCTACGGCGAGATGCTCCAGGAGAAGGCCGACACCTTCTTCGATCGTCTTGGCACCACCCGTATCTTCTGGCGCCGCAACTGGTTCTTCCACGACGACGGCGGCTACTTCCAGCCGGAGAAGATGAAGAACCGCCCGCTGCATGATGCAGTTGACGCATCTCAGCTCGTGATTCGCTCGGAGTATCAGACGTTGCGGCGACTCCCCGAGACGGACGTGATCGTCTTCACGGTGAAGACCCAGGTTGCGCCGATCGTGGAAATGCGGGAACGGCCGGACCTTGCAGCTTCGATGGTCTCGTTCCTGCGGTCGGCGACCGAACGGGCACTGGCCAACAAGGACGCGGACGATGGTCGGCACGAGGCAATCATCGACTATCTGTCGCCACTGGATCTACGATTCGAACATGGAAGAACCGAACCCGCACGAGAAGTTCCATCGATCGGCCGCTGACCTGGAGGCAGGTCTCGACCACATACGGCAGTCGCCGGCAGGCGGCGGTCGTCTGGAGATGGTGCTTCGTCGACCGCAGACCGAAGAACGCGAAGTACTCGAGGCGGCGGAGCTCACTACCGAAGTCGGCGTGGTGGGCGACAACTGGATTGAGCGCAGCAGCACCCGGACCGAGGACGGCTCGGCCCATCCCGACATGCAACTCAACCTGATGAACGTGCGCGTGGCCGAGCTCGTCGCGGGACCTCGGGAGCGGTGGCCGCTGGCCGGCGATCAGCTCTACGTCGATCTCGACCTGCAGGACTCTGCGTTGCCGCACTGGACGAAGCTGGCCATCGGCGACGCCGTGATTCAGATCACCGATCAGCCCCACAACGGCTGCGCCAAGTTCCGGCGTCGGTTCGGCGCGGAGGCGCTGAAGTTCGTCAACAGCCCGGTCGGTAAGGAACTGCATCTCCGCGGCGTCAACGCCCGAGTGCTCGAAGCCGGAACGATTCGCCCGGGCGACGAGATCCGCTTCCTCTAGTCGGCTGCTCCGGTGTAACGCAGCACCGTTATCGCAAGATCCTCAAACTCGGTGACCGTCGACGTTTCCCAACCGGATCGTTCATACATCGCGACATTCGCATCGCTCGTCGTCTCCAGGTAGGCCGGGAGGCCGGTCTCCCTCGATCGATCGAGTCCCGGTTGCATCGCGGATCGTCCCAACCGCAGTCCGCGGTAATTGGGGTGAGTGGCCAGGATCCCGAGATACCAGAAGGGCGAATCGGGCAGTGCCGCGTGCGTGGCTTCGTCATACGCGGCCAACCGAGCCCGAGTCGACGGATCGAGCGCGCCGAAGTCGGAACGCACCGAGTCGGCTTCCGGGTTGGCCCACATCGCGACCGCTCCGGCGTCGTCGGTGATCCAGGTCGCGCCAGCATCCACCCGGCTGTCGAAGAGTGCGCCGACGAACGCGGGTGCATCGACGGCGAACAACTCGTCGCCGAAGAAGTATCGAAACGCCGGGTCCTGATCGAAGGCCACCACGACGGTGTCGATCAGGGCTGCGCGGTCGTCCCGCGTGGCCACACGGAACGAATACACGTCAGTCGGCCTTGGGCGCCCAGCGTGGAGGTCGCTTCTCGAGATAGGCGCGCATGCCTTCGGCGGCTTCCTCGGATTGGAACAACTCGGCCGAGCGGGCCGCAGCCCACGAGAACGCCTCAGAGGCCGGAAGCTCGGACACCCGGCTGATCACGTCCTTCGCCGCGGCGAGGGCCTTGGGGCCGCCCAGGAGCAGGTCGTCGACAACTGCCGCCACCTCGGCATCGATCTCGTCTGCGGTGACGGCTTTGGTGATGAGCCCCAGTCGCGCCGCCTCGGTGCCATCAAATCGTTGACCGCGTAGGAACACCTGCGTGGCTTCACCCCGCCGCATCTTCGGCAGGCAGATCACCGAGATGATGGCGGGAGCAACACCAATGCGAACCTCGGTGAATCCGAACTTTGCGTCGTCACGTGCGACCGAGATGTCGAGCGCGGCCGCAAGACCGGTGCCACCGGCGACAGCATGGCCGGCGATACGTCCGACCCACGGCTTGGGCGACGACTGGATCCGGCTGAAGATCGTCAGTGGATCGACCAGGTCGGTCTGTCGGTCGTCACTCGTGCGTTCGGACAAGTCGGCGCCGGCGCAGAACACGTGACCGGTGTTCGTGATGACGACAACTCGGACCGCGTCGTTGGTGTCTGCCTCGTCCATTGCGGCCACCAGTTCGGCCGTGAGGGCCGCGCTCAGGGCGTTGCGTTTCTCCGGATCATTCAACGTGATCGTGAAGACGCCGCGGTCATCCAGATGGGTGTCGACCTTGCGGTTCTGCATGGGGCCACACCGTACCGGCTGCGCTACGTTGGGCCGCAACGCCACGTCGACCGCTACCGAGGACTGCAATGAACTTCGACATGCCGCCCGAAGATGACCCTCGGCGGCTGGCGGTACGGGAATGGGTTGCCGCCAACCCCCATCCAACCGACGCAGATGTTGCGGCAGCCGGCTACGTCGTTCCCCATTGGCCCGCGCCGTGGGGGCTCGGGGCCGACCCGCTGCACCAGCTGATCATCTCGGAAGAGTTGGGGGCGGCCGACATCCAGATGCCACACAATGCGATCGGAATCGGCTGGGCGGCGCCGGTGATCGCCCTCGCCGGAACCGAAGAACAGAAGCAGCGGTATCTGCCGAACATTTTCAGCGACGACGAACGCTGGTGTCAGCTGTTCAGTGAGCCCGACGCCGGTTCCGACCTCGCCAGCCTCAGCACCCGTGCCGTTCGCGACGGTGATGAATACGTGATCACGGGCTCGAAGATCTGGTCGAGCGGCGCCCACGACAGCCAGTTCGGCATTCTTCTCGCCCGCACGGACCCCGATGCGCCGAAGCACAAAGGCATCTCGTACTTCATCTATCCGATGAACACCCCGGGCACGACGCTGACACCGGTCGTCGACATGACCACGGCCCACAGCTTCAACCAGGTCTTCTTCGATGAGGCTCGCATCCCGGCCGATCTGCGGATTGGTGATGAGGGCGACGGCTGGAGGCTGGCCAAGGCCACCTTGGCCAACGAGCGGGTTGGGCTGAGCAGCGGCGGAGCGTTGTGGGGTGCAGGGCCGGGCGCGCAGGACCTCATCTCGTTGGTGCGCGCCGATGGCCCGGTGACGGACCCGGTGCTACGAGACCGGCTGGCGCAGCTGCACGTCGACAGTGAGGTGTTGCGGCTCAATCAGCTTCGGACCCTCAGTGCGCAGATCGCCGGCGAGACACCCGGACCGGAAGCATCCATCCAGAAGATCATGTCCGACGAGATCGGCCAGCAAATCATGGAGCTGGCCAAGGACCTGCAGGGTGCGGCCGGCATGATCGAAGGTTCGGGGCCGGTGGGCAAGCTCCCTCGCACCAAACAAAGCGGCGCGACCGAGGTCAACTTCCCTCGTGGCGAGGGTGCGGTATTCGCGGGTGTCGACCCGATCTGGCACTACGGCTTCGCCTTCTCACCTGCCCTCACCATTGGCGGGGGAACGTTCGCCATTCAACGAAACATCGTCGCGGAACACGTGCTGGGCCTCCCGAGGGAACCCGACGTGGAACGCGGCAAAAGCTGGAAGGACACCCAATCGTGAAGACGCCGATTACGGAGATGTTTGGGATCGACATCCCGATCCTTGCGTTCACCCATTGCCGCGACGTCGTGGCCGCCGTGACCAAGGCGGGTGGGATGGGTGTGCTCGGCGCGGTTGCGCACACGCCTCGCAGCCTCGAGATCGATCTCGAGTGGATCGAGAACGAGATCGGCGACCGGCCCTACGGGGTCGACCTCATCGTCCCGGCGAAGTACGAGGGATCCGATGAGGGTGGCGTCAGCACCAAACAGATCATCGACGCCATCCCGCCGGAGCATCGTCGGTTCGTGGACGAGATTCTGGAGAAGTACGACGTGCCGCCCATGCCGGAGGGCGACGACACGGGCACGATGAGTCGAGGGGAAGATGCCCTGTTCTCGGCGAAGAACGCCGCTCCGCAACTCGACATCTCGCTCGCGCACAACCCGTCGCTGATCGTCAATGCCCTTGGCCCACCCACGCGGGAGATGATCGAGAAGTCGAAGGAAGCCGGTCGAAAGGTCGGCGCGCTGGCGGGTCGGCCGCAGCACGCCGAACGCCATATCAATGCCGGGGTCGACATGATCGTCGCGCAGGGCGGGGAAGCCGGCGGCCACACGGGCGAAATCGGATCCATGGTCCTGATCCCGGAGATCGTCGACGCGTCGGGCGACACTCCAGTTCTCGGAGCTGGCGGCATCGGTCGGGGTCGCCAGATGGCGGCGGCCATGGCCCTCGGCGCCGCCGGTGTGTGGTGCGGTTCGGTGTGGCTCACCACCGAGGAGGCCGAAACCCACCCGACCGTCAAGAACAAGTTCCTTGCCGCCACCTCCGCCGACACGATTCGCAGTCGCTCCCGTACGGGTAAGCCGGCTCGACAGCTCAAGTCCGCATGGACGGAGGAGTGGGACAACCCGGCGACACCGATGCCGCTCGGTATGCCCGCCCAGCCGATCCTCATCGACAAGGCCATCACCCGTATCGACCGGGCGGCATTCAACGAGGACTCCGGCGCGGCCAAGCTGGCCAATTACTTCGTGGGTCAGATCGTCGGGTCGATGAACGAGTCGAAGCCCGCCGCCCAGGTCGTCTTTGACATGGTGGACGAGTTCATCGACGCCACGCAGTCCCTCGCCGCCCAACTGGAATCCTGATGGCCGGGCCCCTGCGTGGCCGAACAATCAAACCGATGAAGGCCACCTCGGGCACCCTGCCAACGGGGGGCGACTGGCTCTATGAGATCAAGTGGGATGGTATGCGCATCGTGGCGTTCATCGACGAGGATGGCCTGCGCCTGCAGACCACAAACCTGATCGATGCGACGGTTCGATTCCCCGAGCTCGCGGGGCTGGCGGAGCAGTTCGCGGGGTTGGACGCGGTGATTCTCGATGGCGAGCTCGTCGCTGCGGGTACCGACGGAGCGCCGAGTTTTGGCCGGATGCAGGAACGTATGCACATCAGCGATCCGACGGAGGCGCGGCGGCGTTCATTGGACAACCCGGTCACGTTCGTGATCTTCGACCTGCTGCATGTGAACGGGACGGATACCCACGCGCTTCCCCTTGTGGATCGACGCAAGTTGCTCGAGGACTTGGTGGAGCCGGGAGAGCACTGGCGACTCACCGATGTGCACGAGGACGGGGCGAACGAACTGCTCGACGTGGTTATCGAAAAGGGACTGGAGGGGCTGATCGCCAAACAACCCACGTCGCGGTACATCGAGGGCAAACGGACCTCCTCGTGGCGCAAGATCAAACCTCGGCGGCGGCAAGAGTTTGTGGTCGGCGGGTGGGCCGCAGGCAAGGAGGGTCGGGCCGGTTCGATCGGCTCACTGCTGCTCGGCTACTACGAGGACGGGTCGTTGCGCCACTGCGGCAGCGTGGGGAGTGGCCTCAACGCAGAGAACATCGCGCACTGGCAGTCGATCATTGATGACACAACGATCGAGGACAGCCCGTTCGATGGCCCCGTGCCGTCTACGATGGGCCGCTCGTTTCACTGGATCGAACCACGACAGGTCGTGGAGGTGGCGTTTGGTGAATGGACCGCCGATGGACACCTACGCCATCCGAGCTATATCGGGCATCGCGGTGACAAGGATCCGCGTGAGGTCGTGAAAGAGCCTTGATTTTTCAATAATTCGTATTCATTACGGGTGTGTTCGTGCCGATTACATCACAGATGTTGGGTGAACTCGAACAACTCGCGAACGCCGCCCCGCTCGGGATCTTCCGGTTCGATGAGGATCGGACGATCCTCTATGCCAACGATCGATTCGTTGAGCTCGTGGGGCGATCGGCCGGTGACTCTGTCGCCGACCTGATTCCGCGCGAGGAGCAGGGCGAGGAGGCGCCAGCCCGTCGGGCAAGTGACTGTGAGTCCCCCGAAGCGGAAATGGGATTCGACGAAACCGACGTCGAGGTTGACAATCGATTCCTGCGGTTTCATCTCATCCAGAGCGCCACAACGGAGGGGGAGCTGCTTGGCTACTGCCGAGACGTCAGCTCCGAACTACGTCAGGCGGCGGATCTTCTGTCCCAGGCTCGGACCGATCCGCTGAGTGGTCTCGCCAATCGGATGGCGCTCGACGAATTTCTCGAGGCCAATCGCCATCAACGTCTCGCGGTGATTCTGTGCGACGTCGATGGCTTCAAGCAGGTGAATGACACCCTTGGTCACCATGCAGGTGACGAGGCGATTCGCGTTCTGGCGCGCCGACTCAAAGGTGTGACCCGTCCAACCGACCTCGTAGCCCGAATCGGCGGCGATGAGTTTGTTGTAGTGGCGCCTGGAGTGCCGACGGCGGAGACCGCGATGATGATCGCAGAACGTTTCCATCCGTTCTTCCGGCTGCCGATCGAGTTCGATCAGAGCCTTATTGAAGTGTCGGCGACAATCGGCGTGTCCCTCGGCTACATCGAAGACGACGCTGGTGTCCTCATGCGCCACGCCGACCACGCACTGTATGAAGCCAAGAACAACGGCCGCGATCGAATTCAGTTCTATGCCGGTGAACAAGCCGACGGCACCCTCACGCCGCTGGTACTTCGCCGCGAGCTTCGCCACGCCATGGAAGCCGACGAGCTGCATGTCGAAGTGCAACCGGTGTTTCACATCAACGGCACCGAAGGTCCGCTCGAGGCGGAAGCATTCCTGCGTTGGAATCATCCGCTGTACGGATCGATTCCGCCGGGGCTGATCATCCCCGTCGCCGAGCAAACCGGCATGATTCGTCCGCTTGGTGCGTGGTCGGTTGCCAGCGCGGCGAGTGTTGCGTCAGAGCTCAGCACGTCTGCCGGCAGCCCCGTTTCTGTCGCGGTGAACGTATCCGCCGTGCAGCTCAGTGATCCAACGCTGGTCGAGATGATTGAACGATCGATCGCCGAGTACGGGATTGCGGCCAGTCAGCTGCCTGTTGAGCTCACCGAGAGCGATCGAATCGATGAGGTCGAAGGTGCACTCGAGATGCTCAACGCAGTCTCGGAGATGGGTGTCCCCATCGTGCTCGACGATTTTGGTTCCGGGCAGGCAACGTTTGGGCATCTTCTGAACCTTCCGATCGATGTGGTCAAGATCGACCGCGACTTCATCGAGACCGCGTCAACCGACCGCGGATTCATCATGTTGAAGTCGTTCGTCAATGCGTGTCATGACTTGGGCATCGTTCCCGTGGCCGAAGGCGTGGAGACCGACGAACAGCTGGTGGCAATCGCGAAGGCTGGCATCGTTCGTGCGCAGGGCTACGTCTTGTCGGCGCCGATTCTGCCCGAGCAGTTCCTCGACGTGGCCCTCCCGATTCGAGCAGCAATGAGCGCACGACTCGCCGCCTGAGGTACCGTGCCCCCGACACTTCAGGGGGAATGATGACCGAGTTCAACCTCACACAAACCGACGGACTGCTGACCACGACGAAGCAGGTGCGCAAACGTCTCGATTTCGATCGCGCCGTGCCCCGACAACTGCTGCTCGACTGCATCGAGATCGCGAGCCGGGCACCGATGGGCGGCAACCTCGAACGCAACAAGTGGCTTGTGATCGACGACCCGGACCTCAAGGCGAAGGTGGGGGAGCTGTACCTGAGCAACGCCGGGCCGTACCTGGAGGAAAGGGCCAAAGAGAGCCCCGAGGGTCGAAGCCAGCGGGTGTTCGACTCGGCGATGTACCTGGCCGAGCGCATGGGCGAGGTGCCGGCCATGGTGATCCCGATTCGGCTCGATCGGCTGCCCGAGGGCACGAGCGTCGAGGAGACCGCCGGGTATTACGGATCCGTCCTCCCGGGGGCCTGGAGCTTCCAGTTGGCTGCCCGCTCTCGAGGGCTCGGTTCGTGTTGGACGACGCTCCACCTCGGTCACGAGGCCGAAACCGCGGAGCTGCTCGGAATTCCGGACACCGTCACGCAGGTGGCACTGTTTCCGGTCGCCTATTACACCGGTGACACCTTCCGAGCTGCACCTCGGCGTTCGGCCGAGGACATTACGTTCTTCAACACCTGGGGCAACACCGCTAGCGCTTGACCCAGTCGGCGACGCGAAGATCGTCGGTGAGTGCTTTCCGCGCAATCTGCAGCGTCACGATCGTGACCGCCACGGCGACCGATCCCAACACCAGGATCATCACAACCAGCTGAATGAGTACCGCGTCGATCGGATCCGTGCCAGCGAGCAAGAGGCCGGTCATCGCACCGGGCAGAGCGATGATGCCCACGACCTTCGTGCGTTCGATCTGGGGCACGAGCGCGTGCGAAGTGACTTGGGCCGATTGTCGGCGAGTGGCCGAGGCGCCGTCGAACCCGAGCGAGAGCATCGCTTCGACCTCCCCTCGTTGCTCCGAAAGCTGGTCGCTCATTCGAAGTGCGGCTTGCACGGTCGACGGCATGGTGTTGCCGATCGTGATGCCGGCGATCACCACGATGGCGACCGGTTCGGTGTCCAGAATGCCGAGCCCGAACACCACCAGCAGCACGATGGTGACGTTCGCGCCGATCGCGGTGAAGGCGCTCACGGCAACCCCGGGAACACCGGCCGCTCGCCGGGCGGCAACGTAGGCCGACGCAACCACCATCGCTGCGACCCACAACCAGGCCCAGACCGCCGCTTGCTCGGATTCGAAGATAACGGTGAAGAGGAGACCGACGGCAATCAGCTGGACCGTCGCTCGGACCACTGACCAGATGATCGACTTCTCGAGCTCCAGTTTCTGCCATCGGGATACGCCGAGGACGAGCAGAACGAGCACCAACGACGCTGCCGCCTGCAGGGGTGAGACGTCATGTTAGGCGGCGGTGGGGGAGCGGCCAACGGAAGCAGGGTTAGATAACATCACACTTCCGCTAGACCATCTAACGCGACGTTGGTACCGTTGCCCGTCACAGAACGGATCAGCCCCGGGGGAGGCTTCATCGTCATGTCGACCGAACGCGAATTGGCGCAGTCCCACTTGTTGCCGCACTACACGAAGGGTGCGGCTTGGATGAGCGACGACATCCCAATCATGTCGGCTGGCGAAGGCTGCTATGTCGAGGACGTGGAGGGCAACCGTTACCTCGATGGCCTGGCCGGGCTGTTCTGCACAAACATCGGTCACGGCCGCAGCGATCTCGCCGCAGCGGCCATGAAACAGATGGAGCAGCTGGCGTTCTACCCCAACTGGGGTTTCGCCAGTCCGCCGACGATTCAGGCTGCGGCGATGATCGCCGAGCGGACCCCAAACGATCTCGACGACGTCTTCTTCGTCAGCTCCGGATCAGAGGCCGTCGAATCCGCAACCAAGTTCGCCCGCAACTATCACGTCTCCCGAGGCGACGAGTCCCGCTACAAAGTCATCGCCCGAAACTGGGCGTATCACGGCACAACCCTCGGGGCCCTGGCGATCACCGGCATCCCGAAGTTCCGCAAACAGTTCCTCCCCATGCTCTGGGACGGCGTTCGCCATGTGCCGAACACGCTCGACGGGGCGGGCGCTCCGGGTACGCCGGTGGGAGAACAGCCGTGTATCACCGAGCTCGAGCAGACGATCATCGACGAAGGCCCCGAGACGATCTCCATGATCATCGCTGAGCCGATTCAGAATGGCCGGGGCGCGGTGGTGCCGCCGAACGGCTACTGGCAGGAACTGCGGCGCATCTGCGACGAGTACGGAATCCTTCTTTGCGCAGATGAGGTCATCTGTGCGTTCGGTCGGATGGGCCACTGGTTCGCGAGCGAGCGTTTGGGCGCCGACCCGGACATGATCACCTTCGCCAAGGGTGTCACCTCGGCCTACCAGCCCCTTGGCGGCTTCGCCGTCCGCCGTCGCCTCGTGGAAGAGACGTGGGACTCCGAGCTCGGCACCTACAACCACGGATCCACGTTCGGCGGACATCCTGTGGCCTGTGCGGTTGCGGTGGCCAACATGGAGGCCATGCGCGACGAGGGTGTCAACGAGAACGTTCTTGCCAACGAGGACTACTTCCAAGCCGGGCTTACGCAACTGGCCGAGCGCCACGACCACGTGAAGGAGTGGCGGGGCATGGGCTACTTCTACGCGGTGGAGCTCATGACCAGTCGCGCCCAAGGAACCGAGCTCAGCGACGCTGACCGGGCGGCGCTCCAGGGTGGGGTGCTCAACGGTTTTGTTCGGGAATCGAAACTGCTCATTCGTCCCGACGACCGTGGAGCCACGATGCTCACGTTGTCGCCGCCGCTTATTGCCGACAGAGCCGTCATCGATGACATCATGTCCCGTATGGATCAGATCCTGACCCGGACCGGGGAGTGGTTGCATCGAGCAGACGGACCTGGCCATTGACGCTGTCGGAAATCCAGCAGGCCTGGTTCGAACGGGCGGCAGCCGATCCGAAACGTATCGTGCTGGCAGATGTTGGAGATGACCGCGCCCGTGAGGCAGCCGACCGTCTCCGCGCGGAAGGGCTGGTGGAGCCGATCATTCTCGACGATCTTGACCTCTATCGCACGCCGGCAGTTGTCGAAGCAGCGAGCGGACTCGAACGGGCAAACCTGGATGATCCGCTCCACGTAGCAACGCTGATGGTGCGAGTGGGTGAAGCCGATGGCTGTGTCGCGGGCGCCACCCGACCGACCGCGGACGTGTTGCGAGCCAGCATCTTCCTGCTGGGAGTTGCCTCGGGCGTCGACACGATCAGCAGCTGTTTCCTCTTCGTGCTGCCGGACGGAACGCCGATCGTCTATGGCGACTGTGGTGTTGTGCCCGACCCGACGGCGGCGGAGTTGGCTTCGATCGCAGTGAGCAGTGCCGCCACGTTCGCAGGGCTCACCGGGCAGAGAGCTCACGTGGCGATGTTGTCCTTCTCCACCAAGGGTTCGGCCGAGCACCCTCGGGTCTACAAGGTCCGCC
Organism: Acidimicrobiales bacterium; assembly: GCA_004282895.1. Classification (GTDB taxonomy): domain Bacteria; phylum Actinomycetota; class Acidimicrobiia; order Acidimicrobiales; family SHLQ01; genus SHLQ01. Next base: position 15,794 of record SHLQ01000014.1, read on the forward strand.
AAGCGACTCGCATCGCTGAGGAGTTGGCGCCTGAGCTGTCGCTCGATGGTGAGCTGCAATTCGACGCCGCGTGGGTTCCGGCGATCGCCGAAACGAAGGCGCCGTATTCCGAGGTGGCCGGCCGCGCGAATGTTTTCATCTTCCCGGATCTCGACAGCGGCAACATCGCCTACAAGATCACGGAACGCCTCGGTGGTGCGCTGGCATTCGGCCCGCTCCTGCAGGGAGTTGACGGCGTCATCCATGATCTGTCTCGAGGTTGCTCCGCCGACGACATCGTGAACGTCGCGGTGATCGCGGCGCTGCAAGCACAGACGTGAGAACCGGTGATCCAGGTCTAACGATATGGTGAGCCTCTCTAACGAAACGGTGACGGGTGACGAAACGACAGCTCGACAAGGATCTGGTGATCGAGACCGCCGGGAAGATCGCCGATCGTGAAGGTCTGGATGCAGTCACTCTGACTCGGGTGGCCAAGGTCCTTGGCATCAGCCAACCGGCGCTGTATCGCTACGTCGACGGCTACGACGATCTGATCCGCAGCCTGAGCCTCGAGGGCCGACAGCTTCTCGGCGAGCGGTTGCAGGCGGCAGCCGTCGGGGTTTCGGAGGACGATGCGGTCCGCGCAATGGGCAACGCGTGGCGACGGGCCGTCGCTGACCGCCCCGGACTCTACGCGGCAACCGACCGTTCCCCCTGCGCAGGAGATGCCGAACTGGAGGCTGCGGTGGACAACATCGTCGAGACGTTGGGTATGGCGTTGGTGGGATATGGCCTTGATCCTGAAGAAGAGGTGCACGCGGCCCGAGCGTTGCGTAGCGCTTTCCACGGGTTTGCTCACCTCGAAGCTGGCGATGGCCACCCCGAACCCCACGATCTGGACGACACCTTCGCCCACATCATCGACCTGCTCTGCGCCGGCATCCGGAGGTTGTAGTGGAACCTCGTATCGACGCCGCCACATCAATCGCCGAGATTGCGACCCGGTACGTTTTTGATCCTCCCCGCGATGACGACCCGGTCATTGAGTTCCTCAGCCCGGAGGAGCTGGCGCAAGCCTTCGCCGGGGTGATCCCCATCGAGCTCGGCGACAACGTGCCCGCCCGATCCGCCGAGGCCCTCGCGTCTGCGGCCGAACTTGTCGTGCGGCACTCGGTGCACACGAGCCACCCCCGGTTCTTCAATCAGAACTTCGCTGGACCGGATCCGGTGGCGGTCATTGGTGACTGGCTCGGCGCCGCGCTGAACACGACGAACGCCACATTCGAGGCGGCACCGGTCTTCACGCTGATGGAATCCGCGTTGCTTCGGAAGTTGGGGAGGGTTGCCGGCTACCCGGTGTCCGACGAGCCCGGCTCGCTTCCCCCAGGGTTGTTCGCCCCCGGCGGCTCATCGGCGACGTTGTACGCGCTTCAGCTCGCGCGTCACCGACACCAGCCCGACATCGTGCGGGTCGGCGCGTCGGCCGACCGGCTCGCGATCTTCGTGTCGGACGCAGGTCACTACGCGGCGGTGAAGTCGGCGGCATTGCTTGGTATTGGCATGGACAACGTCATCAAGGTCGCGGCCGACGATGAAGGCGCCATGGACGTCACCGCCCTCCGCGCGGAAATCACCACCGCCCGTGAGAGGGGTCTGACCCCTTTGGCGGTGATTGCGACTGCGGGTACGACAGTTACGTCGGCGTTTGATGCGATCGACGAGATCGCCGATGTTTGTGACGCCGAGGAGCTTTGGCTCCACGTGGACGGGTGCTGGGGTGGGTCAGCGCTGTTCTCTTCGTCCCACCGCCACCGCCTCGCCGGTGTCGAACGAAGCGACTCCTTCGTGTGGAACCTCCACAAGATGATGGGGGTCACCCAACAATGCACGGCCTTGCTCGTGCGGGATCCTGGCCAGCTCGGCCCCTGTTTCGCGACCGGCGCGGACTACATCTTTCAGCCGGACAAGCTCCACGCCGAGTTCGATTCGGGCGACCGCCATTTCCAATGTGCTCGGCGCGTCGACGCACTGAAGCTCTGGCTCACGTGGCAGGCATACGGCGACGAGGGGTTCGAAGCGCGGATCGATCACGCGGTGGCGATGGCCGATCATGTTCGACACCGGATTCGGTCGAGCGATGATGAGTTCGCCACCATCGTCGAAGGTGACTTTAGCAATGTCGTGTTCGTGTGGGTTCCCCCAGAGCTGCGTCCGTTCGATCTCGACTCGCTCGCGCCCGACCACCACGCGGCGCTCCATGTCTTGGCGCCACGAATCAAAGGCCGCATGCAGGCGGAAGGAACCGTGATGATGGGTTACCAGCCCGTCGCGGAGATCAACACGTTCCGCTTCATCCTCAACAACTCGAACGTCGAGCCTGCGGACATCGACGTCACTCTGGAATTCATCTCCCAATACGCCACGGAGGAATGGAAAGGGGTCTGACCCCTTTCGGCAAAAAGGGGTCAGACCCCTTTTTGCTATCGGTGGGCGCGCAAGACGTAGGGTCTGAGCATGATCCTGACATCGCTGAACGTGTCACCTGCCGAGTTCGCCGAAGGCACGGGCTGGGAATCGAAACCGGAGGGGATGTGCAAGGGTGACGCCTGTGTGCCCGCGCCCGAGGCGGTCACCGACGACGGCCAGGTGTCGGTCCGCGAGGCCGCCGATCGTTTGCGTCTGCCGCTGGTCTCCGACGAAGCTCACGGAGTCCACGCGCTCGGACCCGAATCGGGTGGTCGGGCGCTCAGCAGCGCCGTCGCCCCTGACATCGAGTTGCCCGACGTCGACGGGAACCCGTTCCGGCTGTCCTTGCTTCATGGTCGCAAGGTGCTGTTGGTCGCATGGGCGTCATGGTGAGGCTGCCGCGCCGACCTGCCCGTGTGGCAGGAACTTCACGCTGAGCTCGAAGCCGAGGGCCTCACGGTTGTCACCGTCGCACTCGACTTCGACCCGGAGCAGTCGAGAACATGGATCGACCAGGCTGCCCCGACCCATCCGTCCCTCGTCGATTCCGAACACCGCCTCGATGAGCTTCTCGGCATCACGAACGTCCCGATGGCCGTGTGGATCGATGAGGCCGGGACGATTGTTCGTCCGGCAGAGAGCGCAACGATCAGGACCAGCGCACTGCGATCCATGCCGCTCGATGACTTCCCGGAGAACATCAAGAACGTGCTCACCGAAGCGCAGAAGATCCCGGATCACAGCGACGAGTATCGAGCCGCCATTCTCGATTGGGCCGCACACGGGTCCGAGAGCCGCTTCTCGCTTTCGCCCGACGTGGTTGTCGCTCGGTCTCAGCCGAGGCCGATGGAACATGCGAAGGCGGCGGCCGCGTTCGCGTTGGGCACCCATCTGTTCACGACGGTGGGCAAGGACGCGGCGATGCCGTGGTGGCGTCAGGCGCACGAGCTCCATCCCGAGAACTGGACGTACAAACGCCAGGCCTGGACGCTCGAGTCGACACCAGAGGGCCAGCCCTACGACCTGCTCCAGGAAGTCGGCGACACCTACGGCACCAGCTGGTACGAGGACGTCGTCGCGCTCGGTGGCGGCGGTAGCTATGGGGTCGAACCCCGGCTCTGACGGCAATAGACGGCTAGGCGCCTAGAACTGCTCGCGGCTGAACACTCCGATCGCAGCGAGAGTGAAGAGGGCAGACCACAGCAGAGTCCAATAGATGCCACTTGCTGAATCGAGTGCCTGATCGAAGAGGAGGTACTTGGTGATCGGCTTGAACGACTCGCCGGTCAGTTCGCCGCTGACTACTCCGCCGAGGGTCAGTCGATCGAACACGTCGCCAGGGGAGATCCACAGGAGCATCCAAATTCCGAGGCCGAGCGCGGCTACCGGGCCGCGGTTCCGGAAGATGGTTCCGGCGAAGACCGCGACTCCCACGAATAGGACGACGATCACCACCTGTACCGCCACGACGGTCAGGTAGCGGGAGAACTCCGGCTCCTGAATTGGCAGTCCCGCTTTCGGTTCGAGGGCGGGGAGCATGAACCACGCGATGATCGCTTGGAGAATGACGGCAGGGAGAATGATGCCGAGCGCGTCCGAGATCACCTTGGACAGGATGATTGCGGGCCTCGAGACGGGTTTGGAGAGTACCCATGGCAGCGTCTCGGCTTGGCGTTCCTCGATGAGTGCGTTCTGGGCGATGGCGATCGACCCGAGTGGAAGCGCGATCCACCAGATGTGGATCAGTAGATCGAATCCACGCCACTCGATGTTTGCCATGGTCGTCGTCACGAGCCAGAGCAAACCGGTCACAAGCAGTGTCCAGACCACGCTGTGCAGAAGGATCCTGCGCCCGAGCCACCGATGGAATTCGCCTTTCAGCAGGCCTCCGAGGCCAGGGAGGAGGGCAAAGGTGCGTCGCTCAGTGCTCATTGTTGTGCCCCACGATCGCCAGATAGGCATCCTCCAGAGTGTGATCGCTGGGGTGGAACTCCGCGATCGCCAGCTGGTTGTCGGCGAGGATCGTCGGCAGCAGCTGCTCTTCCGGTGCTCCGGCGGCGAGCCGGACGGTCCAGACGTCGGAGTCTCGGCGTCGGCTGACGTCGACGCTCGACACCCACGGTTCGCTCGACAAGCGCGCCTGCACCGCCTCGCTCGAGCCTAACGTGCGAATCGTCCACGAGGAGTCGTCTCCGCTGAGCAAATCCGTCAGTGGACCGTCGGCGACGATGCGGCCGTTGCTGATCATGGCTACTCGGTCGCTTACCCGTTGGACGTCTTCGAGAATGTGGGTCGAGTAGAAGACCGTGGTGCGGCCGCGCAGGCCTTCGATGATCTCGAGTACGTCGTGGCGCCCTTCGGGGTCGAGGGCCGCAGCCGGCTCGTCGAGGATGAGTAGCTCGGGTTCGGCAATGAGAGCTTGAGCCAGGCCAAGGCGTTGCGACTCACCTCCGCTCAGTCCGTGCGTCCGACGATTCGCAAGGTCGGACAGACCCACCGCGTCCAACAACTCGTCGGCGTGGTCACGCAGCTCTCGGCGATCGCGGTGCCCCGGGTAGAGCGCAGCCACGAACAGCAGGGTCTGTCGGCAGGTCCGATACGGGTGGAAGCGGGGGTGCTGCGGTAGGTACCCGATGTGTGCACGCGCCGACGGTCCATATCGCCGCGTGTCACGCCCGAACACCTCGATGCTGCCGCCAGAGGGACGCAACAGTCCCATCACGGTCTTCATCGTTGTGGATTTGCCCGCACCATTGGGTCCAAGGAACCCGTAGATCGAATGGCGCGGTATCGCCAGGTCGACCGAGCGCAGGACCTGAGTGCTACCGAAGTGTTTTCTCAATTCGTGCGTTTGAAGAGCGAGATCAGTCATCAGAGCTCCCTCCGGTTGAACCACCAGCTGGCCAGCCCGAGCAGGCCAACCGTCCACAATGTCGCCACGATCGACGGCCCGAGAACGGAGACCGGGTTGCCGGCGATGCCGTCGAGCATCGAATCCATCGCCCACGCCGGTGTCAGGCTGACGACTTGTTGGTCGAGACCGACATTCGCCAGGACGACCAGCGCGATGGGAACCATCAGTCCGGCGACGAGGATGGCGGTCGCGTGCCGGAGCAGGCAACCGAGCAGAACCATTGCCGCTGCGGCCACCAGGATGAGAAAGATCATGAGCGCCAGGATCCCGAGATGGACATCGAAATCCATGAGCGGCATGTAGTCGTTCCGAGCGAGTGGCTCCTCTAGCAAACGTACGAGGTCCCCGGCGTTGAACTCGGTCTGCCCCTCAGACTCGGCGATGCTGAAGACCCATCGGGCAGCCAAGCCCGGGATGCCAACCATCGCTACGACCACAATCGGCACCAGCGCCGCGAACTTCGACAGGATGAACGCAGGCCTCGCTACGGGTTTGGAAACGACCCACGCTGCTGTTCCCTGTGAGATCTCGCTGGCGACCATACCTTGTGTCATCGCGACGGTGGCGAGTATCAACAGCGCGAACCAGAGCCCGAAGAACGGATACAACAGTTCGGTGAGCGTCTTTGCCGGCTGTATGAGCCAGTTGGCATAGAGCGCCGCGAGCAGACCAAGGCCGAGCACGATGAACCCTGCGGTCCGCCAGGGCAACCATCGCCGGGCCTCGGCCCTGGTGAGTCCGCCGAGCCCACGGGTGAGACCGGTCGACCTGCTCCTTGCGCTCGCTGGCAGCGGAGTGGCTTCAGCCGTCGTCATCATCAGCCCCCACGATCTCGAGGTAGATGTCTTCGAGGCTTCGGCGCGCGGGGCGGAAGTCGGTGACGCTCACGCCACTGGCGACGAACGAGCGCAGCAACTCCAGTTCGGCGTGGCTCCGGTCGTTCACTGCGACCGTGACGCGGCCATCTGTCTCGGGCTCGACCGCGTCGACCCACGCTTCGGTCTGGAGCGCTTCCACAGCCCCGAACAGCGGGCCCGAAAACCCGACCGAGTAGAGGGCTGTCGATCCGACGAGGAAGGAATCAATTGATCCTTGAGCGACGATCGAGCCGTTGTCGATCACGGCGATGTGATCGGCAATACGCTCGATGTCGTCGAGGATGTGGGTCGAATAGAGGATCGTGGCGTCCTTGCGCAGGCGATCGAGCAGGCTGAGTACTTCGTGGCGACCTTCGGGGTCGAGGCCCGATGACGGCTCATCGAGGATGAGCACGTCGGGGCGACCCACCCAGGCCTCGGCGATGCCGAGGCGCTGGCGTTCGCCGCCTGACAGCTTGGCGACTTTGCGGTCGACCAGATCGGTGAGCCCGGCCAGTTCGATCGTTTCGTCGACGTGCTGTCGCAACTGTGGCCGCGGGAGATCGAGGTAACGCTGGGCGGTGAAGTTGAGCACGCCTCGTACCTTGAGGTGTTTCCAATACGACGCTGCTTGGGGCAGGTAGCCGATCGCAGCTCGAGCCTGAAGGCTGTCTCGAGCGACGTCGTGACCCATGATCGATGCCGATCCGCCATTGGCGTGCAAGAGTCCGACGAGGATCTTCATTGTGGTTGTCTTGCCGGCGCCGTTCGGACCGAGAAAACCAAAGACGGAGTTGCGCGGGATCTCCAAGTCGACGGATCGAAGGACCTCGGTACGGCCGAATTTCTTGCGGAGGCTGCGGACCTCGATGGCTGGTCGGGTGGTCTCGGCGTTCATGAGCACCGCTCCAATTCGCTGAGGTCCACCGGTACATCGACGACGGTGTCACCGTCTACGGTCGCGTCGAAAGTGGCACAGAAACCCTCATGTCCAATACCGTCCCAGAAGCCTCTGACGTAGATTGTGTAGGTCCCCGGTGCCAGCACCGTGAGCGGCAGGCTCGAATCGGCCGCAGGCTCACCGGCAGGAGCGCCATCGATCGGAGCCGCACCGTTCAGCCAGTCCGGAGAGAAGCAGGAGCTCAGGCCGGATCTCGACAAGGGGCCCAGGGGTACCTCGACGGGTCGTATCTCCCGCTCCCGAGGAAAGTCCCGGTCTGACCACAAGAACACACAACCGGCGGCGGGCGGGAAGACCTGTTCACGGCCGATCTCGTTCAGCGTGGTTCCCTCCGGCAAGGCAATGGCATACAGCTGGTATCGGCCGCCGCCTGAGAACTCGTTGGTATCCGGCGCCAACTGCGTCGGTATTCTGACCTTCAGGCTTCCCGCCCCCGGCGTGGATGTCGCCACCGGCTCCACGTAGCCCCATTTCCCCGGCTCGGCGGGCGGCGGTGCAAGCTCGCACGGCGGGAGTTCTGGGAGATCGATCAGCGTGTCACCTGACACTGTCACATCGAGCGTCAGACAGCGGGTGGGTTGCACGTCGATTTGGGGTGCTGGGGCGGCTCCCTCATACGTGGCCGCGACCATTGTGTAGCGCCCGGGGTCAAGGGTTGCGTGGTCCCGAAGCGACTCGCAGAGAGGCACCTTCTCGCGTTCGTCAGGGTCGTCGCCGGTTAACTGCTGCAGGGGCTGTCCCCAGTACTCTCGCTCCTGCTCCTCACCGTGTATCGAGAATCCCCAAGGGTCTCGGTCGATTTCGGCGCAGAGCCCGCCGAGGAACTGTTCGGGGATGGCGAGGTCGGCGGCCGTCGAGCCCTCTGGGCCTATCATCAGCACGAGACGGTCTCCGGCAGCTCCAGTGACCTCGCCGAATCTGACCTCTACCAGTCCCGGCCCGGTGCTCCCGACCAGGCAGTTCTGGGCTGGCCAATTGAAAATCTCATTCGCTGCGGCCATGAACCCCGGACGCTCGAACGGCGGAGCTGTCGACAGGCGGCCCACCATTTCTGCGACTTCTCTGCCGAGGTCGGCTTCACCCCGTCGCCACGCTTCGATTTCGGCGATGCGCTTCCTACTCCCTTGGGGATCATTTTCATCTGGCCCGATCGACTGGTAGTCCGCTTGGCGGTAGATCTCGATCGCTTCAGCTTGAGCTTCGGCGGATTCCAGCTGCCGACTGTCGTAATCATGGCTTGCCCACCATCCGATCCAGTCGTTGAGTTCGGCCGACACAGGTTCCCAGTAGACGAGCAGTTCATCGGGCATCAACGCGTCGGCATGGGCCAGTGACCGTTCTGCTGTCGCGTACCCATAGGTATCGCCGGCCCGTCTATCGAGCCGCTCGGCGAACTCTCCAATCCTGTCCGTGAGCTCACGCGAACGGGCGCAGAAGTCGCCGCACCCCGTCTGCGACCACGTCTCGACGGCGGCGACTGATGATTCGGCCGCAGCGGCGCTGGCGGCGGCGGCTTCGGGGCTCCCGAACGCGTCCGTCAGAAGGTCGTCGGAGATGAGGTCCTCGTTGAAGTCGACGGTGAGCAGCAGGTTGTGCCAGGTCAGGTGGTACCCGACAATTGGGTCCCATCGGTCACGGACATCAGCCGGCGCAACCGCGTCGGCACGAGCAACTAGGTCGACGAATCGGTTCTGCGCCTCCTCGGATTCGGGATCCATGTTCGGGTCCGGGTGGAATCCGAGTTGCGTCACGAAGATGTCGGCCCAGAGGGCACAGAAGCTCAGAGCATCGCCTTGACGCTCGCCGCAGTTTCTCACCACCCATCGGTCGATTTGGCTAACAGCGGTCTGCTGAGCGGCTTCGGCTGCCTCCGCCGCCTCGGGACTTCCGAACGCGCTCGAGACCATCTCTTCGTTCAGCGCCTCCCAGTCGAAGTTGATCGCGTAGAGAATCTCGACCATCGGGTCCTGCCCCTCGATGATTGCATTCCACTGCTCTGTGAGGTCATCGGGGAGCTGGTCTGAAACGGAATCCCTCAGCTCGAGGAAATCCTCGAGCCCGGCCTGGTCCATGCCTTCCGATTCTTCCATCCGCGACGTCATGTCCACCCACAAATCGCAGAACGAGTCCGTGCCATCAGGGGGATCAGCACTGGCCCCGCTGTCGGCGGCACCATTCGGGGCGCTGGCGCAGGATGTCAGGACGAGCAGCAGAGCGAGCGCGACGGAGAGGAGTCCCGCCGCCCGATGAGCGACATCCCTCTGCATACGGCTCAGGGTGGCAGCTCGTGAGATTGGAGGGTAGGGCCTAAGGCCACATACGGTGACGCATGGTAGGTCTCCGACCACGAAGGATCACCGGCTTACTTCGGTGGAGCCATCGATGACAATAGACGCTCTTACGTGCCCGTTATAGGCTCTCACAGCGGTCTCTCAACATCACTAGGGGAAGAAATGACGCGGATGACACCGAGCGAGGCTTTTGTCGAAACGATGGTCGCCAACGGCGTGGACACCACGTTCGGCATCATGGGTTCGGCGTTCATGGATGCCATGGACATCTTCGCGCCGGCGGGCATTCGCCTCGTTCCGGTCGTGCACGAGCAGGGCGCCGCCCACATGGCCGATGGATACGCCCGCGTGTCCGGTCGCCATGGTGTCGTCATCGGCCAGAACGGCCCTGGCATCTCCAACTGCGTGACTGCGATCGCCGCGGCGTTCTGGGCGCACAGCCCGGTGGTGATCGTCACCCCACAAACCGGCTCGATGGGTATTGGCCTCGGTGGTTTCCAGGAAGCCAACCAGCTGCCGATGTTCGAGGAGTTCACGAAGTACCAGGCGCACATCGACAACGAGAACCGCATGGCCGAGTTGACCGCCCGGGCGTTCGACCGGGCGATCCTGCAGATGGGCCCAACCCAGATCAACATCCCCCGAGACCGCTTCTATGGCGACATCGATGTGGAGATCCCCACGCCGATCCGTGTCGAGCGCGGCGCCGGCGGTCAGAAGGCCCTCGACGAAGCGGCCGGCCTTCTCGCCAACGCCGAGTTCCCCGTCATGGTCAGCGGCGGTGGTGTGGTCATGGGCGATGCGATGGACGAAGCCGTGGCCCTCGCCGAGCGACTTGGCTGCCCCGTGGTGAACAGCTATCTCCACAACGACAGCTTCCCGGCCAGCCATCCCCAATGGACCGGCCCGCTCGGCTACCAAGGTTCCAAGGCGGCCATGAAGCTGGTGAACAAGGCCGACGTCGTCCTCGCCCTCGGCACCCGCCTCGGTCCGTTCGGCACGCTGCCACAGCACGATATGGACTACTGGCCGAAGGACGCAAAGATCATTCAGGTCGACGCCGACGACCAGATGCTCGGCCTCGTCAAGCCGGTCCAGGTCGCCATTCACGGCGACGCAGGTGCAGCTGCAACCGCACTGCTCGAACGGCTCAACGACCGCACCTTGGCCTGCGACGCGACGAAGGACGAACGGGCCGCGACCACCCAGGCCGAGAAGGACGTGTGGGAGACCGAACTCGACGAGTGGATTCACGAGAAGGACGACTACTCACTCGAAGCGATCGAGGAAGCCAACAACGAGCAGGGCAACTGGCTGCATCCCCGTCAGGTTCTGCGGGAGCTCGAGAAGGCGATGCCGGCCCGGGCGATGGTTTCGACCGACATCGGCAACATCAACTCCGTCGCCAACAGCTACCTCCGCTTCGAGGAGCCGCGCAGCTTCTTCGCTCCGATGAGTTGGGGCAACTGCGGCTATGCGCTCCCCACGATCATGGGCGCCAAAGCGGCGGCGCCTGATCGCCCTGCCATCTCCTACGCCGGCGACGGTGCGTGGGCGATGAGTATGAGTGAACTCATGACCGCCGTGCGCCACGACATCCCCGTCACCGCCGTCGTGTTCCACAACCGCCACTGGGGTGCGGAGAAGAAGAACCAGGTCGACTTCTACGGTTGCCGCTTCGTCGCCGGCGAGCTCGAGGGCGGCGAGAACTACGCGGAGATCGCCGAAGCCATGGGCGCCGAAGGGGTGCGCGTGGACGACATCAACGAGGTCGGCCCAGCGCTGAAAGCGGCGGTCGACGCCCAAATGAACGAAGGCAAGACGACGGTCATCGAGATCATGTGCACCAAGGAGCTGGGCGATCCTTTCCGAAAAGATGCTCTCAGCACGCCCGTGCGTCATCTGCCCAAATACAAGGACTACGTCTGATCCATGAATCACGACATGCCAACTGAGATCGTTGATGTTGAAGAGGTCTTTGGTTTTGCGTGTGATTTGAAGGTTCAGCGGTTTGTTGAGGTTGATGAGCATGTGCCGGAGGTGGATCCGGCGTATCGGTTCAATCCTGAGGTGACGTTGGCGATCTTGTCCGGGTTTGTGCACAACCGGCGGGTGCTGGTGCAGGGGGCACACGGCACGGGCAAGAGCACCCACATCGAACAGGTGGCGGCTCGATTGAACTGGCCGGCGGTGCGCGTGAACCTCGACGGTCACGTCAGCCGCATGGATCTTGTTGGGCGCGACACGATCGTCATTCGTGACGGGCAGCAAGTGACCGAGTTCGCCGAAGGCATGTTGCCGTGGGCGCTGCAGAACCCAGTCGCCTTGATCTTCGATGAGTTTGACGCCGGGCGACCCGACGTGATGTTCGTGATCCAGCGAGTCCTGGAAAAGGACGGCCGGCTCACGCTGCTCGACCAAAACCGCGTAATCACGCCGCACCCATCGTTTCGCCTGTTCGCCACCGCCAACACCGTCGGTCTCGGCAACCTCACCGGCCAGTACCACGGCACGCAGCTGCTGAACCAGGCGCAGATCGACCGTTTCAACGTTGTTGCCACCCTCAACTACCTCACCGCGGAGACTGAGACCGAGATCGTGCTGGCTCAGGTTCCCAACGCCGACCCGGCGCTCGTCGCAAAGATGGTCGCCGTCGCGGATCTAACTCGACACGGCTTCGAGGCGGGCGACATCTCCACGGTCATGTCGCCGCGCACGGTAATCAGTTGGGCTGAGAACGTCGAGATCTTCGGCGACATCGCAACGTCGTTCAAGCTGGCATTCGCCAACAAATGCGACGAGGTCGAGAAGTCGATCGTGGCCGAGTACTACCAGCGAGCGTTCGACGCCGAGCTCGACTGACATGAACGCCGCCGAGCAGACGGTTTCGCGCCGAGCTCGCGAACGTCGCGCCGCGGCCACGCTGCGGGCGGTCGGCGCCGAACCCACGGCCGAGTTCCGGGCACAGCAGCTGCGGGTCAACGAGCGGCCGGTCAGTGTGGCGACGCCCTATCTGCTGGTCGACCTGGACGATGCGGAGCGCATCCGGCATCGCGGTGTCGTCGACGCGTTGGGGGTACGGCTGCGGTACAGCGATCGAAGGCTGCACGATGAGCTGAGCCCCCATGATCTGATCGCCAGGCTCGTGTTCGACCTGCTGGAACAGCTGCGTTGCGAGGCGCTCGTCCCCGACGAGCTGGCTGGTGTCCGCAACAACATCGAGCAGGCCTTTCGCGATTGGAACCGGGAGGAGCGACTCACGAACACGGCGCTTGGTCTGCTGGTGTACACGTTGCTCCACATGGCCCGATCGCGTCTGGTCCACCCGCTCCAGAACGAACTGATCGAAGACACGATCGACGCCACCCGGGCGAACATCTCCCGCTTCATCGGAGAACCACTGAAGGAACTCAAACCCAACATCTCGTCCCAAGCGGACTTCGCCGCGCCTGCTCGTCAGCTCGCCGAAGCGGTTGCGATGCTCGTCGAATCGGACGAACGCGGTGGGACAGAAGTCGTTGACAGGGTCGCCGCACAACTGTTCATTCCTCCGGAGTGGGGGGATACCGATGGCGCCGACGATGGCGAGATTCCCACGCTCGGCAACGAGCTGGCGGCCGACCGCGTGGATGAACGGTCACTCGACGAGGTTGGTGGCTACCACGTGTTCACCCGGGTGCACGATCGCGAAATCGACGCCGCCTCTCTGTACCCACTCGACACTCGGCGCGACCTGCGGGAGCGGCTGGACGAACTGATCGCCGAACAAGCCGTCAGTGTCTTCTCCCTCGCCCGCCGACTGCAGAAGGTCCTTGTCGGCGTGGAGGAGGACGGCTGGCGGGTCGGTCAGGAAGAGGGTGTGCTGGACGCTCATCGTCTGCCGCAACTGATCGCGAATCCGCAGGACCACCACGTGTTTCGGCGGGAACGCTTCCGTGTTACCAGTCCAGCGGTCGTGTCATTTCTGATCGACAACTCCGGCTCGATGAAACGACAGCGCCACGAGACAGTCACTGTGTTGGTGGACACGTTGGCCAGAGCGCTGGATCTGGCCGGAGCAACGAGTGAAATCCTGGGGTTCACGACCGGCGCCTGGAACGGCGGGGAGCCGCTGCGCGAGTGGCGTCGAGCAGGGGAGGAGCCCAACCCCGGCCGCCTCGCCGAGCTCAGCCATATCGTCTACAAGTCCGCGGACGAACCGTGGAAGCGGTCGCGATTGGCCATCGCCTCCATGATGAAGACCCAACACTTCCGCGAAGGGGTCGATGGCGAGGCGATCACCTGGGCCTATCGCCGCCTGTTGGCCCGCCCGGAACCCCGGAAGCTGCTCGTTGTTGTCAGCGACGGCGCACCGATGGAGGCGGCGACGATGAACGCCAACGGGGAGGCGTTTCTGGAGGCACACCTACGCAACGTCTCGATGAAGATTGCCCGCGAGCGTCAGGTCGAGCTGGGCGCGATCGCCATCGACCTGCCAGTTTCAGAGTTCTTCAAACGTTCGGTCGAGATGGATCTCACCGGAACACTAACGTTGGCCGACTACCGGTTCCTCGAGACGATGTTCGGCCCTCACCGCCGTCTCTGAGTCACGCCTCCCCAGTGGCCGCTTCGACCAGGCGACGCCACACGTTGAGGCTTTCCGGCGGTACGGCCGAGTCGTCGGGCTGGTGGTGCACGAGGTTGGGGTCGACGATGTCGGTCGTTTCACCGGAGGCGTCGATGCCTCTGGCGGCGCACCACGCGCGAATGTGAGCGATCTCCGACTCGCTTTCCGGGCCCGTGAGGCGGTCTTGTCGGATCAGCAGTGTACCGCCGTCGATGTGGGGGAGGATCGCTTCCATGTGCCAGCGCCAGAACCGGTGTCCGATGTTCGTTGGCAGGCGGTTGCGCTTCCGGAGCGACGCCACCGATGCCGCCGGATGTCGAAGCGCAACGACCAATCCCTCGACGGCAGCATGGCGGGACCATCCGCCGTACGTCAGACAGAACCGTGGGTCCTTGACGGCGAGTGACCCAACGAGTGCGGAGCTCATCTCGATCTCTCTCGCCACCGCATCGGCGGCCTCGTCGATTGTCGCTACAGGAGGCATTCGGAGGTAAGCCAGCTGCGAGCGCACCTGCGTTACTCGGCTTGTCGTGCGCTCATGACCGGTGATGATTCGACTGTTCAGGTCGACGACATCGAGGCGCTCCAGGTACCCGTTCGCGTTCCAGTCGTCGGCCGCGTACATGGTTGCCGGGTCGCCGAAGTCGACGCCGATCGCCTGCAGCACCTGGGCCGCGAGCGACGTACCCGATCGATGCATGCCGGTGACGATAATCATCGTGGGTAACCCCCGCGATCAAGCAGTAGCCCCGGCGGCACGGCAATCGCCGCCGCCAGGACGCTCACGGCGATAAATGGGTGGGACCAGGTTTGATCTGCGGTCAACCAGAGCATGAGCACAAATGCGGTGACACCGGCCACGATCGCGCCGACGGCGATGGCACTGTCCATCTGCGTGCGGGTGAACGACAGAATGAGCATGTAGGCCGCACCGGAAGCCAGAGAGGCCAGACCGGTCTGAAGGATCAACTCAGCGAGTCCATCGGCCACGGTCGATGCGACGAGCAATCCGGCTCCGACCATTGGCAGCGGGAAGCCGGCGAGCCAGCGGAACTCGGCGTCGTGCCCACCGCTTAGCTGCTCGAGGATCCATGGCGCGATGAAGGCCGCAGCGAGCAGCGGTCCGCGGAGGAGGGCGGCGGCCAGGGCGATGCGGTCGAGATCCTCCGTGAGCTC
>SHLQ01000120.1 GCA_004282895.1 Acidimicrobiales bacterium
AAGATCAGTGCCAACCCAACCATGATGCGCGTCATGTTCATGAGTCTTGTACGTCAGGCACAATCTCGGGGTTCCAACGCCTGGAGGACTTCTTTTCCGGCAGCGGAGCTCGATCCCGTTTGAACTTGTTGTCGGGGTCGCAGAGAGGGTCGATGTTCTCCATCGACGTTGGGCCACCCTTGCTGCGGGGTTCTCGATGATCGGCGTGCATCCAAGCGAAGGGGGCGTCACATCCGGCGGCAGCACATTGGCCGCGGGCTTCGACAAGAACAGCTTCTTTCATCCACTTTGGGAACAGCTTCGTGGTCGTCCCCAGATCGAGGGTGCGGGACTTGCCCGCCAGTACTTGCCTCCGCAACTTCGCGGTCGCAAGCAACACGAGCGCCAGGCGAGGGTGAACCGGCGTGCCGTCGATGAGTTCGCACCGACCGTCAACATCGTCGTAGTCCAGCGGAAGTGGCTCGGGTGATGGTTCATTGAGCCGGGCGAGCGTGTCCTCGGCCACCTTCTCGCTCATCACCAGATGAACGAGTGGCTGAGGTGTTCCGCCCGCGGTGTTGCCCATCGCCAGTGCGGCCACAATGGTCAGCGCTTCCGCTCGACGGTGGGAGACGCGTCGGACAACATCATTGTCCTCATCGCGCCGAAACAGCCGCTGATCCTCCGCCTCGATCGCGTTCTTCACCACGGCACCGCTGATCGGATCGAGTGTTGCCTTGAGCTCAACCGTGCCGTCGACAAGGGTGCGAAGGGTGCAGGTGTTGTTGGCGACCTTCTCCTTCGGCTCCTTGCCATCCGGGTCGTTGGCATCGAGCCAGTACTTGACCGCATGTTTGAAACTCTTCCATTCGAGCTCTTCGACGAACCCGATGAACAGGTGTTGATCTCGCTTGAGCATGAAATGGGTGCGAACGTTGTCGACCGATTGAATGTCTTCGAGATGGCGGCGACTGAGTACCCCGCTGTGAAACGCCTCGGCCAGTTCAGGGAACGACCACAACCACCGTCCGAGGCGGGTATCCCGTCGGATTGCCGACGGCTCGCAGTGAGTGCGGGCTGCCACGTACTGCGACATGTTGCGTTGGCCAGCGACGACGGATGTTCGAGCGTTTTCCGCTTCGGCCAAGGTTTCCGCCGTGATCGCATCGAGTCGGTTTCGAGCCCGCTGCAGGGCGACGGCCCGCAGTCCCAAGGCGGCTGGACCGAGACTGCCGAGTGGGGTGGCGCCGACCTCGTCGAGGGCAACATCGAGACCGAAGAGTGGGTCTTCGGTGAGGAGAGATTCGCCCAGCGCCATATCATCAGTATATCGAACGTACGTTCGATTCTGCAACTCGGGCGACGGGGAAATCTGCCCTGAACCTGACACACTGCCCGTATGCGCCGCGCCGTGTTGCTTGTCGCCCTGCTCCTTCTGAGCGCGTGCGGATCGAGCCAGGGCGATACCAGCGGATCGACCTCAGGCTCGACGACGGATCCGACCGTCTCGACTGAGCCTGTGTCGTCTTCGCCTACGACCGCCACGACGATCACGCCGCCCACGACGGCCGCGACCACGACCACCGCCTTCGATCCGACGCTCGAGCTTCTGTCGCTGACGCAGGCCCGACAGCGCTGGGCTGACACCAACCCCGGTCTCTACGAGTGGACGTACTTCATGGTCTGCGAGTGTTTCTCGGGCCCGTGGAAGATGCTCATCGACAATGGTCAGGTGCTGTCGGTGGATTCCGGTGATGCACCGGAGACCGAGGCCCCGCCGTTTGCGACCGTCGAATCGTTGTTCGGTGAGATCGAACGGGTCCTGGAGGAGGGGCGCTTTCCGGTCCGTGTCAACTACGACGAGGTCAACGGCGTCCCGAGTGTGTATGTCTTCAACGAGCCGGATCTCCCTGTCGATGGCGGCTTCATCTTCGAGCTCGAACACTTCGAACCCAATCCCGTGGTCGAGATCGAGTATCCCGAGACGTGCTCCACCGATGGGTCGGAGGCCACCTTGGTGGAGCAGGATTTGCCTGAAGTGGTTGCGGAGACCCGCCAAGCGATCTTTGACGCCGCGATGAGCTGTGACTTCGACGCGCTGCGAGTCCTGTCGATGGTCGGTCTGCCCGATTGGACGTTTCAGACCAGCTTCGGTGGCAGTGGAGTCGAGTTGTTCTGGGAGGAAGAAGCCAGGGGAGAGCCGATCCTCCAAGAGGTCGTCAACCATTTCAATCAACCCGTGTGGGTAAGCGACGACGGCGAGTTCCACGTCTGGCCGTCGGCGTTCCAGACGCTTGAGGCGGCGGACGGCACGGGCATGGACCCGGACGCCTATGCGCAGCTACTCGAGCTCTACACCGTCGACGAACTTCAGGACATGATCGACTTCGCGCAAGGGTACGTCGGGTGGCGAACGACGATCACGGCCGACGGCGTGTGGACCGTGTTCATCGCCGGCGACTGACGACAACGTCATGGCCAGTCGGCCACCAGAAAAATACTAGGACATCCGACTATTGGATGACCCTGCTATTCTTGGTGGATGGATCTGATCGGGGAAGCGCGACGCAATTGGGATGAGCGCGGGCTCGACGAGCTCGAGGCCATGGTGTCGGCCACGTCGATCGCCCGAGCGCACCAGATTGTGCTTGGTCGCATCAACGAAGCGCTGGCGCAGTTCTCGCTGACCTTCAGCCGATACGAGGCTCTCGCTCTGCTGAGCTTCGCCCGCAACGGCGCCATGGCGATGGCCCGGATGGGTGAACGGCTACAGGTGCATCCGACCAGCGTCACCAGCACGATCGACCGTCTCGAACGGGACAAGCTCGTCAAACGCGCCCCTCACCCCGACGACCGGCGCGCGACCCTTGCGACGGTGACACCGCGTGGCCGCAAGGTCCTGGACGACGCAACGGCCGCCCTCGAAGCCATCCGCTGGGGTATGGGCGACATCACCGACGCCGAGCTCGTCGATCTCAACCGGGCGGCGGCAGCCGTGCGCGAATCTGCCGGCGACAACATCGAACTGGAGCAACTGACATGAGCGACCGACCCGACCTCGATGCGTGGATTGCCCGAACGGCCGACGCCCCCGTGCGCGACGTGCCGTTCGAGACCATGTCCGGTGTCCCCGTCGACCCGGTCTACGGCGACGGTCCGTATCCGGGCGAGTACCCGTACACCCGAGGCGTTTACCCGACGATGTATCGCAGCCGACTGTGGACGATGCGGATGTTCGCCGGCTTCGGCACTGCCGAAGACACCAACGCCCGGTTCAAGGACATCCTTCGCAACGGTGGCACCGGCTTGTCGACCGCGTTCGATATGCCCACACTCATGGGTCGCGACAGCGACAGCGGCTGGTCTCTCGGCGAGGTCGGACGTGCCGGCGTTGCCATCGACACGCTGGCCGACATGGAAGATCTCTTCGCCGACATCGATCTGTCGGCAGTATCCACATCGATGACGATCAATGGCCCGGCCGCAGTGATCCTCGCCATGTACATCGCGGTGGCAGAGAAGACGGGTGTTCCCCACGAGAAGCTCGCCGGCACGATCCAGAACGACATCTTCAAGGAGTACCAGGCGCAAAAGGAGTACATCTATCCACCGCGCCCGTCCGTGCGGATCGTCACCGACATGATCCGGTACACGGCGGACGAGATGCCGAAATGGCACCCGGTGTCGATCAGCGGCTACCACATCCGTGAGGCGGGAAGCACTGCCGCCCAGGAGCTCGCCTTCACGCTCGCCAATGGCTTTGCGTACGTCGAGGCCGCCACGGCGGCCGGCGTGGATGTGGATGAATTCGCCCCTCGACTGAGCTTCTTCTTCAACAGCCACAGCGACTTCTTCGAGGAGATCGGCAAGTTCCGGGCCGCTCGCCGCATCTGGGCTCGCTGGATGAAGGAGCGTTACGGCGCGAAGAACGAACGCAGCATGTTGTGCCGCTTCCACACCCAGACCGCCGGGGTGTCGCTGACGGCGCAGCAGCCGGAGATCAACATCGCCCGGGTAGCGATTCAGGCCCTCGCCGGTGCGCTTGGTGGAACCCAGAGTCTGCACACCGACAGCTTCGACGAAGCACTGGCTCTTCCGACCGAGAAGGCGGCTCGCATCGCACTCCGTACCCAGCAGATTGTCGCCCACGAGACCGGCGTCGCCAACGTGGCCGATCCGCTCGGCGGTAGCGACTACGTCGAGTGGATGACCGACGAAATGGAACGCCAGGCCGAGGCGATCTTCGCCCACCTCGACGACCTGGGTCAGGGCTCGATCCTCGAAGGTGTGTATGCCGGGATCGAGAATGGATATTTCGTTGGCGAGATCGCGGACGCCGCCTACCGCTTCGAGCGGGAGATCAACAATGGCAACCGCATCATCGTCGGTGTCAACGCGTTCACCGACGGCGACGACGGCGACAAAGAACTGCTGCGGATCGAAGCCGAGGTTGAGGAGTACCAGCTGAAGCGGCTGGCGGACGTGAAGTTGGCTCGCAACGATGACGACGTTTCCCGCACGCTGGCCGCCGTGGCTGCGGCGGCTCAGGACCCGAACGTGAACCTGATGCCAAGCATCCTCGATGCGGTCAAGGCCTACGCAACCCTCGAAGAAGTGTCGATGGCCATGGAGTCGGTATTCGGAACGTACGTCGAGAAAGCGATCATCTGATGAGTGACGAACCGCAGCTCCGCATCATCCTCGCCAAGCTCGGCCTCGACGGCCATGACCGTGGCCTCAAGGTCGTCGCCCGAATCCTGCGCGACGCCGGAATGGAAGTCATCTATCTCGGTCTGCGCCAAACAACCGACAGCATCGTCGCCGCGGCCGAACAGGAAGATGCCGACGCCATTGGCCTCTCGATGCACAACGCGGGCCACATGACGTTGGCACCGGCGATGGTGACCGCAGTGAACGACGCCGAACTCGGCACGCCGGTCATCGTGGGGGGCATCGTCCCCGAGGAAGACGTCCAACCACTCCTCGACAAGGGAGTGGCTGCTGTGCTCGGCCCAGGTGCGTCAGCGGAAGATGTCGCTCAAACCGTTCGCGACGCCGTGGCCGCCGCCGGCTGAGATGGGCAAGCCAAAGCGGTCGATCGACGAGCTCTATGCCGCGGCTCGTGGCGGCGAGCGACGTGCGCTTGGCCGCTTGCTGTCGATCGTGGAACGAGGCGGCCAGGATGCTGATCAGATCAGCGATCTTGCGCACCCCGATGCCGGCCGGGCGCACATCGTTGGCATCACCGGTGCGCCTGGTGCCGGAAAATCGACGCTGGTCGGTCAGCTCGTCCGTGATCTCGTGGGAGCGGGCAAGAAGCCCGCGGTGCTCGCCGTCGATCCGTCCTCGCCGCTCACCGGGGGAGCGATCCTTGGGGACCGCATTCGAATGGACGACATCGTCGACCCCGGCGTCGAGCGCACCAGTGCCTTCATCCGGTCGATGGCGACTCGTGGCCACAGCGGAGGGCTGGCACTAGCGGTACCGCTCGCCGTGCGGCTGTTCGATGCCGCCGGATACGACCCGGTGATCATCGAGACCGTCGGCGTGGGGCAGGTCGAGGTTGACGTCGTGGGTGCGGCCGACACCGCCGTCGTCGTGATGACACCAGGCATGGGCGACGCCGTCCAGGCCAACAAAGCCGGGCTGTTGGAGGTGGCCGATGTCTTTGTCGTGAACAAGGCCGACCGTCCCGGTGCCAACGATGTCCGCCGCGACCTCGACCTCATGCTCGACCTCAGCCATATGACCGGCCAGGAATCCGAGACCGGCTATCGCCCGCCGATCGTCATGGCCAGCGCGCTCAACGCCGAGGGCAGCGAAGAGGTCTGGGCGACGGTCGAGAAACACCGGGCCCATCTCGACGAGAGCGGGCTGCGCGCCACCCGCCGCCAACACCGCATCCGCACCGAAGTCCGAGCTCGGCTGGCCCAAGCGATGGCAGCAGCGGCGGAAGCCACGATGGACGGCGACGGTGCAACACTGTTGCGACAGGCCGAAGCGGCCGACATCTCGCCCACTCAGGCCACCAACGAACTCCTCACCCATCTCCTGAACAAAGGACCAGCATCATGACCAACTCCGCTGACGACGTCGTCATCATCGAAGGGGCCCGAACGCCGATCGGGCGGTTCAACGGCAGCCTCTCGGGTTTCACCGCGACCGACATTGGCGGCATGGCGATCGCCGGCGCGCTCGAAGCCTCTGGTGTCGCGGCCGAGTCGGTGGACAAGGTCGTCATGGGTCACGTACTGACGGCTGGCGAAGGCCAGTCGGCTGCTCGCAACGCAGCAGTCAAAGGTGGCATCCCACTGCCGGTCGACGCGGTGACGATCAACAAGGTGTGCCTCAGCGGTCTCCAAGCGATCAACTACGCGTCGATGATGCTGCAGACCGGTCAGGCGGAAGTTGTGGTCGCCGGCGGGATGGAGTCGATGAGCGGCTCACCTCACCTGCTGATGAAGAGCCGCACGGGGTACGGCTATGGCGACGGCGCACTCGTCGATTCGCTGCAGTTCGACGGCCTGACCTGTGCGGTCGAGAACAAGATCATGGGTGAGGCGACCGACGTCTATGCGATGGCCGCCACCATCGATCGTGACGCGCAGGATGCCTACGCCGCCCAGTCTCATGATCGTGCGGCGAGGGCGATCAAGGACGGCATCCTCGACAGCGAAACCATCACGGTGTCGGTGCCGCAGAGAAAGTCCGACCCCATCGAGTTCACCGCGGACGAAGGTGTCCGAGCGGGAACCGACGCCGCGTCTCTGGCAAAGCTGCGGGCGGCCTTCAACGCCGACGGGGCAATCACCGCCGGCAACGCCAGCCAGCTCAGCGACGGTGCGTCGGCGATGGTTGTCACGACCCGAGCCAAGGCGGAGGAGCTCGGCGTTGAACCGCTGGCCACCGTCCTCGGCTACGGCATGGTCGCTGGCCCCGACAACTGTTCGCTGCTGCACCAACCGAGCCGTGCGATCCAGACGGCGGCGGAACGCTCGGGCGTGGCCACCGGCGACATCGACCTCTACGAGATCAACGAAGCGTTCGCCGCAGTGGCGCTGGCCTCCATGGACGAGCTCGGCGTCAGTGATGAGATCGTCAACGTCAACGGCGGTGCGATCGCCGTCGGCCACCCGCTCGGCATGTCAGGCAACCGCATCGCCCTCACGCTTGCGCACGAGCTTCGCCGCCGTGGTGGCGGAATCGGTGCTGCCGGCCTCTGTGGCGGCGGCGGCCAAGGCGACGCCATGATTATCCACGTCCCCTAGCCGCCAGTTTGGGGTCGGGCCTCATTAGGTACAAGGTGGTGGGGTCGGGCCTCATTAGGTACAAGGTTCATTGCATGCAGAGTCAGAAGTTTCAATACGAGAGGGACGCTCGGTGGACCGGTTTGTTCGTGCCGCTCGGGCTCAAAGATTCTGACGGCGTAGAGCTCACAGACGACGGACGCCTGGTCGCTTCGTTTGGTTGGGTTTCCGTCGAGACCCCGCTCGCAAACGTGGACCACACCCTCGTCACTGGCCCCCATCGTTGGTATACGGCGGTGGGTCTGAGGCTCAGCTTTACCGATGATGGGCTGACGTTTGGGACGAATCATCGCAAGGGACTGTGCATAGCGTTCAAGGAAAGGATTCCCAAGGTGATCGGTTTCAAGGACCATTCTGCCTTGTGGGTCAGTGTTGCCGATCCCGAAGGTCTGGCCCGGGCCGTTGAGGACGCAACCTCGTAGCAAGTGAGGCCTGACCCCACCAACCTTGTACAAAGTGAGGCCCGACCCCACCAACCTTGTACCAAGTGAGGCCCGACCCCACTAACCTCGGCGGCATGTTGGAACGGCTGCGAGCGTTGCGAGGTGGGGAGTCCGAGACATCCGGCGATCCGGCGATCGACGCTCTACGAGCGGTGCTGGGTGATCGGGCAAAGCTTGACTCGGCCCGTCAAGCGCTCCACAGCCACGACGCCTCGGTGTTCGAGGACGGCAACTCCGGGCCGGTCTGTTATCCCGAGACGACCGCGGAGGTGCAGGCGATTGTGCGCATCGCGAGAGAGCACCAGCGCAGCATCGTGCCGCGGGGCGCGGGCACCGGCCTGGCCGGGGGAGCGATTCCGCTCGGTGCGCCGGTTGTCGTCGCGGTCACCCGCATGAACGAGATCTTCGAAATCGATGAAGACAAACGAGTCGCCTGGGTCGGTCCCGGCGTGATCAACCTCGACCTGACGAGACAGCTCCAACCCCGTGGCTATCACTTCGCCCCTGACCCCAGCAGCCAGCAGGTGTGCACGATCGGTGGCAACGTCGGCAACAACGCCGGTGGACCACACTGCCTCGCGTACGGGGTCACCAACGCGCACATCGTGGCGATGGAGGTCGTCCTGCCGAATGGTGAGGTCGCCATGCTCGGCTCCGTCGACGGTGAAACGCTTGGATATGACCTTCGCGGCGTCTTCGTCGGCAGCGAGGGGACACTCGGCATCGTCACCAAGGTCGCGGTTCGGCTCACGAAGAACCGTCCCGAGGTTCGTACGCTCCTCCTGTCCTTTGACTCGGTCACGGACGCCGCCCAAACCGTGAGCGACATCATCGCCGATGGCATTGTCCCAGCTGCACTCGAAGTGATGGACCACAAGATCACGGTCGCAGTCGAAAACTTCGTCAACGCGGGATATCCGCGCGACGCGGCGGCTGTGCTGCTCGCCGAAGTGGACGGCCTGAGTGCCGGCGTCGACATCGACGCGGAACGAATCGGTGAAATCGGGCTGTCCAACGGGGCCACCGATGTTCGCCTGGCCGGTAGTGAGGAGGAACGAGCGCTGCTCTGGAAGGGCCGCAAGACCGCGTTTGGTGCGATCGCCCAGATCGCCCCCGACTACTACCTGCACGACACCGTGGTGCCCCGATCCGCGCTGGCGGGTGTGCTCGAGCAGATCTACGAGATCGCCGATCGTTACGAACTCATCATCATGAACGTCTTCCACGCGGGCGACGGAAACCTGCATCCGTTGATCGTCTTCGACGGACGTGAACCTGGTGTTCTCGATCGAGTCCACGCGGCCGGTGGAGAGATCATCACCGCGTCTCTCGAAGCCGGTGGCGTGCTGTCCGGTGAACACGGCATCGGCGTGGAGAAGCAGAAGTTCATGAACCTGCTCTTCACCGACGATGACCTCGACCATCAGAATCGCCTCCGCCAGGCGTTCGACCCGGGCTGTCGCACGAACCCGGGCAAGGTGATGCCCGTCGGACACAGCTGCGCCGACATCCAATCCCTCAAACGCCGACCCACCGGAGTGTGGGGATGACCGCGCTGCTGGCCACGTCTGACCCGGTGCTGCTCGAGTTCGCGGAGCTCGTTCGCACGGAAGGCAAGGTCGCCGTCGAGGGCAACCGCACCCGCTGGGACGTGGGCGGAATGCTCGACGCTGAGGCCCGCGTGCTTTCCGCGCCTGAGGGCATCGTCGACTACAAACCCGACGAGATGACAGCGGTTGTGCGCGCCGGCACGACCGTCGCCGAGCTCCACGCGGCTTTGGCGGAGAAGGGGCAGCGCAGCGCTCTCCCCGAGCGTGGCGGCACCGTCGGTGGCGCCCTCGCGGTGGGGGAGAGCGACTTCCGCTCGCTCGGCCGCGGTCTGATTCGTACCTGCCTGCTGCAGATCCGGTACGTGTCGGCCGAAGGACGGATCATCAGCAGTGGTGGCCCGACCGTCAAGAACGTCAGCGGCTTCGACCTGCCTCGTCTGATGGTCGGCAGCCTTGGGACGCTTGGTCTTATGGCGGAGGCGATCATTCGAACCAACCCCATCCCGCCCGCCTCGCAATGGTTGTCGGCGCCCGGTGTCCCAACCCGTGTCGTGGCCGATGCGGTCCTGGCTCCGAGTTCGCTCTACGAACATGAGGGCACCACCTGGGTGCAGATCGAGGGGCACGCGGCGGACGTGACAGCGGAGATCGCAGTCCTGAAGAACTCCGGGGATTTCGACGAAGTCGACGCGCCGGACGAAACGCAGCGTCCCGCGCCCGCTCCGAAGATCGCGGTCGACGCGGTCGTGTCGGCTCTCAATGACCAGATCAAACGAAACTTCGATCCCGACGGGCGGTTGAATCCCGGCCGCGACGTGCTGGCGGCATAACGCGATGGACCTACACCTCGATCCCGACGACCTCAACACCTGCGTGCAATGCGGGCTCTGTCTGCCGCATTGCCCCACGTTCCGGGTCACCGGGGA
>SHLQ01000121.1 GCA_004282895.1 Acidimicrobiales bacterium
GTTCGCCGCTGGTCAACACGATCGTCAGCTGGCTCCCGGCCGACGCATGGCTCGCAGGGACCTGGGCCATGCCGATCGACTGGTTGAGCGTGGGGGAGAAGCGGCTCGAGGTGATTCGTCCCAGTATCTCGTTGGTGTTCGGCCGAACGATTTGTGACGCTTCGGGCGGCACGATCGAACGGTCCGTCATCTGCACGGACACGAGCACCGGTAGGTCCTCGTCCATTGACCAGGCCAGCTCCGGCTTGCCGACAAAGTCGTCCTTGTCGAACTTGAGGAGCCCTGTCATACCGGTGGTCGGTGCCTTCGACAGGCCGTCGGTGTCCTGGCCCACGATGAAGTGGCCCTTCTCCAGCCGCATGATTCGTTGCGCTTCGAGGCCGAACGGTTTGATACCGAGGTCGTCGCCCTCTTGCAGGAGTGTCTCCCAGACGTGCAAACCATGGCCCGCCGGAACATGCAGCTCGTAGGAGAGCTCGCCGGTGAAGCCGATCCGCCACATGATGCAGTTCTCGACCCCAGCCACGGTGCCTCGCCGAACCTGCATGTACGTGAACGCCTCGGGATTGAGATCCACGTCGGTGCAGACTCGACCGACCAGCTCGCGGGACTTTGGTCCGGCGACGTTGATCGACGTGTATGCGGTGGTGACCGGGGTGCAGTGCACCTGCCAGTCGGGGTGTTCGGTCTGCAACCAGTTCTCGACCCACTCCCAGACCCGGGCTGCCCCCGAACTGGTCGTGGTCATGAGGTAATGCTCTTCCCCGAGTCGGGCGGTCACACCATCATCCATGACGACGCCGTCCTCGGCACACATCATGCCGTAGCGGACCCCGCCGATCGGCAGCTTCGACCACTTGTTCGTGTAGAGCAGGTTGAGGAGCTTGGGAACATCAGGACCTTGCAGATCCAGCTTGCCGAGTGGGGTGACGTCGATGATGCCGACATTTTCCCGCACGTTCGTGACCTCAGCGGCGGGATCGCCATAGTGCTCGGGACGAATCCATGCGCCCGCCAGAATCGGCGTGGCGTTGTTGGCGACATGCCATGGGTGGATCGATGACACTCGCTCGGGTTCGAAGATCCGTCCGGCCAGTGCCCCCAACGTCGGTGGCGCATACGGCGGACGCCACACCGTGGTGCCGACTTCCGCGATCGTCTCGCCTCGGGCCTCGGCCAGTATGGCGACGGTGTTGACCGTCTCCAGCTTGCCTTGCGCCGGACCCATCGTTGCCGTCGTGTAGCGCTTCAGGAGCTCGACCGAGTCGTAACCCTCCTTCGTCGCCGACACGAGATCCTTGGAGCCCACGTCCTCGCTGTAGTCGACGATGCCGTGGGTGGTCGATCGGTACAGCTCCGGGTGATCGGCGCGGGTGAGTGAGGCGCGTTCATCGGTCGGCATCGGCGCCGCGCTACCGGCGACGGCCGCGGCTCGGGCTGTTGCTGCCTGCAGATGGTGGGCCACAACTGCGGCTCGGCCCGCAGCGAGGGCGCCGGTCTCGCGTCCATGCGCCACGAGCTCCTCTGCGGTACCGTCGCCGACCAACCCGCCCGTTGCCAGCACGTTGTCGGGCATCTGGTGGGGGAAGAACCGGGCTGCGCTCGAGTCGTAGACCGGTCGATCGCCGGCCATGTTGAGCAGGGAGGTCGGAGCGGTCCAGCCGACCGCGGTCACCAGCAGGTCGCACTCGACCTCGTGGCCATCGTCGAGAACAACGGACTTCACCGCCTTCTGTGAGCCCTTGGCCTCGACGATGTTGCCTCCCTTGCGAGCATCCACGACGCGGGCGATGTCGACGCCCGCCCGTTCAAGGTCGGTGATCGTGTTGTCGCCCTCGGCGTTCGCGGAGAACACGACGGCTCGAATGCCGGGCTTGACGGCGTACAGGTTGATGAGGCGCCGGGCCGCACCCGAGAGCATCACGCCGGGTTTGTCGTTGCCGGCGAACACATAGGGGCGTTCGATCAGACCAGCCGCAACAACGAGCACCTTTGCCCGCGCCTTGATGAGTCGCTCGACCGCGATCGGATGGCTGCGCTGCACGATGCCCAGCCAATTGTCCTCGTACCGTCCGGTGACCGTGGAGTCGAGTAGGACTTCGACGCCGGCCGCGCAGCAGGCGACTTCGAGTTCGGTGATCAGCGCCCGGTCTTCGTCGGATCCCCAACGCAGATGACCGCCGAGGTGATGCTCGTGTTCGACAAGGATGACCTTGGCGCCCGCTTCGGCAGCTGCGGTTGCGGCGGCCAGGCCAGCCGGACCGCCGCCGGCGACGACCACGTCCGGGTGGGCGTACCGCTTGTCGAAGTAGCCGGGTTCGGATTCGTAGTCGACCGTTCCGCCGGGCGCGAACCGGGCCAGCACCTTCTCGTAGGCGGGCCACAGCTTCTGGGGGTGGATGAACGTCTTGTAGTAGAAACCTGGGCTCAGGAAGCGGCCCACGAGTTGGTTGGCGGACTTCGCGTCGTAGTCGAGCGAGGGCCACACGTTCTGCGGTTCGACGACCATGTTCGCTTCGAGCAGGCGGTGGCCGGAGCGTACGTTCGGCTCGTCGCCGAGTTGCACGAACGCGTTCGGATCCCAGTAGTCCGCGGTGAGGAGCCCACGCGGTCGGTGATACTTCATGGAGCGGGACATGATCGAGTGGCCGTTGGCGGCAATCGCGGAGGCAATGGTGTCGCCGGGGAAGCCACTCGCCGGCTTCCCGTCCCAGGTGAAGGAGAGGCGCTTCGAGCGGTCGATGACTTCGCCCGACTGTATGGGGAGGCGTTCCATGGTCATGACTGCTCTCCCTGAGGTTGGCCGACCGACGGGGTGATGTAGGTGCCGCTCCCGACCTTGTCTCCCGGCATGGGTGGGTTGCGGAATTCGTTGGTGGCGGTGTTGCGCTCCGCCTTGAAGTAGGTGCGACAACCGGCCCGGCAGTACCAGGTTTCGGTCTGCCAATCGGCGACGTTCTCGCGGAGGTAGAGGTAGGCGCCCCATTCCTCGCGACTGGCGGTGTTGGGATCGGGGCGGCTGATCGACTCGCCGACGAGGCGAAGGTCGCTCTGGTTGCGGGGGCCGCAGTTGGGGCAGGGTACGAGAAGCATCAGTGACCCACCGCCGCTGCGCCCTTTTCCCCAACGAGTTCGCCGGTGCTGAACCGCTCGAGGTTGAACGGTGCGATGAGCTTGGGTGTGCGTTGCGTGGCAATACATTCAGCCATGGTTTCTCCTGACACTGGTCCGGCCTTGAATCCGTAGGTGCCCCAACCCACATCCGTGAAGTGCCCCTCGACGGGGGTGAACCCCATGATCGGCGAGTAGTCGGGGGTCATGTCACACAAGCCGGCCCATTGTCGCAGTAGTCGCATCTTCCCGATGCCGGGCATGAGTTCGAGGATGTGGCCGGCCAACTCCTCGGTGAACGCGAGCGAACCCCTCATCGAATACGTGTTGAGTGGGTCGACGGAAGCTCCGAAGACGAGCTCCCCCCGATCGGTTTGGCTGACGTACACGTGCAACGATCCCGAAACGACGACGGTCGGCAAAAAGACCTTCACCGGTTCGGTCACGGCCGCCTCGAGCGGGTGGGTCGTCAGGGGTAGCTTCACGCCGGCCATGTTCGAGATGAGCGATCCCCAGCCGGCCGTGCAGTTCACGACGATTGGTGCGTGGATGTCACCCCGGCTCGTCCGGACGCCTTTGACCTTGCCGCCGCGACCCTTGCCTTCCGGGCCTTCGCCACCTTCGACGAGGATGTCCAGCACTTCGGTCTTCTGGTGCATGTCGACGCCGTGGTGATCGGCGCCGCGGGCGTATCCCCAGACGACCGCGTCGTGGCGGATGATGCCGCCGGGCGGATGGAACAGTGCACCGAGGATGGGGTAACGCGGATGGGAGCTGATATCGAGGCTCGGCGCGTTCTTCTTGACGTCCTCTGGTCCAATGACGGAGGAGTCGATGCCCTGCAGCTTGTTGACCTCCGCTCGCCAGTGCATTGTTCGCAAGGCACCGTCGGTGTGGGCCAGGGTCATGTGGCCCCGCTCGCTGAACATGACGTTGATGTTCAGGTCCGCGGCCATCGAGTTGTAGAGGGTCAGCGACCGGTCGTAGAACGCAACCCCTTCTGGGGTCAGGTAGTTCGAGCGGACGATGGCGGTGTTGCGGCCGGAGCCGCCGCCGCCGAGATACCCCTTGTCCACCACGGCAACGTTGGTGATGCCATGGTTGGTCGCCAGGTAGTACGCGGTGGCGAGCCCGTGCACACCGCCGCCGATAATGACGACGTCGTAGGTCGATTTCCACTCCGGTTCGCGCCAGACCCGCGGCCAGATCTCACCGGTGAGTCCGTGTTTCGCGAGGGTGGCGGCGGAGTACCGAGCGGGCTTGTTGCCTCGCTTCAGAAGGTCTCGTGCTGCAGTCATGACCGCAGTGTAGGAAGCGGTCGCAACCCGGTCGATCGAAAGCCGGTATCAATAACCCTCTGATTGGTATGGAGTTCGTCTTAGTTCTACGCTCGGCGCGGTGAACCTCCAGCGTGTGCGGTACTTCCTCGCGGTGGCCGACGAACTGCATTTTGGCCGCGCCGCGGAGCGTCTGCACATGGCGCAGCCGCCGCTGAGCCAACAGATCCGACTGTTGGAGGGGGAGGTCGGCGTCAAGCTGTTCGATCGGACGACGCGCCGGGTCCTGCTGACGGCAGCCGGCGAGGCGTTTCTGCCCGAGGCTCGACGCGTGGTGACCGCCGCCGATTCTGCAGAACGTGTCATGGCGGAGTTTCGAAGTGGTGAGGGCGGACTGCTTCGGCTCGGGTTCGTCGACTCGGCGGCGTTCGAAGTCATGCCCCGATACCTCCGGGCCTACCGCCAACGTCACCCACAGGTGCAACACGATCTGCAGATCATGTCGAGCAGTAGCCAACTCGACGCCCTCCGCACCGGGAAGATCGACGTGGGCATCAGCCGAACGGCTGGTTCCGCCGACGACATCTGCACGACCACGTTTCGCGTCGAGGACCTGTATTTCGCCGTCGGTCCCGATAATCCGCTCCAGAAGCGCAAGAACGCGTCGATCGCCAACATCGATTCGGGCTCGATGATTGGGTTCGATCGTCGCCTGTCGCCGTCGCTGCATGAACAGCTCCAGGCGCTGTTTCAGCGCGCCGGGAAGTCGTACGAGCCGGTCATCGAGGCGACCGAGTACACGACGATCCTCGGGTTGGTCGCTTCCGGTGAAGGAACGGCGATCGTGCCGGACGGCGTACGTACCTTTACACCGGAGGGGGTGCAGTACGTCCGCATCTCCGACGATGGCGCCGAGATGTCGATGTTTCTGAACCATCGTGCGGACGAGTCGCTGCGGGTGGTGGCCCAGGCACGAGACCTGATCACGGAGCTGTTCAGCTGACCTTCAGCCCGCGATGACGTTGTGTTCGGGTCCGTAGGGGAACTTCGTGATGTTCTCGACGGAACCGTCGCGGTGGATCACGAGGATGTCGTGTTCGCGGTAGCCACCGGCGCCCGGTTGGCCTTCGGGAATCATGATCATCGGTTCCATCGACACCACCATGCCGGGCTCCAGAACGGTGTCGATGTCCTCCCGTAGTTCGACGCCTGCTTCCCGACCGTAGTAATGCGACAGCACCCCGAAGCTGTGGCCGTAGCCGAACGAACGCGTGTGCAGCAGGTCATAGCCGCGATAGATGTCGTTCAACGTCGTTGCGATCTCGTTGCACCGTGCGCCGGGCTTGATCAGCTCGAGTCCGGCTTCGTGGACCTCGACGTTGATGTTCCACAACCGGAGGTGCTCATCAGACACCGTCTCAGCGAAAAGGGTGCGTTCAAGTGCCGTGTAGTACCCAAAGATCATCGGGAAGCAGTTGAGCGACAAGATGTCTCCCGCTTCGATCAGTTTGTTGGTCACCGGATTGTGGGCGCCGTCGGTGTTGATCCCGGACTGGAACCACGTCCACGTGTCCATCAGCTCGGTGTAGGGAAACGCCTGCGCGATCTCGCGCACCATCGCTTGGGTGGAGGCGAGCGCAACTTCATGTTCGGGCACACCAACACCAATGGTTGCCGCGCACGCTGCGCCACCGATGTCGGCGACACGGGCGCCGAGCTTGATGTGGGTGATCTCTTCCTCGCTCTTGATCGTGCGCATCCACATCGTCGCCAGCCCGACGTCGACGAACTCGACGTCAGGTAGGGCTGCTTCAAGACGTTGGAGGAGGTCGAGGCTCACCTCGTCGAACTCGATTCCGATTCGTCGAGCGCCGGAGGTGAGGCCCTGTACGGCGAAGAAGAAGTTGTCCTTGCGCCAATCGGTGTAGGTGATGTTGTCGCCGTGGGTGAGGCGCCACGGTTGGCCACCATCGATTCCGGCGGAGATCGTGGTGGCGTTGTCGGCGTCGACCACAAGGCCATACGTGCGGCCGAACGAGCAGTACATGAAGCCGGAGAAGTAGCAGATGTTCTGGTACGAGGTGAAGAGACAGGCATCGATCTCCTCAGCTGCCATGTGGGAGCGAAGGCGATCCTGTCGGCCTTCCATCTCCTCCGTCGAAAACGGACCCAATGTGCGCTCGCCGTTGTGCCACGTGACGACGCGATCCATATCGCTACTCATAGAACCCCCTCATTCTGTGGAGCGCTGGAGGCGATATGCGAACCTGACGCTCCACAGATCCGATTCTTCGCGGCGACAAGCTAGCGCGAGGACTCGGACGGCTTCGACTTCTTCTTGGGTTTGACGGTCCGTCGGCCGAGAATCGCCGCACCAACCGAGCTCCGGGCCGGGAGCGCTCGATACGTCGACTGCTCCTCAATCGGTTTCGCGTCCATGACCATGACGCGGTACAGCAGGTAGGCGGCCATCACGCCGTGCAGCGTCGCCAGCATCCAGAAGTACATCGAGTTGGAGTACGTCCGCATCAACACGGATGCAATGAACGGCCCGCTGACCGCGCCGATGCCGTTAACCATGACGAGCAGAGCCGAGGAACCCACCCGCTGGTCGTCGGCCACCCAGTCGTTCGTGTATGCGATGGCGAGCGAATAGATCGGAAACGATGTGGCACCGATGGCGAACATCGCGATGAGGCCGGGGAATCCACCGTTGGTCGTGACGCCGTACACACTTGCCGCCGTGGCTCCGATGGCAACAGCGATGATCACCGAGCGGCGGGGCAGTTTGTCGGACAGTGCGCCGATTGGCAGCTGGAAGATAGTGGCGCCAATCACGGATGCCGAGATGAAGAGGCTGATGTCCCGCGTGCTCATGCCAACTCGTGCTGCGTACACCGGCCCGATGCCGAACAGGGTGGCAGCTGCCGCCCCCGAAAGGAACATCGTGACGACCCCGCTGGGGACGACCCCCCAGAGCTCGCGGATCGGAAGGGGCTTCGCTTCTGCGAAGGCGGGAGCTCGTGAGTCGGCGAGCGACATCGGTACGAGCGAAAGCGAGACAAGCACGGAGGCGATGATGAACAACTCGAAACTGATCGGGTCGGCGACATTCAGAAGGAACTGTCCGCCCGTCAGTGACCCCATTGTCACGACCATGTAGATGGAAAGGGTGCGACCCCGGGCGTCGGGCGGGGCCTGGTCGTTCAGCCAGCTCTCGGCAACGACGTACAAGCCGGCCATGCAGAATCCGGTCACGAGGCGCATCGCAAACCACGTTGGGGCGTTGATGAAGACCACATGCAGCAATGCGGCGGTGGACGCCATCGACGCCAGCGCCGCAAATACTCGGATGTGGCCAACGCGGCTGAGGGCCCGCATGGTGAAGCGGGAGCCGATAAGAAAGCCTGCATAGTACGCGGTCTGGATCGCGCCGATGACCGCGGTATCGAAGTCCTCGAGCGATGATCTGACGCCCAGCAGTGTCGCCTGCAACCCGTTGCCGAGCATCATCAACGCCACGCCGAGGAACAGCGGCCACATGGCCAGCAACGGGGACCGCACGATCGCTCGATCGGAGTTCATCGCGGCACGCTAGCGCTGGACACAATCCGCGTCGATGTTCGGGCCGCCCAACCACGCGAATTCTTCATTATTTTGATCGGGGTGCTACCGTCGCCTCGACGCAGACCTCAGGGGAGGGGACCATGGGATCAGACGGCGACGACATCATCCAAATGGATCATGTCTTCAAGATCTTCGGACCGCAGCCGCGCGGCCGAGCACTCACATTGGCCAAAGCCGGCATGGTGAAGAACGACGTGCAGGCGGCAACCGACCATGTTGTCGGAATGACCGATGTGACGTTCTCGGTGAAGCGGGGTGAGACCTTCGTGATCATGGGATTGTCGGGATCCGGCAAATCCACCGCCATCCGTACGGTCAACAAACTGCACGACATCACCGACGGCCACGTCTACGTGGACGGTGTGGATGTGCAGGCCCTCGAGGGCCGGCCTCTGCAGGAGTTCCGACGCGTGAAGATGGGGATGGTCTTCCAGCACTTCGCCTTGTTCCCGCACCGCAGCGTGCTCGACAACTCGTGCTACGGACTCAAGGTGCAGGGCGTCGACCGGGCCCAGCGTGAGCGTCAGGGTCTTGAGGCCCTCGAGCTCGTCGGTCTCGGCAGCTTCGCTCGCAGCTACCCCGCTCAGCTGTCCGGCGGTATGCAGCAGCGTGTTGGCCTCGCCCGAGCGCTCGCCTCCGATCCGGACATCCTCCTCATGGACGAAGCATTCTCCGCTCTGGACCCGTTGATCCGACGCCAGATGCAGGACGAGATGCTGGCGATTCAGGAACAACTGCAGAAGACCATTCTGTTCATCACCCACGACCTGAACGAGGCCCTCCGCGTCGGCGACCGGGTCTGCATCATGAAGGACGGCGCGGTCGTCCAGATAGGTACGCCGGAGGAAATTCTGACCCAGCCGGCAACCGGCTATGTGGCCGAGTTCGTGCAGGACGTCGACCAAGGTCGTGTCATCAAGGTGCAGGAAGTCATGCACGAGGCCGTCACCGTCGACGATCAACACACGGTGCAGCAGACGATCGACGCGTTGGGCGATAAGTCCGGTGCGTTCATCGTCGACGCAAATGGTCGACCACACGGGCTTGTGACTGCCGCTGACCTCGCCTCGGCGGAGCATCGGGGCGAGTCGAGCCTCGCCGCCGCCATCCGTGAAGACTTCGAGTCGACGACTCGCATCTCCACGCTGAACGAGAACTACGCTTCCGCGGGCATCGGCCGGCCAATCGCCGTCCTCGATGATGGCGGTTCGCTGATCGGGGTCCTTGACCCCAGGGAAATGATTGAAGAAATGGGCCGGGTTGAGGGCCTCATAGACGGCTTCGAGCGAGAGGTGTTCATGTAATGGTGCTTGCACAAACCAATCCGGATATCACAGACAATGCAGTACTCGATGAATGGGTCTTCCCCTTCGGTGAGTGGATCTGGGAGATCGTCCGTTGGACCGACCAGAACCTCAAGGGGCTCCTGTCGGTCATTCGCTGGCCATTTGAGTTCTTCCTCGACATCTTCGTGTCGGAGGACCCGTCGGTGCAGTCGATCCCATGGATCTGGCTCGTCATTGCGATGTTCCTCATCGCCTCGTTCAGCCGAAACGTACGAGTCGGTGTCGGCATCGCCGTCATGTTGACGCTGTGCGGTTTGCTCGGCCCGAACTACTGGCCAGAGACCGCCAAGACGATCGGCATGATCTTCGTCGCCGTCCTGTTGTGTGGTGTCATCGGCATTCCGCTCGGCATTCTGTCCGGCCGTTTCGACGGCGTCTGGAATGTGGTGAGGCCAACGCTCGACGCCATGCAGGTTGTGCACTCCTTCGTGTACATGCTGCCGTTCATCTTCTTCTGGGGGATCGGCGAGGTGCCCGCAACGATGGTGACGATGGTGTTCGCGTTACCTCCGCTCGTGCGCCTCACGAACCTGGGCATCAGACAAGTCCCTGAGGACGTGGTGGAGGCGGCGCGCGCCTATGGCGCTCCGGAACTCCGTGTGCTGACGGACGTACAACTCCCACTGGCCAGGCCGGCGATCATGACCGGCCTCAACCAGACCCTGCTGATGTCGATCTCGATGCTCGGCATCGCCGCCATCATGGGTGCAGGTGGCCTCGGCCTCCTCG
>SHLQ01000290.1 GCA_004282895.1 Acidimicrobiales bacterium
ACAACTGCACTCTCCTCCCGCTTCCCCAGACTTTGTAGGGGCGAAGGACCCAAACCGGGTGGGTCAGCGCCCGGTCTGAGCGCTGTCGATGAAGTCGTCGTAGGGGTAGGAACCTTCGACGTCGCTCACGCGATTCAGCGCCTGCACGTCCTCATCGGTCAGCTCCACGTTGATCGCCGCCAGGTTCCCCTCGAGTTGCTCGAACCGCGAGGCACCAAGGATCGGAGCGGTCACGACCGGGTGCTGGGCAACCCAGGCGATGGCCACGGCTGCGGGAGTTGTGTCGTGGATCGCCGCGACCCGATCGAGCTCGGCCAGGATGCTCCACGTGTGGTCGTTCGCGTAGCGCGCCCACGTCTCGCTCCACCCTTTCTCCTCGGCAGTCTTGATACGTGATCCTTCGGGAGGCCCATCCATGTCCGGTCGATAGCGGCCACTGAGCCAGCCGCCTCGAAGCGGCGCCCATGGAACCACACCCAAACCCTCGGCGGCACAGACCTCGAGCACCTCCCACTCGGTGTGGCGAGACAGCAGGTTGTACTGCGGCTGATGGCTGACAAATGCCTCGAGTCCAAGCCTGCGGCTCGTCTCCACCATCTTCTGGAGCTGCCAGCCGCGAAGGTTGGAGGACCCGAGGTAGCGAACCTTGCCGTCACGGACGAGTTGGTCGAGTGTGCTCAGCGTTTCCTCTATGGGTGTACCCCGGTCCCAACAGTGGATCTGGAGCAGATCGAGATGGTCCGTGCCGAGTCGTCGCAGGCTCGCCTCGGCCGACGCGATGATGTGCTTGCGGGACAGTCCGACATCGTTCATGCCGGGGCCGGTCGGGAACCGCACCTTGCTGGCGATCACAAAATCGTCCCGATTCTTGTCGGCCAACCAGCGGGCAAAGACCTCGTCGGCCGTGCCATTTCCGTAGGCATCTGCGGTGTCGATGAAATTGCCGCCGTGCTCCGCGAACAGGTCGAGCATTTTGTGGCTCGCCTGCTCGTCGGCCTCACGGCCGAAGGTCATTGTGCCAAAGGCAAATCCGCTGACCTTGAGGCCCGATCGCCCGAGGTAGGTGCCGTCCATCGTCTTGTTCGAATCCATGCTGCCAGTCAAGCCCCCCATAGGCTCCGGTGCCAACAAACGGTGGTCCGGTATCGTTTGCGGCAATGTCTAAGCTCGCAAAGAAGTACGTTCCCGAAGACGTCGAAGCGTCGATGTCTGCCCGCTGGGAGGACGCGGACGCGTTCCACGCCAGGCCCGGAGCAGACCACGACCCCACGCCCACGTACAGCGTCGTCATCCCTCCGCCCAACGTCACCGCGGCGCTGCACCTCGGCCATGCGCTCAACAACACCCTGCAGGACGTGCTCGTGCGGTATCACCGCATGCGCGGCTTCAACACGATGTGGATGCCGGGCACCGATCACGCCGGCATCGCCACCCAGACCGTCGTCGAGAAGCGCCTGCTCTCGCAGGGCATCAAACGCCTCGAGATGGGACGCGAGGCGTTCATCGAACAAACCCAGAAGTGGAAGGAGGAGTACGAGGCCGTCATCCTCAGCCAACTCAAGGCCATGGGTGCCAGCTGCGACTTCGACCGCACCCGCTTCACCATGGACGAGATGTGCGCCACAGCCGTGCGCCATGCGTTCTTCATCCTCTTCCAGGATGGGCTGATCTACCGCGGCAAACGCCTTGTCAACTGGGACCCGGTCACCGGCACCGCCCTCTCCGACGACGAGGTCGAGATGGAGGACGTCGAAGGCAACATGTGGTACCTCCAGTACCCGCTGGAGGATGGCAGCGGCCACGTCACCGTCGCGACCACCCGGCCCGAGACGATGTTCGGCGACACCGCCGTCGCCGTGAATCCGGACGACCCCCGAGCGGAAGCGCTGCGGGGCAAGAACGTCGTGTTGCCCATCGTCGGTCGCGTCATCCCGATCATCGAGGACGACTATGTCGTCATGGCCGACCCGGAGAGCGGCGACACCAAAGCCCAGATCGCCACTGGCTTCCTGAAGGTCACCCCAGCCCACGATCCAAACGATTGGGACATCGGGCTTCGCCACGACCTGCCCGTGATCAACGTCATGGCGGCGGACGCCTCAATCAGTGATCAGTACGGCTGGGACGAGATCTCCGACGACGCCCGCCCGTTCATCGGCCTCACGCGTGGAGACGCCCGGGCCAAGGTTGTCGAGTGGTTCGAAGCCGCGGGCCTGCTCGAAGAAGTCCGCGACTACAGCCACTCCGTCGGCCACAGCTATCGCAGCCACGTGCCGATCGAACCGTGGCTCAGCGACCAGTGGTACGTCGCCTCCACCGACGATCGGCTGCGGGGCTCGGCGCTGCGCGCCCAACGACCAGACCAGGTCAGCGACCTTCCGCCCGAGCTCATGGCCGGCGACGCGAACGGCGACGGTGAACTCCGTTTTGCGCCGACGCGATATGCCCGCAGCTATCAGCAGTGGCACGAGAACATCCGCGATTGGTGCATCAGCCGCCAGCTCTGGTGGGGTCACCAGATCCCGGTGTGGAACCGAACCGTCGAGTCGGTCCCGGACACCACCGGCGAACGTTGGACCAACGCCGGTGCCGCGTACTCCGTACGCCGCATCACCGATGCCGAGATCGTCGAGTCCGTCTGTGTTCCTCCGCAGGGCACGCTGCAACGGGCCGATCGTGCCGACACGTCGATGGACGAGGTCGCCCTGATCACCGCTCTCGAAGCCGAAGGCTTCACCCGCGACCCTGACGTGCTTGATACGTGGTTCTCCTCCGCCCTCTGGCCGATGTCCACCATGGGCTGGCCGTACCCGGAGGACTTCCCCGAGACCGAGGGACTGCTGCGGGC
>SHLQ01000291.1 GCA_004282895.1 Acidimicrobiales bacterium
AGCCAGCGACGGGGGCACGTTCGAGTCGACCAATCCGGCGACCGGTCAGGTCTGGTCGACGAGCGCCGCGGCCACGGAGGAAGACGTGGATCGCGCCGTACGAGCTGCCCATCACGCGATGTACGAGGGGGAATGGTCACAACTCACCCCAACACAACGCGGTGCATATCTATTCAAGCTGGCGGATGCGGTGGCCGAAGCCGCTCATCACCTGGGCGAGATCGAGACAACGGACAGCGGCAAACTCGCGGCCGAAACTCGTATGCAGTCCGCCTACGTCGCCGACTACTACCGCTACTTCGGCGGCATGGCCGACAAGATCCACGGCAAGACGCTGCCGATCGACAAACCCGACATGGCTGTATTCACCCGACCCGAACCGATCGGCGTCGTTGGCGCGATCGTGCCCTGGAACGCGGAAATGTTCCTTACGGCGACCAAGGTCGGCCCTGCGCTGGCGGCGGGTTGTGCGGTCGTGATCAAGGCCTCTGAAGACGCTCCGGGGCCACTCCTCGAATTCGCCAAGGTGGTCGACCGCGTGGGCTTCCCGCCGGGTGTCATCAACCTGATCTCCGGCTTCGGCGAACCCTCGGGGCGTGCACTCACCAGCCATCCACTCGTCGCCCGAGTGGCATTCACCGGCGGGCTGGAAGCCGCCCGCCACGTCGTGCGCAACACCGCAGAGAACTTTGCTCATGTCTCGCTCGAGCTCGGTGGCAAGTCGCCGATCCTCATCTTCGACGACGCCGACCTGGAAGGTGCCATCAACGGGGCGATCGCCGGCAACTTCGGTGCAACGGGGCAGAGCTGCGTCGCCGGTACCCGAGTGTTCGTGCAGAGCGGCGTGTACGACGCGTTTCTCGACGCCGTCGTGGAACGAGCCGAGCAAATTCGTATCGGCGACCCCTTGGAGGCCGAGACGCAGATCGGGCCGCTCGCAACGAAGGGACAACGCGACAACATCGAAGCGGTCGTGGCGGAGTCGATCGAACAGGGCGCCGAGCTCAAGACCGGCGGCAAACGTCCGGCGGGCTTCGACCACGGCAATTACTACGAACCGACGATTCTGGCGTGTCCGGATCAGTCGATTCGCTCAACCCAGGTGGAGCTGTTCGGCCCCGTCATGTCGGTCATCAAGTTCGACACCGAAGATGAGGCCATCGCGCTCGCCAACGACACGTCGTTCGGACTCGGCTCGGGCATCTTCACCGAGAACCTCTCCCGTGCGCACCGAGTATCGGCGAAGATCCACTCCGGCATCGTGTGGGTCAACACCTACCGAGCCATCTCCCCCATCTCCCCCTTTGGTGGGTTCGGCAACAGCGGCTACGGCCGAGAGGCCGGCGTCGACGCCGTCGAGGACTACATCCGCACCAAGAGCGTGTGGATCAACACCTCAAGCGAGCCGATGACCAACCCGTTCGTCATTCGCTAAGAGATTCCCTACGAGCGAACCTCGATCACGATCTTTCCAAGGGTGAGCCCCTCGCCAATCCGGGCGAGGGCCTCGGGCACATCCTCGAGTGCGTACGTCCGGTCGACGTGGACGTCCAGATCACCGGACGCACACAGCTCGGTTACGGGCCCGAAACCCTCCGGACCGTCTTTGACACCGAGTACGCCGATGCGGCGGCCGCTGAGCCGACCGACGATTGTCCCCGCGGTTAGTAGTCGCAGCATCGTCGGGACCGAACCGCCGACGCACTGATACACGCCGCCTGGAGAAAGGGCCCGCCGATACGAGAAGACCGATCGAGATGCAACCAGGTCCAGAATGCGGTCGTAGCGCTGTCCGGTCGCGGTGAAGTCGACCTCGCGATAGTCGATCACTTCGTCGGCTCCCAGCGAGCGCATGAAATCGAGCTTGCCCGCGTTGTCGACTGCCGTGACATGTGCGCCGGCCCGTTTCGCCAAGGGGATGGCAAATGATCCCGATCCTCCGCCACCGCCATTGATGAGGACCCGATCGCCGGCCCTGACGTCAGCGGTTCCGTGGCGTGCGATCGCGCCCGTCTGTGGAATGACCGACGCCTGCGCGAACGAGAGCGTATCGGGTTTGGGCGCGAGCGCTTTCTCCGGGATGACAGCGAACTCGGCGAAGCCGCCCTTGATCCACAGGTTGTCGCCGAAGACCGCGTCGCCCGGAGCGAACTCGGTGACCTCGCGGCCGACCGCGCTCACGACGCCGGCAATGTCGGAACCGAGCACACGCTTCCCGGGCCGACGCAGACCACTGCCGATCCGCGCGTATGCAGGACGCCCGGTGAGCCCTTCCCAGTCGGTCAGGTTGACCGAGGTCGCAACAACTTCGACCAGCACCTGATCCGCCTTCGGCTCGGGAACCGGCACGTCCTCCACTCGAAGCTCATCCGGCTGGCCGTAGCGGCCGTACACAATGGCGCGCATCACCTACCGCCGACTCATTTCATGGATCTGCGGACGCGGAGCGTCAGCTGACCTTTTCTCTTTCTCGGGCCTGCTCCTCGGCGAGGTACTTCTGGTACCGGCGACCTTCGATCTCTTTGTCACCTATGAAGTAGAACGCGACATGGAATGCCAGTCCAATTCCCCACCCAAAGGTGACCCAGAACGCGGCGGTCGGGACGATCAACCACAGAAAGATGTTGATGATGACGTAGGCGGCGACGTGCCACGCCAGACCGTTGAAGTCCTCAACTCGTTTGGCGGCTCGTTCTTCCGGCGTGGTGTGAGAGTGCGTAGCCATATCGGCTCCTCCTTCCGCGCGCGGAACACGCTCGGCCCCGCGGCCTCACAACTGCACTCTCCTCCCGCTTCCCCAGACTTTGTAGGGGCGAAGGACCCAAAC
>SHLQ01000292.1 GCA_004282895.1 Acidimicrobiales bacterium
CCGTTTGTATCGCCAGCGACGAGGTTGGATGCAGCCGAGGTGAACACAACGAACCGTCCGTCTGCGGACACCGATGAAGTCGACGAGATGTAGCTGTGCGAGCTCGACTCGCTTCCATCTGATGCAACTGAGACCCGGAAAGGGTTCTCGATGGCGTCGAGGCCGCTGCAATCCTGGTCGATTCCGTCGCCGGGAATATCCGTTGCTCCCGGGTTGATCGCGGGGTCCGTATCGTCGCAGTCGTCACCACCGATCTCGTCCGTTGTGTGGCCGTCACCGTCGCTGTCGGAACAGTCGATGTCGGCCATATCGATGAGGAAGTCGAGGTCGTTGTCGAATCCATCGTGGCAGTCGGTCTCGAATTCGGGGATGACTTGGATCGTGTACGACGCCTGTTCGAGTCGCCCGACTGTGTCGGATACCTCGATGGTGAACGACCACTGTCCTGATTCGGTCAACAGTCCAGAGGCCACGCCGAATGCATCGAACGTTAAGTCACCGGGGGCTGAGCCACCGATGACCTCCGTTGTCAGCGGGAATGAGCCGTCGGGGCTGTTTGCGAAGCCCTGCTCGAAGAATTCGCCAACGGTGAACTGCCCGCTGATGTCCTCCATTTGCAGTTCGAACTCATCATTGGGGCGAAGCGTTACGGTCGTCGTGACCTGTTCACCGTCGGCAGCTGTCGCGGTGATCTCCACAGTGAAGTCGCCGACTTCGGTCGCAATCCCCTCAAGCGTTCCTGAGCTTGTCAGCTCGATACCATCCGGCAACGAACCCGAGGTCAGGGCAAACTCCAACGGTCCAACGCCGCCGCTCGCCATGATGGGTAGTTCGACGTGCTCCGTGTAGGCCTGGAAGTAGTCGAAGTCTCCTTCAAGCTCGAACGCCGCTGTACCTGAGCAGTCCTGATCTACGTCATCCCAAGGCTGGTCGTCTTCGCCTGGGTTGACGAAGAAGTCGTTGTCGTTGCAGTCGCTGCCGTCGCCAGCAGGGCCCTCGTAGCCATCGCCGTCGGCGTCGGCCGGTGGTACGACCTCGATTGTGGTCGGGAAGCCCAAACCGGCCAGGTCGTCTGCATCAAGGGTCACCGAGTTGTCTCGATAGTCGATGAGGTAGAGCTCTCTCACCTGCCAGGTTTCGACGGAGCCGTGGAAGTCAATGAACAGCGTC
This sequence comes from Acidimicrobiales bacterium, assembly GCA_004282895.1. Classification (GTDB taxonomy): domain Bacteria; phylum Actinomycetota; class Acidimicrobiia; order Acidimicrobiales; family SHLQ01; genus SHLQ01. The sequence goes on from SHLQ01000292.1 coordinate 1,171, forward strand.
TGCGGGGATCCGTAGATCTCGTAGGTACCGTGGACAAGGTCGTTGGCGTTCACGAAGGTCACGTGGCCCCAAGCGAATCCAGCGCCCTCATCGGAAACCTCCAGCGCGATTTCGGCAAATCCGTCGTTTGACGGAACGGTTTCCGGCATCGTCAAGCTGATGAGCTCGGGCGGCTCCTCATCGAGCGTCACGGTGATGACGGAAGGCAGGCCGAGGGCGGCGATGGCCGGGGGGTCGAGGTAGACCTCGTTGAACGTGTGGTCGTACGACCAAACCGTTACGTACCAGTCGCCAGATTCGGGAAGCACGACCTGGTCTGACCAGCTGACAACCGTTTCGCCCGGGCCGAACGAGGTCGAGTAGTTGTGGTCGCTGTCCCCGCCGAGGGGGCTTTCGTGGGTGAAGGACATGCCCAGACCGTTGACGCCGCTCCAGTTGTCGGTGACGTCAAGCGTGAACTCGAACTCTGCGGAGTAAATGCCCTCCACTGTTGATGGAAGGTCAAGCGCTACAACCTGAGGCGGCTCTTCGTCGAGCGACACGGTGATTGTTGACGGCAGTCCCAGCGCATCCAGAGCTGCCGCATCCAGGTCGATTCGATTGTTGTTGTGATCCGTCACTGAGACTTCTGCGGTCCACACACCCGTGTGACCAAAGGAGATCGATTCGGTCCAGCTGACGGAGGTCTCACCCGGGTCGAAATAGGTACCCCAGTAGTCGGTATCGCCGTCGACGTTGTCCTCATGCCGGAAGGAAATGCTGATCGAGGAAACACCACTGAGGTTGTCAGTCGCATCAATTGACACGTTGATCGAAGCATTCCAGTCGCCACTAACCGCAGCTGGGAAGTCGAGCGTGACGAGCTCGGGGGCCAGTTCGTCATCGCTGCCGTCGCAGTCGGTGTCGATGCCGTCGCCGTCGATGTCGATAGCGCCCGGGTTGATCGATGCGTCGAGGTCATTGCACTCATCGTTCCACCAGGAGTAACCATCGCCGTCCGCGTCCTCGTCCGAGTTGTCGCCGATGCCATCGCCGTCGAGATCGCTGTCCTCGGTGGGGTCGAGAGGGAACGCGTCATCCACGTCTGGGGTGCCGTCGCCGTCATCGTCTTCGTCGGCGTTGTCGCCGGTGCCGTCGCCGTCGGTGTCGGTGTCTTCGGCCGGATCGAGTGGGAAGGCATCGTTGAAGTCGAGCGTGCCGTCGTTGTCGTCGTCAGGATCGATGGCGTCGGCGAACCCGTCGCCATCGCTGTCGGTGTGATCGTCGAACGGGTCGCAGTTCTGATCGATGCCGTCGTCGAGGATCTCTGTCGCACCGGGGTTGATCGCACTATCGTCGTCGTCGCAGTCGGTGCTGTCGGCCACATGGCCCGCAGGCCGCTCACTCGCTACGGCGAGGGTGTTTCCGTTGCCGTAGCTATCACCGTCAGAATCGATGAACCAATTCAAGGCATCGGCGCCGTCGCAGTCCTGATCGATGCCGTCGCCGGCAATCTCCGGTGCCCCGGGATAGATGTTGTCGAGAACGTCGTTGCAGTCAGGTGAGCCTCCAACGAACCGGTTCGAGGTGAAGCCGTCGCCGTCGACGTCGATGTCGTCACCGTCGGCACAGTCCTGGTCGCGGCCGTCATAGGGGTAGTCGAATGCCTCCGGGTTG
>SHLQ01000015.1 GCA_004282895.1 Acidimicrobiales bacterium
CCAGCCGTTCATCCTGATGGTCTCTTTCCCCGATCCGCACCACCCCTTCACCCCGCCCGGCAAGTACTGGGACATGTACGACCCCGATGACATGCCGCTGCCAGCCAATTTCGGCGGCATGTCCGATGGCACCCCGCTGTATGAGTTCTTCCGTAATCGACGGCCGGAGCCGGGTACGTTCCGAGGTGCACTCGAAGGTGTTGACGAGCGCGAGGCGAAGGAAGCAATGGCGCTCACGGCTGGGATGATGGCCATGATCGACGACGCGGTCGGCGATGTGAGGACGGCAATCGATTCCTCAGCAAGCGGGGACCACACGGTGCAGATGTACACGAGCGACCACGGCGACATGATGGGCGACCACGGCCTACTGCTGAAGGGGCCAGTCAATCTGGACGGCGTGCTCAAGGTCCCCTTCCTGTGGAGTGACCCGCAGCAGGAATCCGTGGCGACGTCCGACGCCCTGGTCTCGACGATTGATATCGGGGCCACCGTTCTGGCCCGCGCCGGCGTGGAGGGGTTCAACGGCATCCAAGGAGTCGATCTCGCCCCCACGCTCGACTCCAACGAGATACCGCGCGAGCAGCTCCTCGTCGAGCACGACGCCCATGTGGTCATGCCCATCACGGGAGATGACTGGCCACCCCGCATCCGTACCCTCGTGACCCCCGAGTGGAAGATGTCGGTCTATCTGGACCAGGACTGGGGCGAGCTGTTCAACCGAACGGACGATCCGCTCGAGATGCGGAACCTGTGGGCAGACTCCTCCGCGAAAGATGCGAAAGCAGAGCTCACGTGGCTGCTCTCACAGGAGCTCATCCGAACCGTGGATCGCAGCCCACTTCCAATCGCGATGGGCTGACGGATCGACGGTTAGCGGTTTGTCCAGCCGACGCTGGACGGGTGACCGGCGCGTTGTTCGTGGGCTTCGCCAACATGTTTGCCGGCCTTCCAGCCGACCTGTGACAGATTCTCCGTCGCCCAGTCGATCGATTCCTGATCGGTAACCGTCGCGACGGTGTCGTTCCATCGGTTGAGCCATCCGGCGAGACAGTTGACCGTCAAGATCTCGACGATCTGCTCGTCGGTCCAGTGCTTGCGCAGCTCCACGAAGTGCTCCGGCGTGGTTGCGTTCGGCGACTGGGCGGCGGCGCGGACGAGGTTGAGCGCAGCCCGCTCCGCGTCGGAAAAGAGCTCTGACGTCTCATACTCCCAGATGGCCTGGATGCGTTCGGTGTCCACGCCCATGGCGTTGAGGCTGAAGGCGCCATGCGACTGGCAGTGGGTGCACCCACTCGCCACGCTCGCCATCGTGAACAACTCCCTCTTGAGCTGTTGCGACACATTTCGCTCGCTGTGGACGAGATTCACGAGGTCATTGACCATCGTGCGCATCTCGGGCCACTGGTCCAGCTCGAACCCCTCCCGATCCTGGTATTCACTCATGAGAAGACTCCATTCGGTTGCTGCGATTGTTAGCGAAGGTGGTCGGGAACGGTGACGCCGAGCTCGTCGCCGATGTCGTAGTAGCGCTTGTTCACGGTCACACCCACCGCGTCGACGACCCGGTTGGTGCCTTCGAAGCCGGCGCACACGGCGGCCGCGCGGAGGACGGCGCCAGGGCCAGCGGTGTCCATGAGGTCCTGCCGGGCTTCGGGAAGTTCATCGAAGTCGGTCAGGGCGATGGCGTCGACGAAGGCGATGATCTCTCTGCCGTTCGGGAGCAACGGGTCGAGAGTCGGCTTGGTGACGGCGACGATATCCACCGGTTGGTTCTGGGCGTTGGCGCTCTCACGGAGCATCCATGCGTGGCCGAAGAGTCAAAAGAAGCACTCGTTGAGCCACGACGTGCGAGAGGCCACAAGTTCCATTTGCGGTCGACTGAGCTCGCGGCCCGGTTCGACGTCGTACTGATGCACGACTTTGTCGTCAAGGTAGAAGGCGATGCCGAGGGGCTTCTTCATCGCGCTCTCGTTCGGTAGCGCGGAGAGAGCTGTGGGCGCGAGCGCGACCCCGACCGTCGGAACCCAGGAATTCGCCTTCTTGGCGCGGTCATCGATGACCGGCACCGGATCTCCGGGCATCGGATCCGGAAGAACATCGAGCGGAGCACCAACACCGACTCGGTAGGAGTCGATCGAGCAAATCACCGAGACAACAGCAACCAGCTCGATGTAGGCCAACACGTCGCGGCCGTCCTGCTCCCAGGCGGCAACATGCTCCGAGCGACTCGTCATCGCTTCGACTGCGATCCGGGCGACGGCGCTGGCCACGACCGGCGGCAAACTCGATGGCGTCTCCGTCAGGCCGCGGGCAAAGCGGGCGTGCTTGGCGAACTCCAAGCGTTCGGCCGCGGTGAAGAAAGATCCCGGTGAACCAACGGTTCTCAGGACCCCCTGTATCGCCTCATCGGCGACCGGGTCGACCAGCGGTGTCGGCAACTCCCAGGCATTTTGCATGGAACGACTATTGCGTGAATTGTGCCCGCACGCAATAAGCGCTCGCGGTGACGGTGGCGGCGAGGTGACCGGACCACTCGCTGTTCAGGCGGCTGTTGTGAAACACTCCGGTCATGACGTTCGACATCGCAGAGCACTTTCGCGATGACCTTCCCGAAGCACCCGGCCAGTGGCAGTCGTCGCCAGAGTTCAGCTTCGTTGGCGGACACAACGATCCGGCGAACATCCCGTTCAGCGGGCTCTCGGAGGCACTCGTGAACGTGCTTCGCCGCGAGGGCCAGAACCTGGCGTTCTACAACCTTGGCGGATCGCCACTCGGCTACGAGCCGCTCAGGGAATTCGTCATCTCCCAGCTCGGCGCTCGAGCCGGGATGACGGGTGGGCCTGACCAGGTGCTCATGGTCTCCGGCTCGCTTCAGGCGTTGGATCTGGTCAACGAGGCGATGCTGTCGGCCGGCGACACGGTGCTCATCGAACAAGCGACCTACGGCGGCATGCTCTCACGGCTCAACCGACTCGGCGTCACGTACGTTGGCATCGAACTCGACGATGGCGGAATCGACCTTGGCCACCTGCGATCCATGCTCGAGGATCTCGCGTCACAAGGAGTCTCACCCAAGTATCTCTACACCATTCCCACCGTTCAGAATCCGACCGGTTCGGTCATGCCGCTGGAGCGCCGGCGAGCGTTGCTCGACCTCGCTCGCGAGTATTCGCTTCCGATCTTCGAAGACGAGTGTTACGCCGATCTGACCTGGGGCTGTGAGCGGCCCCCGTCTCTACGAGCGCTCGATGGTGACGGCGGACAGGTGATCTATTGCGGCAGCTTCTCCAAGTCGGTCGCACCATCGCTCCGGCTCGGATACGTCATCGCCGACGATCATGTGATTCGACAATTGCTCGCTCTCAAGACCGACGCCGGCACGGGTTCGCTCGAACAGCTGGCGCTCGCCGAATACTGTCCGTCGAACTTCGAGAGCCACGTCGAACGCCTGACCGATGCTTTGAAGACCAAGAGCGACGCGATGGTCGACGCCGTCCGAAGCGAATTCGGACCGGACGTGACCGTGGAGGCGCCGATGGGCGGCATCTACGTGTGGCTGACCTTCCCGGAGGGCACCGACACCGCGTCATTCAGCTCTGCGGCAGCGAGCGCGGGAATCGAGTTCAACCCCGGAGCCGAATGGTCAACCGACCCGGGTTGGGGAAAGCGTCGCCTGCGATTGTGCTTCGGAGCCCATTCCGTTGAAGACATCCGCGCCGGAGTTGCAGCGCTGGCCACGGTCTATGGTGAGCATCTTGGGGGATCGTGATGTTTGAACAGGTTCAGCAAGACCTTCGGGGGGTACGGCAAGTCTTCGCAACGTCGCGGCGCCACTGGACAACCGGCCGGCAGCTCCGGAGCAAGTGGCGGGCGGCGCAGGAGGCCGGTGAGCGGATCGTGCTGGATGACTTCGGGCCTCCCATACCCAGCCCGGGGCCCGACGAACCGATCGCGGACTTCTCTCCAAAGACAGGTGTCAAGGATCGCAAGTCCCACTTGATGACCCTCGACGAGTACCCATCGATCAACTATGCATTCGAGGTCAAGAACCCGCCGGTGTCCGGCAACCACATCAACGGATTGGGCGAGACCGAACACCGTCGCGCCTCCCCGATCTTTCATACGTGGCAGTTCGGGCATCCGATGGGGAAGCTCGAGTTCCTATTTCAGGGGATTCGTAGTGAGACCGAATGGATTGCTTTGCTCAAGCGACAGTGGCTCTCCCGTCGTTTCTCGGGCGAGAAGTCGGACGTCCAGGTTCCTGTTGACGATCCAGCCGCGATGACCGAGCAGATCAAGCAGCTGACCCGCGACGCCGGTGCTGTCATGGTCGGGATCGCCCCTTTGACCGAGGACATGCTCAAGGAAGAGCATCCGTTCGACTATCCGCACGTGATCAGTTTCGGTGTCCAGATGGATCGCGAAGCTGCTCTGCAGGCACCAAGCGAGCACGCCGGCCTGACGATCCAGTCGGAATATCGAGCGACCGATCGGATCTCCGCGGCAGTTGCGAAACACATCCGAGAAATGGGCTGGGACGCGGAGGCCGCGATCCATTCGTTGATTCAGATACCGGCCGCGATCGAAGCCGGCCTGGGCCAACTCGGCAAACACGGTTCGATGATCTCCAAAGAGCTGGGGTCGATGTATCGCCTCGGCGCAATCGTCACCAATCTGCCCCTCGTCCTCGACAGCCCCGAAGACATTGGCGTCGACGACTTCTGCGCTCGCTGCCAGGTGTGCACCACCAACTGTCCGCCCCACGCCATCTTCGATACCAAGCAGATGGTCCGCGGCCGGGAGCGGTGGTACGTCGACTTCGACACCTGTATCCCCTACTTCGTAGAGAACCACGGCTGCGGCATCTGCATTGGTGTGTGCCCGTGGAGCGAGCCCGGGCGCGGTGAAGCGTTCTCCATCAAACAGCTTGCGCTCCGCAAGAAACGCGCCGAAGCGGCGAAGGAGAACTAGAAGCACCAACGTGGCTTTCTGGCAGCTACCCAAGTGGCGGGCGTTCACTGCGATCGCCGCCACCTACATCACCATCGTCTTCGCCACCTCGTTCGCGTTTCTCGCGCTGCCGGCCATCGCCGACGACTTCGAGGTCACCCTGCGAACGGTCGGCTGGGTCGTCATCATCGAATCGCTTCTCATCGCGGCACTGCTTCTACCCCTCGGCGGACTCGCCGACCTCTTGGGTGACAAACGGGTGCTGAGCATCGGTATTGCCATCTTCGGCCTCGGCACGTTGTTAACCGGGCTGAGCCCGACGTTTTTCACACTTATCTGTGCCCGTGTGGTCATGGCGATCGGAAATGCGTTCGTGCAATCGGTCGCCACCGGTATGGTCGTCGCCGTCTTCCCCGACCACGAACGGGGCCTGGCCATGGGCGCCCAAACGGCCGCGGTCGCGGTGGGCTCTGCCAGTGCTCCGCTGCTCGGCGGCCTCGGGTTGGAGTTCTTCTCGTGGAACACGATCTTCCTACTACTCCTCCTGCCGACGGGAGGTTGCCTCCTCGCGGCCCAGTTCCTCGTCCCCGACCATCAGCTTCGTGAGACCGATAAAGGCCGGACCTTTGACGTGCGCGGCAGCGTCCTGTCGGCCCTTGCAATCACGGCCGTCGTGGTCACAATCAATAATCCGTTCTCGCTCGACTGGCTCTCGCCCGGAACAATCGGCGGCGCGCTCGCCGCCGTCGGTCTTCTGACGTTGTTCATCCGCTGGGAGCTTCGCACCGAAGATCCAATGCTCGAACTGCGCCTGTTCTCCGTCAGCGTGTTTCGCACAGCGGTAGTTCTGCGCGTCCTCGGGTTTCTTGCCAGCACAACAACAATGTTGCTGCTCCCCGTCTACCTTCTGAGCTTTCGTGAGGTGAGTGCTGTGGCCGCGGGTGCGATCATCGCTGCGGCTGCAATCGGGCTCGGCGTGGGTGCACAAATCTCCGGTCGGATGTACGACCGCGTTGGACCGCGGCTTCCGGCCCGTCTGGGATTTGCCCTGCAGGTCGCGACCGCTCTGGGCTTCGCATTTTCCACGGACGCCACTCCTCTACTTCTGATCGGCATCGCCGCCGGGCTTGGTGGTGTCGCCATTGGTCTATGGAACGTCCCGAACAACTCGGCCATGCTCGGTGCCACCCCGCCTGCCTTCCTCGGCGTGGGCGGCGCATTCTCCAATCTCACGCGAACGTTCGGCAGCGTGATGGGCCAGGCGCTGGCGGCGGCCGTAGTGGCCGAGGTCATGGCCTCACGTGGCTTCGACATTCCCCTAGGTGAGCTCGTCGACAACCCGGAGGCTGGACGCGCATTCAACGACGGATGGCGTGTCGCCTACCTGCTCGCGGCCGGACTGTCAGCTGCCCTGCTCGTGATCGCCGCCCGTCTTCCGACAGAGTCGCGCCTCACAAATCCAGAGCCTTGATGGCCGGGTCGTCGGCGGCGTACGGCAGGACGCGGTAGATGCGGCCGGGGCCTCCGAGGCGGTAATCAAGGACCGTGTCGCCCTCGGGCGTCAGCTCCCGAATGCGCTTGTCGTAGCCCTGAACCACCAGCGTGTTGCCGTTCGGCGTGCGCTGCGCACTGCTCATGAATGGCGAGAACAGTCCTCGGGAATTGTCACGGTTGTAGGACCACGTAATCTCTGCGCCGTTGAGCGGATCGTCGGCCGCCCACGTGTACGAGCCATCGGCGGCGCGCGGGAAACGAACTTCAAGCAGCTCGGTGTACGCGTGGCCGAACCCCATCCCCTTTTCGTCGGGGTTGGGGGATCCGTCGGCGAGACGACGGGCACCATTGTTGAAGATGAGCACATCGCCGGTCCGCGGTCGATCAGCGCGTAGCCAGTGTGGGTCGTGTTGCCAGTACAGCGTCTTCGTCTCATAGGGGCCGGCACCGTGGGCCGATGGGTTGCCGAAGCGATAGAGAAGGTCGCCCGCCTCTCCCCTCGCCTCCTCGGTCGTGCTGGAGTGATCGATTATCCAGAGTTCGTCATGCATGGCCGACCCGAGCAGGATCTGATCGTGGTCGGCGTCATAGCTGACGGCGTTGACGTGGAAAATCTGGCCCATACAGAAGAAGAAGTCGGCGTATTGCGTGTAGTTGAGATCGAGCTTGCGGCAGTCAGGTCCAAGCTCGCCGTAGTTCGGTTTGGCCGGGTCGACGTTTTGGATCACGTGGTCGAGCGAGTTCCACTCCCACACGATTTCGGCACTACCTGTCGTGAGGTCGGGCTGAATCTCGATGATGCGCTCGGTCCAGAACTTACGCAGGGGTGGCGGTTTCAGCAGCGTGTCGGTCTGCTGGCGAACCCAACCGATCGATTCGGCTTCGTCGAATGACATCGATTGGTAGACGGTGGCCAGGATGTTGCCGTTCGGCAATGGTTCGACGTCGTGATGGAGAACACGCACCCCCGGCTCGAGAATCGTGTACGTCCACACGACCGTGCCGTCCGGATCGACAAGTTCGATGGTGCCGTGGGCACCGACGGGGAACGGCGCATGCTGCAGCCAGTTGCCGGGCGCCGAGGAGCGGAGATTGCGACCGTCAGGCAGCAGCTGCGATGTTGTCCCTTCCGGTACATGCTGGATCGCAGGCCACTCGTGGAGAACCTCACCGGTGGCCGACAGGAGCTGGTTGATCCGCGAATCCTGTACATCGCCGGCGTTGGCAGCTTCGTAGAGCAGGCGCGGCGACGTTTCCTGTCGAGGGTCATCACCCGGCATGATCGGGCCGTCGGCTTCCGGCAGGTAGCGGTGCAGCTGGTTGAGCAGCGTGATCGTACCGAGCGGTCCGCCGAAGTATGCCGCCCTCGCGGGAGGAGGCTTTGGCTGGTCATCGTCCTCGGTGACCTGTCCATCACCGTCGCGGTCGAGGGTGCGAATTCGCTCAGACGCATCGGCAATGTCGTCTGCGGTAATCACAAGGTCGCCGTCAGCGTCGAGTAGGCGAACAATCGCGCTGCTGCGAACCCAACCGGGCAGCCAGGTCGGCCCACCGATCTCATCTTCTGTGAGCCGGCTATCGCCATTGAGGTCGAGCTCACGAAGGCGCTCCGGCGCGGCGTCGATGTCCTCGGCGGTGAGGATGCCGTCGCCATCGGTGTCGAGCGCTCGAAAGATGGTGCCAGCCGCGTGGCGAAGCTCGCCAAGGAGTTCGATTGCGGCTTCGGGAGTCTCGGGAACGGTTGGGGTCATTGTGATTCTCCCAGGAGGGCACGGAGGGCGGCTTCGATATGACAATCTAGCCACAGCCCGAAAGGACGATTCTATGACACGAATGTCACGCCAAATGCATCTGAACGCATTCGTTCTCTATTGCGCCGCGCCGGTCACACGGCTCAGTTGGGTGTATCCCGAAGAAAAGATCCGGCATCAGTGGTGGGAGATGGCGTACTGGGAAGAGATCGCCACCACCCTCGAACGCGGCTCGTTCGATGCCCTCTTCTTCGCCGACAACATCGGCGGCTACGGCAAAGACGCAGCCTCGATTCGTTACGGCATGCACTTCCCGCTTCTCGATCCGGTCGTGCTTGTACCTCGCCTGGCGGGTGCCACCGACAACCTTGGTTTTGTCGTCACCATGTCGACGAGCTTCACCTCGCCCTACCAGCTCGCCCGAACGATGCAGACGCTCGATCACGTCACGGAGGGCCGCATTTCGTGGAACATCGTCACGTCGGCCAACCCTCATGAGGGTGCGAACGTGGGTACTCCGCTGCCCGAACACGACGAGCGTTACGAACGGGCACATGAGTTCATGGACGTCGTCTACGCCTTGTGGGATTCCTTCGAACCCGACGCGATGGTTATGGACCATGAGAACCGTATGCTCACCGACCCCGACAAGGTCCATCGAATCGACTTTGAGGGGCGCTGGCATTCGTCAGCGGGTCCACTGAGTGTGATGCCAGGTCCGCAGGGTCGGCCGGTGCTCGCCCAGGCGGGGAGTTCGGATGCAGGCCGAGACTTCGCGGCGAAACATGCCGAGATGGTCTTCGCGCCCGTTGGTACCGACGAGCAGCGACGCGACACAATCGCCGACATCCGAACTCGTGCCTCAGATGCCGGTCGTGATCCCTACGACCTCAAGATGGTGTTCACCCACGGGCCGATGGTCGCCGCCACAACTGCCGAAGCTGAGGAGATGCAAGCGGAGGTTCTGGCCCGCCCCGGTTACGAGAGCGACGTAGCCGCCCTCCAGTCGGCCTCAGGAGGGCTCGACCTACTTTCGCTCGATCGAGACACGCGGGTCTCAGAGATTCTCGACCAGATAACCGGCATCCGTGGGCCATGGGAGAACGCCGCAGCCGCTGACGACCCAACCATCGCCGACTTCGCCAAGCGCTTCCGCAACATGGCCGCCGACTCACGATTCGTCGGCACGCCCAGCGATGTGGCCGACGAGCTCGAAGCGCTCATGGACGCGACGGACTCTGATGGCTTCCAGTTCTCGCCAACGTTCTACGCCCCCGACTACTTCGCCATGATCGTCGACCAGCTGGTACCCGAGCTCCAACGCCGTGGCCGTGTGCGCACCGGGTATGCGGGCGACACGCTGCGGGAGAACTTCTTGGGCTAGGCGCGTCCGCATTGGAGAATCTCGGCGATCTCGGCTGGAATGTCGGGAAGCACGCAGGACAAGGAAATCATGTCATTCATCCCAATACTCGGTGTCGATGCCGCCTCAGTGGAGAGCCCTCTGCGTGAGCTGCGCGGCGTCTTCGCCCATTTCCCCGACGGGTTGGCTGCGTTCGACCAGATGTATGCCCGAATGGTCGGCAAAGGTCGGCTCGACATCGCGCTGCGGCTGGTCATCATCGGATCTTCGGCACGATGGCGGTCAGACCCTTACATCGCGGGAACGATGTTTACCCAGGCCATGCACGAGGGACTGGCAGCGACCGCCCTGGCGGAGTTGATCGAAGAAACGGAAGGCGACGAGCCGACGAGTCCCGAGGCCGTCCTCCTTTCCTTCTGTCGAAAGGTCACGCAGACGGCGTACAAGACAATCCCGAGCGACATGGAGAAACTTCGGGCCAGCGGGTGGACCAACGGGCAGATCGTTGAGGCGGTCACGATGGTCAGCCTCTCCGGCTACATGAGCGCCATGTCCGCCGCCGGAGGCTTACTCGCTGAGCCGAACGTGGAGGCAGAGCCATGGCGCTGATCCCCTACCCCGACGCCGACTCGATCGACGCCGAGTCGCAGGCGGCGATCGACAGCTTCGCCAAGGATCACGGTCGCCCAACCCTGCTACGACAATTGCTCGCGTGGTCTCCCCCGGCGCTCGATGCGATGGAAGACCTGTACCACCCAATATTTCTCGGTGGGTCAATGACCAGGGACTTCAAGGAGATGCTGTTCGTTGCCGCGAGCCAGGCGCGACAGTGCCCCTACTGCGCTGGTGGGCATTCCCGTCTTCTAGTCACCGAGTTCGGATATGACGCAGACGATGTGCGGGCGATCCGCGACGGTATCGCCACCGACAGCTGGAGCGAGAAGGACCAAGCGCTGGTCGCCTACGTCCGCAAGGTGGCTGTGGACCCAGCTTCGATCGTGGCCGGTGACCTGGCGGATCTCCGGAGGCGCGGATGGACTGACGCCGAGCTAACCGAAGCGACGTCAATGGCAGCCCACGCCCTATGGACCACTGCTCTGGCACAGGGTTTCCATCTGGAAGATGATCTCGTCGGACCGGATTTCGACGGGTACTTCTAGTAGTTCAGGCGTCGGCGACGGCCTCGCGCATCTGTTGCGCGCACGTGTGGAGATAGTTGCGGCCTGTTGCCGTAACGAGGTTGTACCCGAGCTCATCAACGGCGTCCGCCTTAAGATGCGTCGCCTCGACGGTACGGTGATCGACCGCAATGACCATGTCGCACAGCTCGGCACACCATTGAGCGTCTCCATCTGACAACGCCGCTTGCGCCCGTTCGAACAACGCCTCGGCACCGCCTGCGAGCTCGGCAACCTTCGCCGCGCGGTCTGCGGGGTGAAGCGGGTTCATCTTCGTCGGGTTGCCGTCGAACCACCCAAGAACTCCGGTGAAGATCGACCGCACGCCAAAACTGACGTTGCCGTAGTACTCGCCCAGCATTTCGTTGTCGGCCAGCTCCGGTGGAAGCGTTACTTCGTGCGCCAGTTCGTCGGGAGTCTTTCCCGCGTTCATACCCGCGATGGTCTCGTTGTAGACGTGCCACAATGCTCGGCTGTACACATCGACGGCTTCGGCAACCTCATCAGCGCCCGAAAACGGCGTCGTGTGCCCGAGGACGAGGTGCTCGGCTTGTTTTGCGCCGATGCGATCGATCGACTCGCACCAATCGCGCACGTCGCGGTACTGCGTGCCCCGGATGGCGTAGAAGTTCGGGAATGAGCGATACATGTTGTCGCCGGAGAAGGCCACCTTGTCATCCGGGAACCAGGTGAGGATCTGATCGTCTGTCTCCCCCGGGTTGTACGAAACCTCCAGCGTGACGCCTCCGAGCTCAATGGTGGCGTCGGTATCGAAGGTGTGGTTGGGAAGGGTGCGAGGGTCGGGACCGCCGCCCGGCCCGCCGGCAAGTGCTCCCGTTTTCGGATAGATCGCGGGAGCGATGCCGTTGTTGATCCGCATCTCCGGCGGCAGGAGAAAGCCAGCCTGTCGTTTGCCGCGCTCCTTGGCAATAGCGGCTCCGTTGCGGGCAAAGTTTCGCGCTTCGTCACCGAATTTGGCATTTCCCCAAATCTCGATGTCGGGGTTCTCCTCGAGGAACGCATCGGCGCCCCCGGTGTGGTCGGGGTGGCCATGGGTGTAGACCAGGCCGAGGATCGGCAGGTCGGTCCTGGTCCGAAGGTCGGCGATGGCTGCCGCCGACATCTCCGGAATCGAGCCCGAGTCGACAGCAATCACGCCGGTGTCGCCGATCACGAACGAAAAGGTCGACACGCCATAACCGACCGCAACGTGGACACGCTCGGTGAGCTCGACGTACTTTCGCTCGAAGAGATGATTGATCGAGCGAAGGGTTGCAGATGCTGCGGTGTCGAGTCCGGTCATGCGCAGAATCTAGATGCAGACGAAAACCCGCGCTAGATCAGACCATCTAGAACGGTGGTGGAAAGGATGAACAAATGAACGTGCTGTTGATCACCTCTGACGAACACAACAAGTTCATCGTGGGCCATCAGGGAGCGCCGCGCGCAGTCACACCCAACCTTGACCGCCTCGCGGAAGAGGGCACACGGTTCGACAGTGCCTACACGAACAACCCCATCTGCATGCCAGCGCGGGCGACTCTCGCGACCGGCAGATACGGCAGCGCGATCGACTGCTTCGATAACGGCACGGCCTATGACGGCGTGCCAGCAAGTTTCGGACACCGTCTGCGAGACCAGGACATCGACACGGTCACCTTCGGCAAGCTGCACTTCATGGCCGACGCCGACAGCGGCTTCGACATGCGGCTGCCGCTGCAGGCCAAACGGGCATACTTCGGCGCAATTATGGGCTGGGCCCGCGGCAACACGCCGCCCAGCAACGCTCTACGTACGAATGTCGAGGCTGCCCGACCCGGTGAGTTCGAGTACACGACCTATGACCGCTACACCGCCCAGACCGCCGCTGCCTGGCTCCGTGAGAATGAGCGACGGTCCACGCCGTGGGCGGCGCACGTTTCGTTCGCATACCCGCACTATCCGTTCCGAGTACCCGAGCGCTACCTCGATCCAGAAGGGCCCGAGTCCTTCGACCTGCCGCTGGGCTGGGATCCCGACAACTGGGTCGATCATCCGGCGCTCAACTTCCGCCGCTGGAGTCAACGCTTCGACGACCCACCGCTCGATGCCGCCACCTTGCGGCGCCAGCAGTGGATCTACCACGGCATGGTCACGTTCGTCGACGAGCTGGTCGGCCAGGTGCTCCAGGCCCTCGACGAGTCCAGCCAGGCCGAGGACACACTCGTGATCTACACAACGGACCATGGCGACATGCTCGGCGAACAAGGCATGTTCATGAAAGGTGTGTTCTACGAAGGTTCGGGTGGCGTCCCGATGATCGTGCGAGGTCCTGGCATGAAGGCCGGCGCAATCTGCGACACCCCTGTGTCGCTGGTTGACATCTTCCCAACGATGATCGACGCGGCGGGCGCAGAATTGGATGACGCCGATGCCGACCTGCCTGGTCGATCGCTGCTCGACATCGCCCCTGAACCGCGAGACGACGAGCGTCTCGTCTTCGCCGAGTACCACGCAATTGGCGCCACCGAAGCGAACTACATGTTGCGACAGGGAACCCTCAAGTACACGGAGTACCTGAACGACGAGACGCCGCCGCAACTCTTCGACCTTGGCGACGACCCGCGTGAGACCAACGATCTCTTCGCCGAGCGACCTCAGGAGGCCGCCCATATGGCGGCCGCTCTACGCACAATCATCGAGCCCGAAGAAGTGAACGATCACATTCTTCGCTTGCAGGGCCAATGGCTCGAGGAGGCCGGCGGAGTGGCGGCGATCGCGAACGCGCGCACCGGACCCAAAGGCAAGCTCGGTGGCTACACGGTGCCACCGGACGAGGTCATGGCGATCGTGGGCTGGCCCGACGACATCGACTGGCCCTCGTGAATTACTGAGCTTGTCAGCCGTCGTCGAGACCGTGTCTCGTGCGAAAGTCGTCGCTCTCGTTCAGGTGGAAGAAGTCCTCCGAGGGAGCATCGATGCCCAGAGCGGCGCAGATGGAATCCCAGCCATCGCTGGGTTGCCACATCAACAACCGCTCCGAAGGCACCGTCGCAACGACCTCGGCGATGAGACTGTTGTAGTGCCTCATCATCGCCGTTGGCTCGTCCCAGTCGTCGCCAAGACCCGCCTTGGCGCGCATCTTTGCGTGGAAGTTGTTGAACTGCTCGTCGTTGTCCGGATTACGCATCGCCGCCCAGACCGTGTTGTCCGCGCTCTTCCACCATGTCTCCGCTCTACCACGATGGGAAAGCAGGACGAGCGCATTGCGGTTCTGGTCCATCAGCTCGCGCCAAAACAATGACGCAGGCCAGTCGGTCGTGGCGACATAGCCCGCGAGAACCTGATCGAGAGCAGCCGTGTCCCCGTCAAGTGCCAGGTCCCAGAGCTGTCCATCGTCGGCGCTTTGGCGCATTTCGACCATGTGGTAGCACGGCCCACCGAGTAGGCGGCCGAGGGCTGCTTTCAGCGAGGTCGTACCCGTTCTGGGAAAGCCGACACCGACTACTTGGAGGTCCATGCCTTGACGCTAATGCAGCGAACGAACGGACTTATCAGGAGTCTGGCGCACACGCGCGATGGGACCCGATGTTCAGCCGATGGCTGCGACGTTGAGGTCCTCGGCGATGGTGAGGTCGCCCTGGTAGCCGCCGCTTCGGACTTCGTCCACGAACGACTGCTTGGCCGCCGCGGTGGTCGGGCTGGGGACCATGTGCGTGAGCACCAGTGTCGGTACCTCGAGTCGGGCCGCCATGGCGCCAACCGCTGAAGCGTCCGCGTGGTGGTGGGTAATGTTCTCCAACCGCGATGGAGGCATGCCCAGTGCCTCCATCTGCCCCCGACTGAAGGCCTCATGCACGAGTACGTCGGCGCCCTTCGCAAATTCTTCGAGCTGGGGGCACACCGCGGTGTCGCCCGAGATGACGATCACGCCATCGGGCGAGGTGAAGCGATACGCCACGGCTGGCGAAAGGTCCCCGTGGTCAACCGCGATCGAGTCAACGCTGAGGTCGCCGAAGGTCCCGACGGGAGTGGGTTTCGCCGTCGATGATTCGAAGACGTGGATGTCCGGCTCGGGACGCGACGGATACCCACTCACCGCAATGCGGCTCTGGATGTCGGGTTCGAGGTGGTCGAGAAGATGCTCGAGATAATCGACGATGGGTCCGCGGGGGCAGTGGATCGGCAGTGTGGCATACGGTCTCGGGCCGTTGGCCGCCCATCTCGTGATGATGATGTCGGTGATACCGAGCAGATGGTCGCTGTGGTGGTGGGTGATGAGCATTGCGGTGAGGCCACCAACGTTGGTTCCCTCCTCGGCCAGGCGCAGAGCCGTCGCCCTACCGGCGTCGACCTGCAACGCAGTTCCGTTGTGTTTCACGAGCGCACCGGGCCCGGCGCGGCCGGGGGCCAGCATTGGGACTCCACTGCCCGTGATGGTCACACTCGTCGACATGGGCCAAAATCTAGACGCCAACTAGCATCAGGCCCAATGGCATCTTCCCCGCCCAACATCGCCCAACTGGTCGTGGATGGCCTCCGCTCTTCGAAGATCGACACGCTCTTCTGTTTGCCCGGCGTGCAGAACGATGACTTCTTCAACGTCCTGTTTGACGCCCACGACATCACCCCGATCGTCACTCGGCATGAGCAGGGGGCGGCGTACATGGCGCTCGGCGCAGCCCAGGTCACCGGCCGACCGGCGGCAATGTGCGTCGTGCCCGGGCCCGGCATGCTCAACGCCGGAGGCGCTCTGACGAGCGCGTACTGGGCGTACGCCCGGGTGTTTGCGCTTGTCGGTCAGATTCCGGTGCCGATGCAGGGCAAGGGCTTCGGTGTGCTGCACGAGCTCGCCGATCAGACGGCGGTCCTGAGGCAGGTAACCAAGGAAGCGTTCGCGATCACCGACCCTGTCGACGCGACCCGTCTGATCCAGGGTGCGTTCGACGCCGTACACAGCGGAGTGCCCCGCCCAGTGAGTCTCGAAGTCCCCGCGAACTTGTGGACCCAACCAGCCGACGGCCACATCACGACGCCAGAGGCCCAGACCGCGCCCGTCGACCCGGACGCTGTTGAACGAGCCACAGCACTACTGGCCAAGGCTGAGCGTCCGCTGATCGTGGTTGGCTCGGGCGCGTACGGCGCGTCCGCCTCAATCATCGAACTCGCCGAGAAGATGCAGATTCCCGTAACGACCCGACGCCAGGGTCACGGGGTGGTTCCCACCGGTCATCCGCTGTTCGTGCCAATCACCGTCGCCCACGAGATGTGGCCCGACGTCGATCTGGTCATCGGAATCGGCAGCCGGATCGAGTGGCCACTGCTCCAGTGGGGGTACGACGCCGACCTCGACCTCATTCAGATCAACATCGACCCGGAAGAAATCGACCGGCATGGCATTACGACCGTCGGCATCCTGGCCGACGCGGACGAAGCCTGCCGCGCCCTGATCGACGCGACCGAACCAACGACCAGACCATCCATTGCCGCCGATCTGGCCGGGCGACGAGCTGCCTTCAACGAAGCGACTGCACACCTGGAGCCGCAGCGGTCCTACACCGCTGCCATCCGCGACGCCGTCCCCGACGACGGAGCCCTCGTCGAAGACGTCACCCAGATCGGGTTCGCGGCGCATCTCTTCTACGATCATCTGGCTCCGAGGAAATTCCTCACCACAGGTGCCGCCGGAACACTCGGCTCCGGTACCGCGGTCGCCATCGGGGCTGCACAGGCGTCCGATTCGCCCGTGGTCGGCATTGTCGGCGATGGCGGCTTCCTCTTCACGGCCACCGAGCTCGCCACCGCCGTGCAACACGACATCAACTGCAACATCGTCGTCTTCAACGACAACGCGTTCGGAAACGTGAAACGAATCCAGAAGACACGCTTCGGTGCGGATCGCACCATCGCATCCGATCTGAAGAACCCGGATCTCCAGGCGTTTGCCACCTCCTTCGGAGTACGCCCATGGAAGACGGATACACCGGAAGGCCTGCGCGATACACTCCGTGAGGCCATAGACCACGAAGGACCCAGCCTCGTCGAAGTGAGTGTTGACGAGATGCCAGACCCGTGGCCATTCTTCCGTCGGCCGCGCGTTCGCTCAAAAGAACCAGGGGTGAGACGATGAACCGACTCGATGGCAAGGTCGCCCTGATCACCGGCGGGGCCAAGGGCATGGGGGCCGTCGAAGCCCAGCAATTCGCAGACGCTGGCGCCACAGTGATCATCAGCGACGTGCTCGACGAAGTCGAGGCAGTCGAGCTGACCGTTGACTGAGGGGGCCGTCTCGGACACCACTCCGCGCAATGCCATCCGATTTGTTCTCGCCGCCTGGACCGGCTTCACGGTGCTCATCGCGACACTCATCGTTCTGATCCCACTCCGGATGGTCGAATTGGGTTTCGGCATCGACTCGATATCGGCGGTCGTCGCAGCCGCTGGAGTCGGCGGTTTCCTCAGTGCCGAGGCGATCGGGCGCGCCGCGGGTCGATTTGGTGCAGTGAGACTTCTGCGCGCCGGCTTGGTCACGATGGGCATCTCCGTCCTCCTGATCGGCGTGTTCGAGGGACTGGCACCACTTCTGATACTCCATGCGACCGTCGGAGTCGCAACCTCGGCCATTCGCGTCGGGAGCCAACTCGTGGTCAGAAATCGGGTCGCAGAAACGCATCGCGGCCGCGTACACGGCCTCCAAGGAGCCACAAATCGAACAATGATGCTCGTCGCTCCCGTTCTCGTTGGGATTGCCTGGGAGCGCTTGCGACCGCAGTGGAGTTTCGCCCTACCGGTGATCGTCTCCGCGGCCCTGCTCCTCGCCGCCGGCAGGCTGAGCGTTCAGCCGGTCGCCCAGCAACGATCTGGCGGAGCGGGTATGCCACTAGCAAGGATGGCTCGCTACAGCATGGGCCCGATCCTCTTCAACGCCGCTCGCGCCGGCCGCATGCTGCTGCTGCCGTTGTTCGGATTGGAGCTTGATCTGTCGGCCTCCCAAATCGGACTCCTCATCGGACTCACGTCAGCCACGGACGTGCTGGTCTCACCGATTTCAGGTCTTGTCATGGACAGGCGTGGACGTATGGCGACGATCATTCCGACCTTCACCCTCATGGCCTCCGGCTTTGTTGTGCTCGCAGTCGCCGACTCCGCTTGGGTCGTCGCGATCGCCGCTGCGGTTCTCGGGCTCGGCAACGGTTTCAGCGCAGGACTGTTGCTGACCATCGGCACGGACCTCGCACCCACCGGCTTCGAAGGACCGTTTCTCGGTCGCTTCGGGGCGCTCAGCGACATCGGCCGACTTGTCGGACCGTTTCTGGTCGGTGTCCTCGGAGAGTCGCTGGGACTGAGCGTCGCCGCCATCGTCCTGGCGGGCGTGACGGTCGCAGGGCTGGCTGCCATGATCATCCTCATTGGCGAGACCCGCCCTGGTGGCGAGCCTTCGACCATCCACGCCCACTGACGTCAGGTGAGCGTCGCCAGCCAATCCTCGAGATCAGCGCGAACAACGTCGTCAAAGCCCTGCATCATCAGCATCTGGTGGCCCACGCCTTCGAGCGTTCTGGTTGTCGCTTGTGGGGCATGTCGGCGGAGTTCGTCGTGCCATTCGGGTCGGAACGAGGCACCGAGCTCTGGATCGGCGGCCAGAACACGCATAGGTATGGCGATGTCCGGCGCAACGAAGTCACCCGTCATTTTCCCTTCGACGACGGCCTCCAAACATTCGGGATCGAGCTGGGACAGTGACTCGGCTCGACCGCGTAGTTGTTCGGGAATCATGTGGTCCCGGTTCGTACCTCCGGCCCGATAAGGCGCCGCGGCCAGCACGGCCTCGTAGTCGTCGACCGGCCGATTCTCCGGCTGGAACTCGCGGAGCATCTTCAACTGGGTTTCGAAGATCCGAAGCGTGCCCGGTGCTCGCTCGCGCCGCAATATCGCCGAATCGATCGCGTACAAGGCCGACAGGTTCGGGTGGCCGGCTGCGGCCGCGCGGGTGAGTGACCCTCCGCCGAGGGAGTGCCCGATCCCGATGGTCGGGGCGCCGATGTGGTCGAGGGCGGCGGCCACGTCGGATGTGTATCCGGCATAGTTGTAGCCCGGTGCACGATCGGAGGCGCCATGTCCACGCAGGTCAAGGTTCCAGCATCGATACCGATCACGCAGCGCTGCAATCAGCGGTCGCCACAACAGCTGCGCACTGCCGAGCCCGTGGACGAACAGCAGATCGGGGCCGTCCCCCTCAACCGAAAGCGCCAGACGGATCCCATCGTTGTCGATCATCTCGCTCACCGTAGTTCCTGTTCATGGGCCAGCTCCATTGACCGGCGACCCCGGAGCTGAAGGAGAAGCCCGATGCCGGCGTAGACGACGTAGCCGACAGCCACGGGAGTGATCGACCCTGCAACAGCACGGTCGAGCGGTGCGGCGAGCAACGCTCCAAGAATGGAGATGGTGGCACCGATCGCCGCAGCCGCCGTGCCGGCGAGCGCTCCCATCGGATCGAGCGCCAGGCTCGTCGCGGTCGGGAACATGCCGGCGTGGGCCATGTTGGCCGCGGCGTAGACCACGAGGAAAGCCCAGATGTCCGGCACGCCGTCGGTGACGATTCCCAGCCCCAACAGCACAAGCGACAGGACGAGGAAAGCCCCGCCGGCGCCGAGCGCCCAATTGGCGGCAGCAACGCGTCGGAGCGCTCTATTGGTGGTGAAAGCCACGCCGCCCATCAGAACGCCCATCGCCACAAAGAACGGGACGAACCACTCGGGGCGACCGAAGATCTCATCGAGGATGAGCTCGGAACTCCCGAGAAACGAATAGAAGGCGCCGAAACCCACGGCGATTGCAAGCGCGTACGACCCGGTCACGGGATGACGCATTGCGAGCGCCAGTCCACTCACGGTCGAGTGCAGCGCCAACGGTCGACGATGCTCGGGCGGCAACGTCTCCGGCAACCGCAGTGCCCACGCCGCCAGCGCCACGGCAGTCATGGTGCCGAAGGCGAACACCCACCGCCATGACCCGATCTCGAGAACGCCGCGTCCCACGATCGGGCCCGCGATGGGCGCAAGGTAGAAGAAGATCTGGATAAGGGTCATTACCCGCGCCAGCTCCTGACCTCGATAACGATCCCGCACAATCGCCTGCGACAAGATTCGAGGGCCCGCCGCGGCGAAGCCCCAGATGAACCGACCGAGGTAGACGACCTCCAGGGTGGGGGCCAGCGCGGCAATGAGCGCACCGGCTCCATAAAGCGCAAGGCTCAGCTCGAGCACTCGGCGACGACCGAGGCTGTCGGCGAGGGGACCGAAGATGAAGTAGCCGAGCCCGGTGCCGATGAAGAACACCGTGATCGTCAACGAGAGTCGGGTTGAATCCGGCTCGAGGTCGAAGGCCGTCCGCATGGCACCAAACGCAGGGATGATCGTGTCGATGGCGAGCGCTGACATGGCGCTGGTGAGCGCCATGAACAACACGAACTCCCGCTCACCGAGGGTGCCGAAACGGGTGGTCGCTGTCGTGTTGGGCGCGCTCACAAGTCAGCGCTGCGAATCGTGGACGGTGATCCCGTCGACCATCGTGAGTGAGACCTCGCTGTCCGCAAACGTACGTGGGTCATCGGTCGACAGCCGGGCGTCGACCACACACAAGTCAGCAGCCATACCCGGCGCAATCGTCCCCTTCCACGATTCGGCGTCGTCCTGCCAAGCGCCGGCGGCGGTGTAGGCGTGCACGGCCTCCTCCACGTGGATGCGCTGGTCGGCCCCGAAGACTTCACCGTCGGCCGTCTCCCGAAGCACCGCTCCAGCCACACCATGGCGCCAGTTGGGTTCACACACCGGCGCGTCCGAGCTCGCCGCCATGACCCCGCCGCTGTCGATCATCGACCGCAGCGGCCATTGCCAGTCGCTCAGCTCTCGTCCGAACATGGCCTCGATCGCACGGGCCGAGGTGGACTTGAGGGATGGCTGCACGTTGAAGCCCACGCTGAGCTGGCCGGCCCGTTCGAGGTGTGTCGCCGTCGCCAACGGACCATGGATGATGTAGTGGCGGTGGGCATTCTCATTGGCGAGCACTCCAGCAAACCCGTCCAGTACAGCTTCGACGGTGAGGTCGCCGGTGGCGTGTACGCCGACCTGCATTCCTCGATCGTGCCCCGTCCGGATGATCTGAGCGAGCTCGTCGGCGCGATCAGCATCGGTGTCGCCGCCCACGGTGAGGCAGCCATGACTTCCGTCGGGATACGTGTGGGAGACCCACGCGGTGCAACTCGGTGGCACCCCATCGGCGAATACCTTGAGCCCGCGGACGTTGAACCACTCCGGGTCGGACTCGGGCCGTTCCCACTCGTCGAGACCGGCGCGCGTGTCGTCGAGCATCGTCGAGCCAAGCGAACTGAACGTGACCAGGACGTTCGTACGCATCGGCACATCGTGGCGCCCACATATGCGACGCAGAAGGTCGAACACCCGAAAGCCACCGAGGGTGTCCTCGTTGCCCGGCAGCGGATTGAGAGCGGCGTCGGTGATGGACGTGATCCCGTTGCGGTGAAGTTCAGCCAAGCCCGCCCGCACGGCCTCTTCCAACTCGGCGTCGGTCGTGGGCGGAACGTGGTCGGTGATCATTGCCTGGGCGGCGTCGACGAACAGGCCCGTGTACTCGCCATCGGGATCGCGCCGGGCGAGACCAGCGGTGGGAACCACCGAGTCGCGGGTTACAGCGGCCGCTCGCATCGCCGCGCTATTGACCCAGATCGCATGGCCACTGAAGTCGGTGAGAAGGACCGGGTTCACTGGTGCGACCTCGTCGATCAGGCCCGCCCACGGTTCGGTGCCGGGAAGATCGCTCAGCGCCGCCCCTACCCACCCTCGACCACGGATCCACTCCCCTGATTCCAGAACTGCTGCCCGTTCGGCGATGGCTTCAGCCACCGCCCGCACGGTCGGACAGGTGGCCGGCGACACGTCGAGTGCAGCCGGCGGGCGGCTCTGCGAGAAGCCTCCGATGTGGAGGTGGCCATCGTTGATCCCAGGAAGCAGGGTTCGGCCCTCCAGATCGACCACCTCGGTCGACGGGCCGATCACGTCGAGGACCTCGTCGCCTCCAACAGCAGCGATCCGATTGCCGGTGATGGCCACGACCTCCGGTGCGGTGTCGCCGACAGCCGAGCCCAGTATCAGACCATTACGGAAGACGATGTCCGCGGATTTCACTTCAGCCCATTCGGCACAGCTATGTGCCTACCACAGGGCCGGTCGTGGAGCAGAAGAATCAGCCGGCGGAACTACGTCCGAACACTTCTGGTTTGCTAATGATGCGTATGCCTTCTGCCCCGAACACGCCGTCGAAACACACAATCGCCGCCAACACCGCCGCATCGATCTCCTTCGATGATCCTGGCGATACCGAGAGAGCGACTCGGGGCCTGATCGCACAGCTCGACCCTCCCCGCGTCATGACCTCCGACGGTCAGGTCGTGTTCGACGTCGGAGAACACGATTTCGTGAGCGACTCCGAGCGCGCGCCCGACTCCGTGCACCCTGGTTTGTGGCGTCAGGCGCGGCTCAATGTGCAACATGGCCTGTTCGAGGTCGCGGAGGGAGTTTGGCAAGTCCGCGGATACGACGTTTCCAACATCACGTTCATGGCCGGAGCAGACGGAGGATGGCTCGTCATTGACCCCCTCACGGTCGCACCGGTCGCCAAGGCAGCACTGGATCTCGCCAACCAGACGCTGGGAGAACGCCCTGTCACCTCGGTCATCTACACCCACAGTCACGTCGATCACTACGGCGGAATTCTCGGCGTGACCAGCCAGGAGGCGGTCGACCGCGGCGACGTCCGGATCATCGCTCCTGACGGTTTCCTCGAGGAAGTCGTGAGTGAGTTTGCGATTGGCGGAACCATCATGAGGCGGCGAGCCGCGTACCAGTTCGGCCCGCTGTTGCCGACCGGCCCACTCGGTCACGTCGACTGCGGGCTCGGTTCCGCCCGGGCCATCGCACCCTCGGACCTGTTGGCGCCGACCGAAACGATCTCCGAAACCGGGGCCGAGCTCGAATTGAGTGGCCTCCGTGTCATTTTCCAGAACACTCCGGACGCGGAGGCGCCGGCCGAGATGGACTTCTTCTTCCCCGAGAAGCGGTTGCTGTGTATGGCGGAGAACTGCACCCACACGATGCATCAGCTCTACCCCATCCGGGGCGCTCAGACCCGCAACGCGCTGGCGTGGTCCAAGTACATCCACGAGGCCATGGAGTTGTGGGCGGACGACACGGACATCATGTTCGCCAGCCACCACTGGCCAAGATTCGGCACCGACGACGTACGGAGCTTCCTGACGATGCAACGCGACGTCTATCGCTGGATCCACGATCAGACGATGCGGCTGGCGAACCAGGGTCACGGCCCCACGGAGATCGCGGAGGAACTTGAACTGCCAGCGGAATTCGACCAGTCCCACGTGCGGGGGTACTACGGAACGGTTTCCCACAACGTCAAGTCCGTCTACAACAAGTACCTGGGCTGGTACGACGGCAATCCGGCCAACCTCAACCCGCTTCCTCCCGTGGAGTCCGGTGAGCACTACGTGGAGTTCATGGGTGGCGCGGACGCCGTGCTGACGAAGGCCCGCGAATACTTCGAGCGGGGTGAGTACCGCTGGGTCGCCCAGGTGGTGAACCATGTCGTCTTCGCGGACCCGGGGAACGTCGCCGCCCGCGAGCTTCAGGCGGATGCGCTCGAACAACTCGGATATCAGTCAGAGGCCGCCACATGGCGAAACGCCTACCTGATGGGCGCGCAGGAATTACGGGAGGGAACACCCGAGCTCGGCGGCGTTCCCGCACACGGCATGGCCCACGCCATGCACGCCTCGCACATCTTCGACATCCTGGGCATTCGGTTCGACCCCTCCGCTTTCACCGCCGGACCGATCACGATCAACGTGCACTTCACCGACCTCGAGGAGAACCACGTCCTCGGTGTTGGCCGATCAGCGATTCACCATCGAGCCGACGTAATCGACGACGACGCTGTGGCTTCGGTTCGTGCCGACCGGGCCACGCTCGGGGCCGCCATGGATGACGCGTCGGCGCTCAGCGCCGCAGAGATTTCCGGAGATCGCGACCTGGTGCAGAAGCTGTTCGCGAGTCTCACCCGGTTCACAACAGCAGCCATCGTAGAGCCGTGACGCAATCAGCCTGACGGCGGCGCGTACGGATCAGAAGTGCCGGTTGCGATAAGCGGGTGCTCCTCCGTGCTGTCCCAGAAGTCAGCCATGGCTGCCAATACCGGGCGGCGAACCCACGTGTTCCACGGGAGGAACACATCGTTGCGTTCTCTCGGGTCCTCGAGCAGATTGAACAACCTTGGGACGCCGAGCTGCACCGCGGGATCAAGCATGTACTCCTGCCAGATGAGATGCAGTTTCCAATCGCGCCACTTCACCGCATGGAGCTTGTCGCCAACGAAACACAGCACCGACTCCCGTCCGGACTTCGACGATGTGCCGGTGAGGAAGGGCACCAGATCGACTCCATCGATGGGCCGGTCGGCGGGGACCTCTGCTCCAGCGAGCGAGGCGAGGGTCGTGAACAGGTCAACTGCATGACATATCTCATTGCTCACCGTGCCCTCTGCAACGTGCCCGGGCCAACGGACGATGAACGGCACCCGCAACGACCCTTCCATTGCCGTGAAGTACGAGCCGGCCCACGGACCGGTCCAGCCTCGCCAGGGCAGAACATCCTCGGCGCCGTTGTCGGAGGTCACGACAACCACGGTCTCATCGGCGATCGAGAGTTCGTCCAATAGGTCGAGAAGGGCGCCGACGCGGTGGTCGAGCTCGACGAACGCGTCCGCGAAATCACCGTTGCCGGAGGCGCCGACGAAGTCAGGATGAGGAAGCGTCGGGAAGTGCGGAAATGCCGTGGGCAGATACGCGAAGAACGGTGTGTCCGCGGCGACCGAGCGTCGGACGAAGTCCTCCGTCCGCGCGAAGACCTCCTCATCGAAGAAGCGCCGTTGTTCGGTTCCGTAGTCGCCGAGCGATGTGCTCGCTGATCCTGCCGTGCCCTCCCACAGCTCGTCTGCGGGCACAACCGAAGCGTCGTAACCGGACGCGTCCTCCCACAGCGATGTGTCGTGGGTTCCGAGCAGACCCCACCACTCATCGAATCCGCGGGCATTCGGGTGACGCTCAGGCGCGTGGCCCAAGTGCCATTTGCCGAAATGTGCGGTCGCGTACCCGGCGTCCTTCAACACCTCGGCGATCGTTCGCTCCCACGTGACGAGCCCATCCGGCTGACCTGGCACGGGGATGGTCGTCGTTCCGGATCGGAGCGGGATCCGTCCGGTCATCGCCGCCGAGCGCGACGGCGTGCACTGCGCTTCCATGTTCATGTTGGTGAGCCGCATGCCTTCGGCTGCAAGCGCGTCGATTCGTGGCGTCGGGGCGCCTCGGACGATGCCGCCGCCGTAGACGCCGAGCTCCCCATATCCGAGGTTGTCAAAGAAGACGAAGACGATGTTCGGACGTTTTGTGGTCACGTGCTCATCGTGCATTGCGTTCTCCCTTCCTCGATGCAGTACAACGTACTTATGCTGCAGCGACCAAGGCGTGGACATGCCGACTGAACCGACCCACACTGATGTCCTCATCGTCGGCGCAGGCATCACCGGCATCGGCGCCGGCTACTACCTGGGCAAGAACTCCCCCGACCGCAGCTACACGATCCTCGAAGGCCGAGCCGACCTTGGCGGCACATGGGATCTGTTCCGCTATCCCGGCATCCGGTCGGACAGCGACATGCACACGCTCGGTTACAGCTTCAAGCCGTGGACGGAACAGAAGGCAATCGCAGACGGCCCCTCGATCCTGAAATACCTCCGCGAGACCGCGGCCGAGTACGGCGTGGACAAACACATCCGGTTCAACCACCAGGTGGCCACTGCCGAGTGGTCGTCAGACAGCGCCACATGGACGGTCACATCGACGCAGACGGACACCGGCGAATCGGTCGTCCATACCTGCAACTTTCTCTTCATGTGCTCCGGTTACTACAGCTACAAAGCCGGGTATGAACCAGATTTTCCAGGCAGCGAGCGGTTCACCGGGCCAATCATCCATCCGCAGAAGTGGCCAGAGGACCTCGACTACCGCGACAAGAACGTGATCGTGATCGGATCTGGAGCAACAGCGGTGACCATAGTTCCAGCCATGGCGCCAGAGGCGAAACACGTGACGATGCTGCAACGATCACCGACGTACATGATCTCGCGGCCGGCGGAGGATGCCCTGGCCAACCGGCTGCGCCGATTTCTACCGGAGAAGTGGGCCTATGCCGCGACACGGTGGAAGAACATCCGCCGCCAGGACATGGTGTACCGAAAGACCAGGTCGGATCCGGATGCCGTCCGGAAGTACTTCTTGGACCTCGTGCGCAAGGAGATGGGGCCGGACTACGACGTCGATACCCACTTCACGCCGACGTACGACCCGTGGGACCAACGGCTGTGCCTCGTGCCAGATAGCGACTTCTTCAACGCCGTGAAGTCCGGTGACGCATCGATCGTGACCGACCACATCGAGAGCTTCACCGAGACCGGAATCCGGTTGGAGTCGGGTGCTGAGCTCGAGGCGGACATCATCATCACCGCCACGGGGTTGCAGCTTGTGACCCTCGGCGAGATGGATTTCGTGGTCGATGGCGCACCCGTCGACTTCTCCAAGACCTGGACCTACAAGGGCATGGCATACTCAGACGTTCCGAACCTCATGTCGACGTTTGGTTACGTCAACGCCTCGTGGACACTGCGAGTCGACCTCAACTGCGAGTACCTGTGTCGCATCCTGAACCACATGTCGGAGACCGGCAGCACCACCTGCACGCCACGTCTACGTGGAGAGGATGCGGGTATGACACCGCGACCGTGGATCGACGATTTCCCCGCGGGCTACATGCAGCGCATGATGCCGCTGTTGCCGAAGCAGGGTGATCGGGCACCGTGGCTGAACACGCAGCGTTACCTCGATGACAAGAAGGCGCTCCGCAAGGGCCCGGTCGACGACGGCGTCATACAGTTCGAGAAGGCGCCAGCGCTCCAGCGATAGCTCGCCGCCGCGGCTACTGATCCGAAGCGAGCAATTGTGACAACACCTCGGCGACGGTCGGGTCGACATCCTTGAATACCGCCAGTTGCTCATAGATCTCCTGCGCGCTCAGGTGAAACCCATCGGGCAAACCAGCGGCGGCAAGGGTCGCGGCGATTTCCCGCATCTCACCGCTGAACCGCCAGGCCTTCTTGGCCGCCCCCCGGCCGCCGCGCTCGAGACGCGGGAGCAGATCCGGGATGCTCATCTCCCATTCGGCACGAAGCGCCTCGGAGACTTCCTCCGCCTCCGCCAGCGCCGCCATGTTCAACAACAGCGCCATCGAACCTTTGGTCCAACCCGCGTAGGCCATCTTCAGCGCCGACGCCGCGCCGATCGATTCACCGATCGTCCGAGCGTCGAACAATGAGCCATCCCACAAAGCCTGCACCTGGGTGGTGAGGTCCTGCGGTCCGCTCAGGTAGAGGCGGGTCGTACCCGGGCTCGTGGGCGGAAGACCGACAATCGACGCATCCACGAACTGCTCGAACCGCTCTCCGATCGCACGCGCACCATCCGGCGCAATCGCATTCGCATCAACGTAGATCCCTGTGAATCCCGCGTGAGCGACCCGCGCGGCGACATCGCCCGCGGCAGACGGCGGACAAACCGACACGATCACGTTCGCCTGCTCCGCGAGCTCATCAAGCGTGGAAACGGGGAGAAGTCCAGCCGCTGCAGCCCGTTCAGCACTTGCTTCGGATCTGCCGGCGTCCACCCACAGTCGGGTTTGCGCACGACACTGGGCGGCAACGACGGATCCCATCGCTCCGGGATGAAGGAATCCGACTGTTGCGTCTATGGTCACGATCTTGTTCTAGTCGAACGCACCGAGCAGCTTCGCCGCCAGCAGTATCGACGCACACACCATGACGATGCGGATCAGCTTCTCTCCCCCGCGCACGGCCACGTGTGCACCAAGCCACCCACCAGCAGTCAAGCCCACAGCGAGGATGAGCGCGGGCAGCCAGACGATCTTGCCCTGCAGGATGAAGACCGGCAGCGCGATACAGGTGACGGTGAACGTGATGATCACCTTGATGCTGTTGGCGACAACCAGATCGAAGCCGGCTCGAGTTAGGGCAGCGAGTAGGACGAGCCCGACCCCCGCTTGCACCGCTCCGCCGTAGATCCCGATGCCGAAGAACACGAGAATGGTGACCGGTCGGCTCCACGTACCTCCGTCGGTCCGGAACTTCGGCTTGCGGATCGACATGATGATCAACGGGATCATCAGAAGGCCAAACACGGTCTCGAAGGTCTCGTCGGTTAACCGGCTGATGGCCAACGAACCGACCAGCGAGCCGGCCACCACCGGCGCAAGAATCGGAATGGCCGAAGCCAGCCCATCGACACCAAGTCGCCGGAACGATGTCGCAGCTGCGGCGTTCGAGGTCAACACGCCGACGCGGTTGGACCCGTTGGCGCTGTTCCCTGGAACACCGGCCAATACGAGCAGCGGGACCGTCAACGTGGATCCGCCGCCCGCCACCGAATTGATGACGCCTGCGAATGTGCCGCCGACAACCAGCAGGATCGCTTCCCAGAACGTCACCGGCACACCCTAGTCTTGTCCACAATTGTGTCTACGAAAGCTGGTTGATCCGAACGTGAAAGACACAAACCCGCTGCGCTCGTTTCAGGAGCGCAACGTCCGAGTGTTCTTCGGCGGACTGGCGATCTCGAGCATCGGCACCTGGGCGCAACTCACGGCTGTCATCCTGCTGGTCCGCGAACTTGGCGGCGGTGGCCTCGAACTCGGCATCGTCACGGCATGCCAGTTCCTTCCGACACTGCTCATCGGCCTGTATGCCGGTGCTGTCGCCGATCGGAGCGACCGCCACCGGCTCATCATGGCGCTGCAGGCGGCAATGGGTGTGCAGGCGCTGGTGCTTGCCATCGTCACGTTCTCCGGTGCCGCGACCATTCCTCTCGTCTACGGGCTCACCATCGTGTTCGGTTTGTTGAATGCCTTCGACGGCCCGTCGCGCCGCACGTTCTCAACCGAGCTCGTAACTGCGGATCGATTGGCGAACGTCCTGTCGCTTGCGACGTCGGTGATCACCGGCGCCCGCATGTTCGGACCCGCGATGGCGGCAATTCTTGTCGCCGTAGCTGGACCGGGCTGGGTGTTCCTGCTCAATGGGGTCACGTATCTGGCGTTTCTCTTCGCAATGAGAAGAATGGACGAGAGCCGGTTTCATCCCCTTGCACGCGCGCCGCAATCGCGGACGCCCGTTCGCGACGGCCTTCGTGAAGTCTGGTCTGTGCCCGAACTGCGCATCACGGTCATCCTCTTCGCCGTTATCGCGACCTTTGCCTACAACCATCTCGTGGGCTTCCCGCTGCTGGTCACCGAGCGGCTCATGGAGGACGAGTCGTTGTTCGGATGGCTGCTTTCGGCGATGAGCATCGGCAACGTATTCGGATCGTTGATGATCGCTCGATTGACAATCGTCCGGAGTCGCTGGATGTATGGCTCCGCGATCCTGCTGAGCTTGTCGCTCGCTGGGGTCGCACTCTCGACTCAGTCAGTGGCGACATTCCTGCTGGTGATCCCTTTGGGGCTTGCCGCAACTTCGCTCAACAACGCCAGCACAATTCTTGTCCAACAGAAGACTGACGATGGCATGCGCAGCCGCATCATGGCATTGATGTCGGTGCTGTTCCTCGGCTCGACCCCCATTGGCGGACCAATCACCGGTGCCGTCGGCGACGCCTTCGGGGCGATGTGGGCCAACCTCTACGGCGCGCTCATTGCTGGAGCGGCCACGGCGATCGCGTTGCTACTGACGTGGCTGGGCCGGACCAGACGCTCTGCGATCCCTCAGTCGAACGCGAGCTGATTGCAGCGGTCGATCGCCCGATCGACGGCGTTCGGGTCGGTGATCAGAATCGCCGTGAGCCACACGCCGTTCTGTTCGATGAGGATGTCGGCGGCGCGTTGTTCGACTTCAGTTCGCCCGAGCTCCGTTCGTGCGGCCTGGATGAGGTCGGCGAGGCCAGCGAGATAACGCTTTTGGGCGGCGCGATTGATGTCCGCAAACTGGGAATCGACGCCGGCAAGCGACCACAGCTGAAGTCGAAGGCTCAGGTAGTCGCGGGCCAGAAACGCGGGGTCGAGCGCCCGCCGCAGACTCTGACGAAGATGCTCCGCCGGGTCCTCTCCTTCATTGGCCGGAGCCACGAGCATGGCGTCCTGTTCGCCGATGCGCCTGAGCGCCGCAGAAATCAGGGACGTCTTGTTGTCGAAGTGGTAGTTGGCCAAGCCCACGGCCACTCCGGCCTCACGAGCTACGGCCCGCATGCTCACACCCGCGACGCCGTCGCGAGCCAGGACGGTCAACGTCGCGTCGAGAATCCGTTCATCGGCGGAGGTCGTATCGATGGCCACGGTCACTGCTCAGAGCCTCATCTGTTGGACCTGAGCGGTCAGTCCGCCGTCCAGCACCCAGAGTTGGCCGCTGGCATAACGGGCCTCGTCCGATGCCAGCCAGTTCACGAGGTTGGCCATATCGGTGCCAGTGCCCATGGTGCGCAGGGGATGAATCTCACGGGCCGCGGCGCGGACGTCCTCGGCGTCGGTGCCGTCGGGGAAGAACTGCTGAAGCATCGGCGTGTCGACGTACCCCGGACAGATC
>SHLQ01000122.1 GCA_004282895.1 Acidimicrobiales bacterium
AACGGTTTGCTCATACAGCGAATCTCCCTAGAGCGTCGACAGAATCAGCTCGACGTGATGTTCGGTCGTGCGGGGATTGATGAAACAGAATCGAAGAACGGTCTCGCCATCAACCTTCGTCGGGGTCACGAACGCCAGGCCCTGACGCAACAGTCGATCTGACCACTCCTGATACGCCGATTTGTCCCAGCCAATTCGGCGGAAGACGACGACCGACAGGCCAGTGGGTTCCAGCAGCTCGAGGTCCTCGTGATCAGCGATGATCGAGCGCGTCGCTTCGGCCAGGGAGAGGCTGGACTCGACGGCCTCCCGATACGCCTTGACGCCATGTGTGGCCAACGAAAACCAGAACGGCAGCCCGCGCGCCCGGCGAGTCAGATGATGGGCAAGATCGCTGGGGCTGCGCTCGTGCTCCAATACGTCGAGGTAGCCGGCCTTCTGCGTGTGCGCCGCGGCCGCGAGGTCCGGATCCCGGTACAGCAAGGCGCAACTGTCGTACGGAGCGAAGAGCCATTTGTGCGGGTCGACGATGAAGCTGTCGGCGTGTTCCACCCCATCGAACAACCCTCGGGTGCGCGGCGACAACAATGCCGCCCCGCCGTAAGCACCGTCCACATGAAACCAAAGGTCATTCTCGGCGCACACCTCAGCCAGACCAACGAGGTCATCGACGACCCCCATGTTGGTTGTGCCGGCCGTGGCAACAACCGCGAAGACGCCCTCTCGATCCTCAGGCGACATCCCGTCCAAGGCTGTTCGCACCGCATCGCCAGTGAGTCGCCGTTGATCGTCAATGGCTGCGGAGACGATATCGATGTCCATCACGGCCGCTGCCGATGCGACCGACGAGTGTGATTCTCTCGACGCGATCAGCGAGAACCGGCCGGGCGGACGCCCCCGCTTCGCGATCGCGGTATGGCGGGCCGCCACCAGCGCGGAGAGATTTCCGGATGTTCCGCCGGTCACGAACACCCCACCAGCCGAATCGGGGAGACCGACCAGGTCCGCGATGAAATCCAACGCCTCGTTCTCCGCGTGTACGGCGCCGGCACCTTCGAGCCACGTTCCGCCGAAGATCGAGCTCGCTCCAACCAGGAGGTCAGCAAGAATCGACGTTTCGGTCGGCGCCGCTGGGACGAACGACAAGTACGTGGGATGGTCGACGGAAATGGTGGCGGGCGCGAGGACATCACCGAACACCCGCAGAGCCTCGACGCCACCGATTCCGTCCTCGGTGATCGTCGGTCCTGCGGTTCGCTCCAACTCGTCGGCATGGCGCGGGCCATCTAGAGGGGGCGGATCCATACGAATTCGCGCCAGTGCGTAGTCCATGACTGCGCGTGCCAGCTTGTTTGTTGCCGGTCCGTAGTGATGCATCACGCCAACCCTACGCGGGGCGGCGTTCCGCCCTGCTGATCATCCGGGCCGCAACGAGCACGACCGCAAGACCGACCAGCTCGGTAGCGCCGATCGAATCGTCGCGAAATGTCACGCCGAGAATCACCGCAACGATGGGAACGAAGTAGCTGACCATGGCGCTGCGGGGTGCGCCGGCTCGGCTGAGCAACATGGCGAACGCCATTCGAGCGAGGCCGGTACCGAATATGCCGAGGATGACGACGGCGATGACCGAGGGCCATTCGAACGTCGACTCGGTCAGGCCCCACAGTCCGTACGGCAGCAGAATGACCGAACTGACAACCAGGGCCCAGGCAATCAACGTGGTGCTGCCGTGCTCCTGGGCGAGCGGCACCGTGAGGTTCGAACTGATGGCATAGCCGACGACCGCAATAAGGACGAGGAGCACGCCAACTCGCTCGGCGTCCGCGCCGCCGAGGCTGGGGGACGCAAGGAGAATTGCACCCCCGAAGCCAACGAACAGCCCGACGACCTGCATGGGACCGGGACTCTTTCGTTGGAGGATTATCGCCAAGGTCAGCACCATGAGCGGTGTTGCCGCTTGAATCATGCCGGCGACGGATGAGGAGATGCGCTGTTCCGCGAACCCGAACAGAAGTGCGGGCGCGACATTGCCGGTCATGGCGACGATCAGGATCGCCACCCACGCGTCCCGGCCGATTCGCCGACGCGCGTGGGGGAAGAACTGCAGAGCCATAGCTCCCAACGAGGTGCGGGCGAGCGCAATCACGGCGGGATGCAGAGAGTCGAGCCCGATCGCGATCCACAGGAAGGACGATCCCCAAACGGCCGACGCTCCGAGCAAAAGAACCCATTCGGTTGGCCCAAACGCACCGGCGTTGGTTCCGTCAGCGGTCCGGAACGCCCGAGTTGGAGACGCCATCAGTCCATGAACTTCCGGAGCAGTTGGCCGGTGGACACGAACTGATCCCGTCCTTCGCCACGGAGCTCCAGTCGCTGCACAAGAAACCACAAGACGGCAAGGCCAACGGCCTCCAGCACCAACACGACCACGCCATTGCGGCCGAACTCGGGAAGGTCACCTTGCCCAAGCACATCGCTCACACCAAGAAACGGCCACCAGAAAAGCTTGGACGTCGACCATGTGGCGTCAAGCACGAGATGCATGAAGAGCCCGATCGGGAGCCCGAGCCATTGTCGACGCACCAGCCTTCGCCCTTGTGTTGCCAGCATCACGACCGCCAGGACGACCGTGGGTCCGAGCAAGGTATGCAGCACCCAGGGCCCACCGACGAAACCCTCGGCCACGGGCAACACCGCGCCCGCCATCACCAACCGATAGTCGAGCGCTGGCGACGAAAAAACGATCAGGACGAGCCCAAAGGAGAGCCCAAGAAACCAGAAGAACATGCGGGCAGCTCAGTCGAGCTTGACGACCATACGACCGCAGTCGACGCACGGCTCGGCGGTACCCGATGGCAGATGCTTCCATCGGTCGAGCTCGACCGCCGACATCGCGACCGGACATCCACCTCCCTTACCGGCATCGAACTCGACGACGGCATCGGGGCCGTAGGTGATACGCATCTTCTCGTACAACTCCACGCTGTCTGCAGGGACAGTGGCTGCAGCTGCGGCCCGCTCGGAAACCGCAGACTCGATCGCGCCTTCCAGATCCGCTTCATCGGCGGCCAGCGCCGTTTCCAACGCTCCCTGTTTGGCTTCCATCTCACCCCGCGCGGCCTCGGCTTGGACCATCTGGTCGTTGAGCGGATCCATCTCGACCAGCAACTCGATGCCTTGCTCTTCGAGCATGCCTTGGCGTTCCTTGAGGTGTTTGATCTCCTCACCGAGCGCCGTCGCCTCTTTGGGACTCGTCACCGAACCGTCGTAGAGCTTGGCTTCGAGGCGCGCTGCCTTCTCCTCGAGATCGTTCGCCTCGTTCTCGAATTCACGTTCCCGCCGTTGGAGTTCCGCCCGCTGTGTCTCGGTGCGCTCCGCGGCAGCGTCGAGTTTCGTCCTATCCGCGGCCAACGCAACCAGTTCAGCTCGCTCTGGCAGGTGTTCGTGTTTGTACCGCAACTGGTCGAGAACGTTGTCGAGTCGTTGTACCTCGAGCAGCCCGCTCATGTCCGACATTCCACGCTCCTCATCGATGATGTGCGGCCACGCTAGCCAGCGAAGCGCTGCAGCACCTAAGGCGCCGCTGTTGTTGTCGTCGGGGCCGCCGTTGTAGCAGGAGGCGCAGTCGTCGGCGCCGCCGTTGTCGTGGGAGCAGCGGTCGTCGTCGGCGTGGCAGTCGTCGGTGCCACCGTTGTTGGGGCCACGGTGGTTGGAGCCACCGTCGTTGGGGCCACCGTGGTTGGAGGAGGTTCGGTCGTGGTGGTCGGTGGCGGTCGGATGACACACCGATCGACAACACCGTCGCCGTTGGTATCGCGAGGCTCCATGAGCGCCGGGCACCCCTCGTCAGGGATGTTCATTCCACCCAGATCCAGACAGCTGTCGACATCCCCGTCGTCGTCGATATCAACCTCAGCTTCTTCCGACCCACACGGGCTCACTCGCACGATCACGGAGTCCAAGGTCTCGCCTACGAGCGCGAGCTTCTTGCCCGAGCGGGTGCGATCCGGTTCGTTGAATGTCTCCACGGGTAGCGGAACCATGAAGTCGTTCATGAAGCGACCCCAGATCGCAGCGGGGATCGACCCACCGGTTACGCCGGCATCCGCGAACTCGCCGAACGCGTTGATGTAGTCCTGCCGGGTGTAATCCTCGCTGTTTCGGTCGTATTTCATACGGATCTGTCCGTCCTGGCCACCAATCCAGACGGCGGTGACGACCTGTGGGGTATAGCCGACGAACCAGGCGTCGTAGTTGTTCTGGCCGGTACCGGTCTTGCCGGCGGCCTGGCGACCTTCGATCCGAGCTCGGCGACCGGTGCATCGACCAGCGGCACAGGAGATGTTCTTCTCGAGGATGTCCGTCACGAGGCGAGCCGTTTGTGTACTGATCGCACGTGAGCGTTCCGGCACGTGCTGGATGAGGGTGTCGCCGCGTTGGGTCACCCGGTCGATCATGTACGGCTGCACGCTGATGCCCTCATTCGCCAGGGTGCCGTACGCCGTCGCCATCTCGAGTGGTGTGACGTCGTATGGCCCGAGCGGAAGCGAGATAACCGCTTCGATATTGGACTCGCGCAAGCCCATCGCTCGAGCGGTGTCCACGACGTTGTTCAGGCCGGCGATCTGCCCGAGCCGGAGAAAGCCACAGTTCGTGGACCGAAGTGTGTGCTCCTGGACGGTCATGGTGCCGGTACGACGCGCGTCGCCGTAGTCGCCGGCTTCATAGGGATTGGGGAATCCATTTGGATTCTCGAACTCACAAGGAGAGGTTGAAAGGACCTGGTCGCTCGGCACAATCCCTCGCTGCTCGAACGCCGCGGCCAGAACGAACGGTTTGAACGATGAGCCGGTCGGCCGTCCCTTCTGGGTGGAGACATTGAATTCGAACTTCTCGAACCCCGGGCCACCGATCATGGCTCGAATCGCGCCGCTGTTCGGCTCCATCGAAAGCAGTGCTCCGATGATCGTCAATCGGTTCTCGGGGAGCTCCGCGTTCATGGCGTTCTCGGCGAAGGACTGTGCGACAGGATCGAACGTCGTGTACACCTCGAGCCCGCCGTAATAGACGGTGTTGAACCGATCGGTTGGTGTTGCACCGAGGCGGACATCGTCGAGGAGGCTTCGACGGACCTCCTCCACGAAGTAGGTGTCGAGGAACGCTTCTCCTTCGAGTTGGCGGTACCGGGGAATTGGAGCCGCAGCCAACTCCTCTCGCTCCTCCTGGGTGATGAACCCCTCGGCGACCAGGCGACCAAGCGCCGTGTTGCGACGGTTGGCCGCGTTCGTCGGCCGGTACACCGGGTCGTACAAGCTCGGGTTCGAGATCAACCCGGCGAGCAGTGCTGACTCCCCATAGGTGAGAAACCTCGCGTCCTTGTTGAAGTACAGCTCCGCGGCGGATTGCACGCCGTAGGCGCCGCCACCGAAATAGGCGGCGTTCATGTATCGCTCGAGGATCTCGTCCTTCGTCATCTTGTCTTCGAGCCGCATGGCAATCGCTGCCTCAGGCAGCTTGCGCTCGAGAACTTGCTCGTCACCGACCACACCGAGTTTGACCAACTGCTGGGTGATGGTCGAGCCGCCCTGCTCAATTCCACCAGCGGAGAGGTTGGTCACACCGGCTCGAACGATGGCCGTGACGTTGACCCCGCCATGGGTGTAGAAGTTGGCGTCCTCGACGGCCAACACCGTCTCCTTGACCTGGTCGCTCATTTGATCGAGGGAGATGTATTCGCGATCGATCTCCGCTCGCAGCTCCGCGATGAGCTGCCCGTTCTTGTCGTAGACGGTCGTGGTGGTCTCGAGAATCGTCAGATCCACGTCCGCCGCTGACGTTGTCTTGGCGCTCCAGATGTCCGCCAACGACGGAGAGACCGCGGCCGCGGTGAAGGCGAGTGCAGTGCCGCCAAGAAGCAGAATCGCCACCAGCTGCACGAACCCGAAAAGCGTTCGGAAGACGATGCGCATCGCCCCTAAAGCTACTCGGCGGCCAGCGAGGTGCGACGGCGCGACTACACCTTCGACAAAAATTGGAAGAACCCCGCCGAAGGGGGGAGACGACGGGGTTCTTCATACGCCTATTCGATCTTGGGGGAAAGATCTTTGGCGGCGACGACCATGCGTCGCTGTAGTTCTTATTGTACGTACCCTTCGACCATGAGGGGACCGATTTCGCTGTGACGTCAGACACCAAAACCTTGGAATACCAAGGGTTTCTGCTGCGTTACGTGTGTGTTCTGACGCTCCTCGTGACGTCGTGCACCAGTGGGCTCTCCACCACATCGAGCGATGTTTCGGATGACGAGGTGTCACCCGCCGCCACGACCGGACAAAACGCGGAGATCTCAACGGTGTTCCCATCCGAAGAAGGGATCACGGTCACTGTGGACCGGATTGCGGACGGCGACAGCCTCTCCGTGATCGGCCCGGAAGGTTCACTTCGGGTGCGGCTCATCGGCATCAACGCCCCCGAAGGCGACGAGTGCGGCGGGCCGGAAGCACGGACCGCGTTGACCGAACTCCTTTCGAGCGGAGAGATCACACTTCGCCCCTGGCCAGCGGAGTTCGACGAGTTCGGTCGACACCTCGGATTTCTCACCGTGGACCAGACCTTTGTGAACCTCGAGCTCGTCGCGTCCGGGAATGCCGTGGCCAGAGCACAAAGCGATCACAACTATGCTGAGCCCTTCGAGGACGCGGAGACCGCCGCCATCGACGCCGGACTCGGGCTCTGGGCCCCTGATGCCTGTGGTTCGCCGACATCGGCCATGGTGCGAATCTCGGCCGTCACCGATGACGCCCCCGGAGACGACCGCGCGAACCCAAACGGTGAGTGGGTGGAGATCACGAACGACGGCACAACATCGGCGGATCTGACCGGCTGGGCCATTCGCGACGAATCGACGCGGCATCGATATGAGTTCGACGAGATCGTGCTCGATCCCGGCCAGACGGCACGACTGCACAGCGGATGCAGCGACGACCGTTTCGACGACCGTTTCGACGATCGCATCGACCTGTACTGGTGCGATCCCGAGCCCCCGATCTGGAACAACAGCGGCGATACCGTCTTCCTGCAGGACGCCAACGGCAACAACGTCGACGTGGTGCGTACCGGCGATTGACGCCAATTCGTTTTATTCTTTTTCAACGCGGTTCGGTACCGTTTCCTACGTGTCAATCGACGAACTGCGTCGTGGTCCCGGCTGGTGGATGGATCGCGAAGGCGTATGGAATCCTCCCGAACTGTGGCCCGAGTCAGCGCCGCCGCTCCCCGGATGGACCCGCAACGTTGACGGACGGTGGATGGAACCCATGCCACTGCGCCCACCCCCGATCCCAACCGACGCCGCGGTGACGAACGGGACAGCCCGCACCTTGGGGTACGTGGAATTCGAACGCATCCGGGAGCCGATGAATCTGGCTGACCCGGTCCGCCATATCAGAGAGGCAATCAGCGCTGCCGCCTTGGCCGCGGGTGCCGCGGTGGCGGTTGCAGCCGTGCTCGTCACCATTCTTCTGCTGGTTGGTTGAGACGCCTAGCCTGACAACGTGACATCACTACCTCGCCCGGTGATGCGCCTCTTCCGGGCGCTACCCGAACCCGTTCGTCAACGCACGGTTCGGACCCTCTCTCCCAGCTACACCCTGGGCTCGCAGGCCCGGGTGGTCCGCGAGGACGGGCGGATTCTTCTCGTCAAAGCCGCGTACCGCTGGCGCTGGGGCATGCCCGGCGGGCTGATGGACGCAGGCGAGTCCCCTGCCGACGCCGCGATTCGTGAGACCCGGGAGGAGACGGGCGTGGCGATTGAACTGACCAGCGAGCCGTTGGTGGTGGTCGAGACGAACATGCAGCGCGTCAACTTCATCTACGAGGCAATGCCTGCTCCCGGCATCGACCCCGACGATCTGCAACCGCAGGCCTCAGAGATTCTTGAGGTCGGCTGGTTCGACCTCGCCGAGCTGCCAGAGACGATCCCGGACATGTCGGGTGAGCTGTTCCTGCGTCACGACGCGACCCAGGTTGGCAGCTCGGTGTTCATCACCGGCGCGATGCCTCCAGACATGCGACCCGTCACCGACTAGCGGCGCTACCCTGTGTGGTCCCGGGCGTTTAGCTCAGTTGGCTAGAGCATCTCGTTTACACCGAGAGGGTCGGGGGTTCAAGTCCCTCAACGCCCACGGGAATGCTTCGCATTCCATGGAGGTTTTGGCTACGCCAAAACTCCCGCCGTTCAGGATCGTCGCTTCGCTCAGTAAGGGAGATTTCGAGCTCCGCTCAAAACTCCCACCTTTTGACGGTGGAGCCGAAACTTCGGGCAGCTTCGCGAGTTCGTCTCCACCTGACTCGACGGCAGCGATATCGCTGTCAGGTAGTCCATTCGGCCCATTTTCTCACCCCTCCTACACCTCCCCTGTGGCGCGGCCGACAAGGAGGGGCATGAACGCGCGCCGGCACGACCGACCCTCAGGATGGTGGTTTCCCGCGCGCACGACCGCCTATTTCCTCATCGTTGCCGCCATTTCCCTCGGCACACTGGCGTTTCTTGGGCTTCAACAGATCCAGTCGGCCAACGCGGACAGCACGGCCATCCGCGTAGACCGGGCAGGGCGGGCCGCAGCAGCACTCGTGGACCGTCAGTTCAACGATGCATCCGTCTCCTCGAACGCCCTGGGATCTCCGCAATCGATCATGTTCAATTCGTCTGAACTGCTCACGCCCAACCCGGCGTGGGACGAACTGCTCGATGTGATCGGGGCGACAAACCAGGGCGCAGCGAACCTCTTTCGATTGAATGCCGAGACGGGCTCGTACGACCGGCTCTCCACCACCTTCCGCACCCCCGAGGGTGAACGCGTCGGCGGATCTCAGGTCGAGCCAGGATTGATCTCGGAAGGGCATCCCGCCTATGCGTCCGTGTCTCAGGGAGTCCCCTTCGTCGGTGAGGTTCCGGTGGCTGGTCGACTGCGGTTGGCGTATCTCACGCCCGTTCTCGCGGCGGATAGCACTCCCGCAGGAATTCTCGCCGTGGATGTCGGCTGGGTCGACGACCTCTATCGCATCAATGGTGAGGCTTCCGATCGCGCGTTTTGGGCCATGGTGATCCTCCTCGTGACGGTGGCAATGGTCTGCGTCGTCGTTATGTTCTGGTCGTTCCGGCCACTACACCGACTGACCGAAGTCGCCCACGTGCTCGGATCGGGCGACGACGAAGATCCATCGATCGACCTCACCGAGCGTCGAGACGAGATCGGATACCTGGCACGAGGTCTGGCCAAGGTCGCCGATCTTCAGCAGTCGCTCGAACGCCGTGCCTACAACGATGCACTCACCTCCATTGCCAATCGAGCCGCCCTGCTTCAGGAACTCGATGATCGCTTCGAACAGATCACGAACGGAGAGGCATCTGCGTTTGCGCTCCTGATCGTCGATCTCGACGGATTCAAGGAAGTGAACGACGGCCTCGGGCACAAAGCCGGCGACGAGCTACTCATCGGAATCGCCGCCTCCCTGAAGGAGTCGCTGCTACCAGGTGAATTCCTGGCGCGACTGGGTGGCGATGAGTTCGCTCTGCTCTCCGCAATCGATCCCGATATCGAAGCGAACGTCGACGAGCTCGTCCAGCGAGCATTCGCGAACGCATCCGGTGTGTTCAACACCAAGGCCGGCGACGCCTCAGTCAGTGCGAGCATCGGAATTGCGCTCATCCCCCACCATGGCACCACATCGGCCCAGGCAATGACGCACGCCGACCTTGCCCTTCACGGAGTGAAGAAGAAGGGCCGGGGCGAGTCGATGGTCTACGAGTCGCATCTCGCCGCGTCGTTCGAGCGGCGGCTCTACCTCGTCTCTGAACTTCGAAACGCCTTGAACGAGAAGTTGGTACGTCTCGAGTACCAGCCTCTCTACGACACGGCCGGGAAGCTGTGTGCAGTCG
>SHLQ01000123.1 GCA_004282895.1 Acidimicrobiales bacterium
CTTCGTCACTGGGTTAACAACCTGGAGAACAACTGGGACGACGCCATCGCCGAGGTCGGGCGGGGGCGGGCCTGGGTTTGGCGCCTCTACATGGCTGGGTGTGCGGTTGCCTTCGAACGCGGCCAGATCCAGCTCAATCAGGTCGTAGCCGTGCACGAAGGGCGCGGCCACGGAGATTTACCACTTCGTCAGGATTGGTAGACGGCGTTCGCCCGATCAGCTGGAGCGGGGCACAACTCGGCTCATGAGGGCCTGCAAGGCAGGAATACCCTGCTGGCCGGTTCGCTGCTCCACGACGTTTCCGTCGGCGTCGATCGCTATCCAATACGGGAAGGCCGTAAGTCCGAACGATGCACCCAACGTGCCGGCCTCGTCATCAGCAATGACGTCGCCAGGCCAGTCCTCGCGCTCGAACCACGCTGATGGGGGATAGTTGTCGCCGTCACTCTGCGCCGATGTGGAGACAGCGAGGACTTCAACGCCCGGAGGCAGCTCGGTATCGGCCAACCATTCGCTGACCTCTGGGACCTCTGACTGGCAATGCGGGCACCAGTGCGCAAAGAACCCGATGAGACGTCCGGTCGTGCCGTCGTACTCGATGGCGATGTCCTCGCCGGCGAACGTTTGCGCGGAGAAGGTTGGTGCGGGCAGTCCCGTTGCGACAAGGGAACCAGCAACGCGAGGTAGTGGGTCTCCCACAATCTCCACGGGTCGGAATTCCTCGACCAGCTCGCTCGACGTGGTGTCGTCGTCGCCGGTGAGCAATGGATACAGGAGCGCGGCCAGAAGCGCCGCACCAATCAGGGCTCCGATTACAACGATCGGCGACTTCGACTTCATGAGGTTTCCATTTCTGTGGGGTTCGAGTGTCGGAGGAGGGTGAAGGACAGGACCAGGATGATGGCGAAGCTGACTGCGGTTAGCTGGGGGATGGAGAGCAGGTCGAAGGCTTTCATGGGGCTCGACGTGCATGGATTGGATACCTCACAGAAGGAGCTCTGCTCGGGGAATGCCTGTAACTGAACGTGGTACAGGCTCACCACAATACCGACGCCAGCCACCGCCAGGCCCGCGCGCGCGACGTCCTTGCGAGATCCGAACGAACCGGCCAGCGGGATGATTAGTGCGAGCGGATACATGGCCATCCGTTGAAACCAACAGAGCCGACACGGCGTCAGCCCGGCAACCTCACTGAGATACAGGCTGGTTGCGGTCGCAAGTACAGCTACGGCCGTGCCCAGCGCGACCGCGTTCTCCGAAAGAAACTCCCGACCGTCAGACGACAGTGCGAGCGCAATGGCGCCGAGAAGGCCACCTATGGCCATTGCGGCCGCGAAGTTAAGTACGAGTTCATCCATCAAATGTGAGCGGTAGCCCCTGGGACTGCCACGCAACGATGCCCCCATCGACATCGGCCACGTCGGCAAACTCCAGATCCTCCAAAATAGCCCGGGTTTGTGAGCTGCGGTTACCGGACCTGCAGTAGATGAGGTACGGCTGCGTTGGGTCGAGCTCTTCCAGACGGTCGCGGAAGTCCGCGGCGTAGAAGTCGATCATGGTGGCACCTTCGATGTGTCCAGACGCGAATTCTTCCGGTGTGCGCAGATCGAGAATCGTCAGGCCCGCGGGGGGCTCGGCCTGGATCGTCTCCGCGTCGGACGCCGAGACCACGCGGATACCCGCGGTTGACTGGTCGGTGTCAGAGCCACCACACGCGGCGGCGACTAGCGAAAGGATCAGGAGAACGAGAGCGAGGGATGTTTTGGACATACGTCAATTGTACGGACAATTTGGGTGCAGGCGAGGTATTACGTCCGTCACGTCCTGTTCTATCGTCTGGTCAGGAAGAACGAGGAGATGTTGATGAGCGACACCACGGTGCCGAACCCGAGCGATCACAATCAGTGGTATCCGTTCCTGGATCGGCCGACCCCCGAGCAGGTCGGTGGAGCAAATCCCGCAATCATTCCCGTCACCACTGTCGATCCGTTGCCATCGAGTGCCCGTTATGTCGTTGTGGGTGCCGGTATTCACGGCATGTCCACCGCGTACCACTTGGCGATGTCCCTTGAGCGTTCGGGAAAGGGGAAGGGGAGCGACGTCGTGCTCATCGACAAACAGGGCCCCGGCGCCGGAGCGACGGGCCTCGCCTGTGGCTGTGTGCGGAACCTCTATATGACCGGGCCCCTCCATTCCATCCTGCGCGCCAGCGTGGAGGTCTGGGAGAGCGACCCGGTGAACTTCGGCTTTCAACAAGTGGGCTACGTGTCCATCGGCGAGGCCAATCAGGAAGAGGATTACATCGCGCTCAACCAGAGCCAGATCGACTCGGGGTATCCGTCCGATCTGTACACCGGCGCGGCGGCGCATTCATTCCTGACCAACCTGTGGCCGGACTTCAAGACAGAGAATTGTGACGTTGTGCTTCACGAACAT
Source organism: Acidimicrobiales bacterium (assembly GCA_004282895.1). GTDB lineage: Bacteria > Actinomycetota > Acidimicrobiia > Acidimicrobiales > SHLQ01 > SHLQ01. Next base: position 2,437 of record SHLQ01000123.1, read on the forward strand.
CGGTCGGGATACGCGGGTACCCATATGGTCATGTGGGGCCTCGATCAGAAGTGTCGGCAGTGGGGCGTGCAGCGGGCCTACGGGGTGGAGGTGACCGGCTACGACCTCGACGCGTCGGGGTCGGTCATCGCGGTGCAAACCAACCAGGGTGCTGTGCAATGTGACCAGGTTGTTGTCGGCGCTGGCGCGTGGACCCCACAACACTGGGAGTGGCTCGGCGGCGCGCCAACACTCGACGTCCGGTACCCGGATGGGCACTCCGAGACGGCCATGGACATGTGGACGTACTGGCGTCTGCTCGAGGGTGAAGTTGTGCTTCCCGACGGCGTGGACTTTCGCACCGCGCAGCATCGGGATTCACCTGTGCTCCACGTGGAGTTGATGAACACACCCGTCTACGGCGAGAACGGCGACATGCTCCAAGACCACGTCTACACCTATCTCCGGTATGCAGCAGAACGGGTGGGAGTGCCGGGCATCCAGGGCGGCACAATTCCGATTCCCGTCGGGCCGAAAGCGACCGTCGAACCGTACGGACATCTGAACGATGCGTACCAGGCCGACGAGTGGTTCGAGGAGTACTACTGCGCGACGTTGGGCATGTTGTTCAAACGATTCGAGGGGATTCGGCCCTACTTCAAGCAACGACGAAACGGCGGTATCGGTGCCTTCACCCCCGACAACGTTCCGGTGTTCGACCACGTGGCAGACAACGCATTTGTCATCGCGGATTCGAACCATGGATTCAAGATGATCGGCGTTGGGAAGCTCACCGCGCAGATGTTGGTACACGGCGAAAAGCCGTGGGAGCTGAAGCCTTTCGAGCTGTCGCGTTTCGCTTCCGGCGGAACCTTCGGCGATCGAAATTCGAACTGCCCTTGGGTCTGATCCTCCAGGCAACCTCAGTGGTCTCCGGGACCCCAACCCGTCCTCGGTAGCAGCATGCAGCGCGGTGCGCGTCGCCGCAGGCCGCGACCTCGTCGCGCGCCGACCTCGGATCCCCGAATAAAGAAGTCCCGGGTTTTTTAATCAAATCCTTGACTCAGCGTGGTCTTGCGCCGATGGAAGTCCCGTTACCCAACGTGACATGTCCAAAAAACTGAGGTTAGCAATGATGAAAAGTCGGGCTCTGAAGATCGCAACACTGGTTGCGCTCACGGTTGTAGGCAGCTTGTATGCCACCGTAAGCGCATCCGCACAGTCGTGGGAGACGAGTTGTCCGACACCGCCGGCGGGGATGAACGTCATCATCTCCGACGCGCCCGTGATCACGGGAACGAGCGGTCCGGACTTCATCTGTGCTGGCCCCAGCAACAATGAGATCATCGGCAAGGGTGGTGCAGACATCATCTACGCCGGCGACGGTGACGACAACGTGCGCGCCCAAGGTGGCGCCGACGTCGTCTACGCCGGCAACGGTGATGACAGGATTGCTGCTGGCGGCGGCAACGACATGGTCGACGGCGGTGCCGGTAACGACAACATCTTTGGCGGCGACAACCGCGACACCCTGCTCGGACAGGCAGGCAACGATCGCATCGTGGGTAACGATGGTAAGGACAACCTCAACGGAGGCGGCGGCAACGACGCCATTCACGGTGGCTTCGGACACGACACGATCGAAGGCGGCAAAGGCAACGACCGCCTTTCGGGTAACTCCGGAAACGACAAGATCAACGGCTCACTTGGCACCGACCGTGCCAGTGGAGGTAGCGGCGTCGACTCCTGCTTCACCTCGAACACCTACAGCCGCTGTGAGGAAACCCCAGACGATGACGCCGATGGTTTCATGATCGGTTCGGGCGTAATTCCTGCGGGCTCCATCGACTGCAACGACGCGGACCCCGCTATCTTCCCGGGAGCGGTCGAGATTCTCGATGACGGCATCGACCAGGACTGCGACGGCGTTGACAAGAAGAACCAAGCCCCAATCATCAACAACAACGCGTTCCTGGTAGACGAGAATGTTTCCGACGGAACACCCGTCGGCAATACCCTTGCGTCGGACACAGAAGACGGAACCGCCCTCACCTACGCCATCGTCTCGGGCGACGTCGACAACATCTTTGGGATCGACACCGCGGGCATGCTTCGCGTTGCTCGCGCACCTGGCACGGACTTCGAACGTCTTGACCAGTACATCCTCTCGGTTCTCGTGACCGACTCCGGCGGACTCACCGACACGGCGTCGATCGTCGTCACAGTGGCCGACATCAACGAGGCACCGACCGCCGCAAGTTTCGCAGTCACCCTCGATGAGGACGGCGAGTACGCGTTCGCATCCTCCGAGTTCAACTTTACCGACGTCGATGCCGGCGACACCTTGTCCAAGGTGCAGATCGTCTCGCTGCCTGGCGCGGGCTCACTCGAGCTCAACGGCGCAGCAGTTGGCGTCAACCAGGACATCCCTGTTGCGGCAATCGACGGCGGCAACCTCGTCTTCGTCCCTGCCGGGGACGGCAACGGTAGCCCGTACACGACAATTGGCTTCAAGGTACACGACGGGACCACCTACTCCGATGGCGCTTCCTTCACCGCATCCATCACTGTTGCGCCCGTCAACGACACCCCTGAGGTGCTGACCACCGGCGGAGTTTCTGAATTCATTGAAGACGACGGTCCCGTGATCGTCGATGCCGGGGTTACGACTTCTGACATCGAAGACGATCCGTGGGACGCCGCGATCATTACGATCACCAATCCTCTCGACGGTGAAGACGAAGTCCTCGCCGCCTCCCCATCCGGCGCCATCACCGCCGATGACATTTCCGTCGTCGCGGGTGTGCTGACCATTTCCGGCCCGGCCGCCATCGCGGACGTCCAGGCTGTCATGCAATCGGTCACCTACGAAAACTCGAGCGACGCGCCGGATCTGACCGACCGCGTCATCAGCTTCGTTGTCGCCGATGGAGACCTTCTCTCGCCACTCGCAACCAAAACGGTGATGATCACGGAAACCAACGATGCTCCGTTGGTTGCATTGTCGGAGTCGGCCCTGGCCTCCTACACCGAGGGTGACGGCGCGGTAGTTATCGACGTCGCCGCGGAGATCGACGAACCGGACAGCACGTTCATGTTCGGCCTCACGGTGGAGATCACCGCAGGCGCAGGCGAAGGCGACGAGCTCGCCTGCCCCGGCTGTGCCGCTGAAGGCATCGTCGCCGGTTTCGGTGCAAACAAACTCTCTCTCGCAGGCGCTGCTACGCCAGACGGGTATCAGTCAGCCCTGCAATCGGTGACCTTCGAGAGCACCAACGACAACCCTGGCGAGGACGACCGTGAGCTCACGGTTACCGCCAACGACGGTCTGCTCCTCTCCGAGCCAGCCAGCATGACGTTCACGTTTGCTGCGGTGAATGATGCGCCGACGGCTGAGGACGATGCGTTTGATGTTGATGAGGGTGGAACTCTTGGCGATGGTGTTGTTTCCAATGACACCGATCCTGAGGACGGAACCCCGACGGGTGCGGTTGCTCTTGTGGCCGGACCGGCCAACGCCGCGGAAGAGGGCTTTGCTCTCGCTGCGGATGGAACGTTCTCCTATACCCATGACGGGTCGGAGACCACCAGCGATTCGTTCACATACACGGTGCTCGATGCGGATGGCGAGATCTCCAACACCGCGACTGTGGCGATCACGGTGAACCCGGTCAATGATGATCCGGTTGCCGAAGGCGATGCCTTTGTTGTTGATGAAGGCGCCACGGCGACTGGCACGGTTGTCACGAATGACACCGATGCTGAGGACGGAACCCCCACGGGTGACGCCACTGTTGTGACTGGACCGGTCAACGCGGCGAGCTTCACCCTCAACGCGGACGGTTCGTACTCCTATGAGCACGATGGCAGCGAGACCATTGCGGACTCGTTCACCTACAACGTTGCTGATGCTGACGGCGCTGTCTCCAATGACGCCACCGTCGAAATCACCGTTACCCCCGTAAACGACGCACCCGAGGTCACTCTGGCCGACGGCGAAACTGCGTTCATCGAGGACGCAGGTGCTGTTGCCGTTGACGCCGCGGTTACTGCGGTCGACGCCGAGGGCGACGACATCGTGAGTGCCACGGTGACGATCACCAACGCGCTTGATGGTGCCGACGAGACGCTGGCGGCAACACCGTCGGGTCTGATCGCTGTTGAGGACATCAGCTTTGCTGCTGGTGTGTTGACGATCACCGGTCCGGCACCGGCTGCCGATGTGCAGGCCGTGCTCCAGTCCGTCACGTATGACAACACCAGCGACACGCCTGACGAAACCGATCGCGAGATCAGCTTCGAAGCCACCGATGGCACGGACGCCTCCGCAGCGGTTGTCAAGACCGTCACGGTTGAGGCGGCCAACGACGCTCCCGAGGTTGTGGTTTCTGCTGCTCCGCTGGATGCATACACCGAAGGTGATGGCGCGGTTGCTGTCGATGCTGCGGTTGCAATCATCGAGCCTGACAGTGCCTTCATCGCTGGCGTGACGGTGGAGATCACCGCTGGCGCCGGCGAAGGCGACACGCTTGCCTGTCCTGGATGTGACGCAGAGGGCATCGTGCCCAGCACTGCTGGAAACATCCTGACCCTCGCAGGTACCCGCGCACCATCTGCCTACCAGGCGGCGCTGCAGTCGGTGACCTTCGAGAACGACAGCGACAACCCAGTGGAGACCGCTCGCACGATCACCGTCACAGCAAATGACGGCTTCGCCGACTCCACGCCAGTCGATGTCACCTTCACGTTTGCTGCGGTGAATGATGCGCCGACGGCTGAGGACGATGCGTTTGATGTTGATGAGGGTGGAACTCTTGGCGATGGTGTTGTTTCCAATGACACCGATCCTGAGGACGGAACCCCGACGGGTGCGGTTGCTCTTGTGGCCGGACCGGCCAACGCCGCGGAAGAGGGCTTTGCTCTCGCTGCGGATGGAACGTTCTCCTATACCCATGACGGGTCGGAGACCACCAGCGATTCGTTCACATACACGGTGCTCGATGCGGATGGCGAGATCTCCAACACCGCGACTGTGGCGATCACGGTGAACCCGGTCAATGATGATCCGGTTGCCGAAGGCGATGCCTTTGTTGTTGATGAAGGCGCCACGGCGACTGGCACGGTTGTCACGAATGACACCGATGCTGAGGACGGAACCCCCACGGGTGACGCCACTGTTGTGACTGGACCGGTCAACGCGGCGAGCTTCACCCTCAACGCGGACGGTTCGTACTCCTATGAGCACGATGGCAGCGAGACCATTGCGGACTCGTTCACCTACAACGTTGCTGATGCTGACGGCGCTGTCTCCAATGACGCCACCGTCGAAATCACCGTTACCCCCGTAAACGACGCACCCGTTGCGATTGCTGACGAGTACACCGTCGACGAGGGTGCAACCCTGGCTGATTTGACGAGTGTCATCGCCAACGACACCGACGCCGAAGACACCATCCCTGGCGGCATTGCCACTGTTGTGACCGGGCCGGCCAATGCGGCGAGCTTCACGCTCAATGCAGACGGCACCGTCGCATACACCCACAACGACTCCGAAACCACGTCTGACTCGTTCACCTACAACGTGACCGATAGCAATGGTGCCGTTTCGAATGACGTCGAAGTCGCGATCACGGTCAACCCCATCAACGATGAGGGTCCAGAGATCACCAGTGACGGCGCAGGCGCTACCGCTGCGGTCGATGCCAACGAGAACCAGACCGCCGTCACGGACGTTGACTCCTCCGATGGCGACAGCGAAACCGAAGCTGGTGGCGGCCTGACCTACTCGATCGCAGGCACGGATGCTGCCTTCTTCTCGATCGACACGGACTCGGGTGTGCTCACCTTCACCAACGCCCCGAACTTCGAGGATCCGTTGGATGCCGATGGTGGCAACACCTATGAGGTTCAGGTCATCGTGACCGACTCAGGTGCGCTGACCGACACGCAGGACATCACGGTCACCGTGCTCGGTGTTAATGATGCCCCGACCATCGACAGCGACGGCGGCGAAGACACAGCTGCTGTCTCACAGGATGAGAACACCACTGTTGTCATCACCGACGTCGAGTCGAGCGATGAAGATGGCTCCACCGAGCTTGGTGGCAGCCTCACCTACGCCCTGACGGCGAATGATGGCGGCGGCGCCGACAACGCGCTGTTCACCATTGTCGAGGCCAACGGGGAGCTCGCCTTCCAGGTCGCTCGTGACTACGAGACCCCAGCCGACGCTGATGGTGGCAACGACTACGAAGTTCAGGTCACCGTTACCGATGCCGGTGGTCTCACCGACACCCAGAACATCACGGTCTCGGTTGAGGACGTCAACGAGAACCCGGAGATTGTCAGCTCGAACACATTCGACGCAGATGAGAACCAGACCCGTGCGGTCGACGTCAACTCCACGGACCCAGAAGGCGACTCGGATGCTGCAGGGCTGACCTATGCCCTGACCACCGACGCTGACGGTGGCGCAGACAACGGTCTGTTCACCGCAATCGGCGAAGGTGTCTTTGAATTCACGGATGCACCCGACCATGAGGCTCCAGCCGACGCGGATGGTGACAACGCCTACGAGATCCAGGTCACGGTCACCGACTCCGGTAACCCCGGTGCCAACCCGCTTACCGATGTTCAGAACATCACGGTCACCGTGATCGACATCAACGATGCTCCCGAGATCACCTCGGACGCCACCGGCTCCATGAAGGAAAACGAGACCCTCGCCCACGACGTCGACTCGACCGATGAGGACGAGGACGCCGAGGCCCCTGGAACCGGACTCACGTACAGCATCACGGGCGGCGCCGATGGCGAAGACTTCGCAATTGCGCCGAATGGTGAGCTCAGCTTCAAGGTTGCGCCGGACTTCGATATCGCCGGCGATGCCGACGAGAACAATGACTACGAGGTCCAGGTAACGGTCACCGATAGCGGTGCCCCCGGTACCGAGGCACTCACCGACGTGCAGGACATCACGATTACGGTGACCGACGTCAACGAGACACCAGTGATCACCAGCACGGCGACGCCGACCGTTGATGAGAACCAGACGGTCGCTATCGATGTTGAGACGGATGATCAGGAAGATGCCGAGAACAACGGCCTCACCTACAGCCTGACGACCGGCGGCGGATTCGCCCGAGGTTTGGCACTTCCGCCGACGGCGGGCGCTGACAACGACCTCTTCTCCATCGACGCCAACACCGGCGAGGTCAGCTTCCTGGCTGCTCCGGACTGGGAGAACCCAGCCGATGCCGACACGAACAACGACTACGAGATTCAGGTGACGGTCCTTGATTCCGGCGGCCTGTTCGCAATTCAGGACATCACGGTGTCCGTGGTCAACGTCAACGAGACACCGTCGATCGACAGCGCTGCTACCGCATCCGCTGCCGAGAACCAGACGGTGGTCATGGACATCGTGTCCTCCGATCTCGATGGCGAGGAAGAGGGCGCGGGTCTGACCTACGCCTTCACTCAGGATGAGGGTGGTGCGGACAACCAGTACTTCACCCTCAACACC
>SHLQ01000124.1 GCA_004282895.1 Acidimicrobiales bacterium
TCACCCACCCACCCCCATGCGCTGCGCCACACTTTTGCGACTCATCTTTTGGACGGAGGTGCCGATCTTCGGACTGTGCAGGAATTATTGGGTCACGCAGATTTGTCAACCACGCAGATCTACACCCATGTAAGCAAAGAACGTTTGCAGCGGGTTCACCGCTCCAGCCATCCGCGGGCATAACAAACCGATCGTCGTAGGGGACTTACAAGGTGGACCAACAAGAACGCCAAGCAGCTGATGCGCTCTGGGATCGATATACGTCGAAGCCCACGCGAGCGGTGCGCGACCAGCTCATCGTGCATTACTCACCGTTGGTGAAGTACGTGGCGAGTCGCGTGGCTGCAGGCCTTCCCCAAAACGTCGAGCAGGCCGACCTTGTCAGCTACGGGATCTTCGGACTCATCGATGCCATCGACAAGTTCGATCTCGGACGCGGCTACAAGTTCGAGACGTACGCGATCTCGCGTATCAAAGGCGCCATGCTCGATGAGCTTCGGTCCATGGACTGGGTGCCCCGCTCAGTTCGCACCAAGGCCAAGCGCATCGAACAGGCCAACGCCAAGCTCGAAGCGAAACTTGGCCGGGCCCCCTCGGACGAGGAGATCGCCGACGAACTCGGCATCACTGTCGAGGATCTCGACGACATGCTCACGAAGATCTCCTTCGTCGGCGTCGTCGCTCTCGACGAGATGCTCTCGGGAAGTGAACGGGGCGACTCCCAGACACTGGGCGACACCATCCCCGACAAGGGCGATGGTCCGCTCGGATCCTTCGAGGTCGAGGAGATGCGTCAGCTGCTGGCTGAGTCAATCAACTCGATGACCGAACGCGAAAAGATCGTGCTCACCCTCTACTACTACGAAGGTCTCACGCTCGCGGAAATTGGTGGAGTGCTCGGCGTGACCGAAAGTCGCGTCTGCCAGATCCACACGAAGTCGGTTATCCGACTCCGCTCAAGACTCCAAGCCAGCGAGTATTCCCCCGCATAAACGGCGCTGGATTGCACGCTCCCTCGTTGGTAGCGTGATCTGTTACTTCCCTCGTTGATCGTTTCCGAGGAGTCCGCTCGTGGTTCGAGCGTTTGTTGGAGTTCTGGTTTGTGCCGTGTTTGGCGCGCTGTTTGTGGCAGCGCCAGTCGAGTCTCAGGTCGGCCTCGACCCTTTCGAGGGTGTGGTCGTTCACGTCCCTCCGGTCGACGGCTCGGTGATCGACCCGTTTCGTCCGCCGGCCCAACCGTGGCTTCCGGGAAACCGGGGCCTGGAATACGAAACCGAGGACGGGCAGCCGGTCAGAGGGTCCGCGGACGGGTTCGTGACGTTCGCCGGACAGGTTGGTGGGGATCTGTTCGTCACCGTCCGCCACGCCGATGGTATTCGCACAACCGTCGGGTTCCTGGCCGAGATCCATGTCGCCGCGGGCGAAACTGTCCAACAAGGAACGCTGCTTGGCACCGCAGCGGAATCCATCCACTTCACCGCCCGCAGAGGCGACACGTACTTCGACCCCGAGCTCCTGTTCGTGGCCGTCGAGTACTTCGTGCGGCTGATTCCGGCTGTGTAGTCGGGGAGCGGTTTGTTCGAGGGGCCGATAGCCTCTGTTCGGGCAAAAGTTGTCCACCGACTCACGCCAATGAGTCGCCTAGCGAATACCCGAGCCGCCCCAATGCGGTCGCCACTGGCGCCGGAGCAGCTCGTTCGACGAAACCGCATGGAAGGTAACGACAATGGCAGTCATCACGATGAAGCAGCTCCTCGACGCGGGCGTGCACTTCGGTCATCAAACCCGCCGCTGGAACCCGAAAATGAAGCGGTTCATCCACGGCGAGCGCAACGGGATCTACATCCTTGATCTCAACCAGACCCTCAACCGGGTCGAGGACGCCTACGTGTACGTCCGCGACCTCGTCGCTGGCGGTGGCACCATCCTCTTCGTTGGAACCAAGCGCCAAGCGCAGGACAGCATTCAGTCCTACGCCGAGAAGTGCGGCATGCCGTACGTCAACCAACGTTGGCTCGGTGGCATGCTCACCAACTTCCAGACGATCCAGAAGCGCGTCGACAAGATGAAGGAATACCGCCGCATGCGCGACTCCGGCGAGTTCGATGCCATGCCCAAGAAGGAAGCCCTTCGTCTCAGCCGTGAACTCGAGAAGCTCGAGCGCAACCTCGGAGGCATCGCCCAACTGGAGAAGGCCCCGAACGCGGTCTTCGTGTTGGATACCAAGCTCGAGCACACCGCCGTCACCGAAGCCAACAAGCTCGGCCTTCCGCTCGTGGCCGTGGTCGACACCAACTGCGACCCGGATCTCGTCGACTACGTGATCCCGGGCAACGACGACGCCATCCGCGCTGGTGACCTCATGTGTCGCGTCATCTCCGACGCTGTCGCCGAGGGCCACTTCATTCGTGCGAAGAAGGCCGAAGCCGCAGGCGTGCCCCAAGCTGAAGCCGCCGCGGCTTCAACCGAACGCAGCGCCGACGAGCAAGCCGCCGTCGATGCCGCCCAGGCCGAAGCCCGTGCTGCGGCTGCCGCCGAGGCGTCCGCGCGCGACGCACGTCTGGCCGCCGCTGCGGCCGAAGCGGATGCGGAAGCAACCGCCTCGGAAGCCGAGGCTCCTGCGGAGGAAGCAGCTGCAGCTGTCGAAGCCCCCGCGGCCGAGGAGGCAGCTCCAGCAGAGGAGGCGCCCGCAGTCGAAGCGGCAGCCCCAGCTGAGGAGGCCGCCCCCGCCGAAGAGGAAGCACCAGCGGAAGAGGCACCAGCGGCCAGCGAAGCCAAAGACTTTGGTGAGGGCAGCGCCCCGGCCAATGCCGACGGCTCTATGCCCGAGGGCTTCCCCATCAAGGGGAACGCTGACTCGATGAAGTTCCACCAGCCCGATGGGCGCTGGTACGAGGCCACGGTCGCTGAGGTGTGGTTCGCCACTCCTGAGGCCGCCACTGCCGCTGGTTTCACCGAGGCCGGCAAGTAACACCATGAGCCGCAACAACGGCGATCGTCCTGATGAGGACCACGCCGAGGCGGAGCTCGAGAACGAAGACGATCAGGATCAAGACACCGAAAGTGAAGACGATATGCCCGATATTTCCGTAGCTGACATCAAGGCCCTCCGCGACGCCACTGGCGCCGGGATGATGGACGCCAAGAAGGCGCTCACCGAAGCTGGCGGCGACGCCGACGAGGCTCGCAAGATCCTGCGCGAGAAGGGCCTGGCCAAGGCGGCCGGCCGGACGGATCGCGACAATGCCGAGGGTGCGGTCGCAATCGCCAAGGCTGATGGCGTTGCTGCCATCGTGCATCTGAAGAGCGAAACTGACTTTGCGGCCAAGTCCGAAGAGTTCCTCACCGTTCTCGCTGCGCTTGTCGACGACGTCCTCGCCAACGGCGCGGACGCGGTCTCGGCCCACACCGCGGCGATCGAAGAGTTGCAGATCACCAAGAAGGAAAACATCGAGCTCGGCCTTGTTGAGCGTGTCGAAGCCGGCGACGGCAACGACATCCATACCTATCTGCACCAGCAGGACGGTCGCGGAACGAACGGTGTGATCGTGGTCGGCAACGGCATCGACGCCGACATGTTGCAGCAGGTTGGTTGGCACATCGCCTTCGCCAAGCCGCTCGGCCTGAGCCGAGACGAGATCGATCCGGCAGTGGCCGAGACCGAGCGCGAGACCCTCATGGGCCTCACGCGGGCGGAGGGCAAGCCCGAGGAAATGCTCGAGAAGATCGTGGACGGCAAGATGGCCCGTTGGTTCGGCGAGCAGGTTCTGCTCGAGCAAGGCCTAAACGGTGACAAAACATCCGTGCGCGAGTCGCTTGGAGGTGGCACGATCGTGTCATTCCGTCAGGCGTATCTCGGAGGCTGACGAAAAACGGAGGAGCGCACATGACCGACGGACCCCAGGCGACGCCGCGCTGGAATCGCATTCTCCTGAAGCTTTCGGGTGAGGCGTTTTCTGGCGAGAACCCACACGGCATCGACGGGGACACGGTGCAGTCGATCGCCGACGGGATCGTCGCGGTGCGCGAAGCGTTCGACGTCAGCATCGGCATCGTCGTTGGTGCCGGCAACATCTGGCGAGGCCAGCAGGGTGCCGGCGAGGGTATGGATCGGTCTCAGGCCGACTACATGGGCATGTTGGCCACCGTGATCAATGCGCTGGCACTGCAGGACCGGCTCGAACGCGGCGGACAACCGACGCGGGTGATGAGCGCGATCCACATGGCGCAGGTGGCCGAGCCCTACATCCGGCGGCGGGCGATCCGTCATCTCGAGAAAGACCGCGTCGTGGTCTTTGCCGGAGGCACGGGCAACCCGTTCTTCACGACCGATACAGCCGCTGCTCTGCGTGCAGTCGAGATCGAAGCGGGCGTGCTGCTCAAAGGCACCCACTCAGGAATCGACGGCCTCTACACCGCCGATCCGAAGCTTGATCCCACGGCAACTAAGCTTGACGATGTCAGCTACATCGACGTATTGCAGAAGGGATTGAAAGCCATGGATTCGACGGCGATCACCCTCTGCATGGACAATGAACTGCCCATCGTGTTGTTCGATTTGATGGGTGAAGGAAATGTGCAAGCGATTCTCGGTGGCGACACCGTCGGAACGCTCGTGCACTAAGCCCATTGTTTTGGGCAGCTGGGACGAACAGCATGAGTGAAATGACAGACATGGTTTTGGAGGATGCGGCCGAGAAGATGGACGGCGCCGTCACTCACGCGCGCCGCGAAATGGCCACCATCCGCACCGGTCGCGCCAGCTCCGCGTTCGTCGAGAAGCTCAACGTCGAGGCGTACGGCGTCATGATGACACTCCAGGAGCTCGCCACGTTCTCCGTCCCCGAAGCGCGTCAGCTGATCATCACCCCTCACGATGCGGCCAATGTCGATCCAATCGACAAGGCGCTTCGCAACAGCGACCTCGGCTTGTCACCATCCAACGATGGTCGAATGCTCCGGCTCTCCTTTCCGCCTCTGACCGAGGAACGACGCAAGGATCTGGTGAAGGTCATCAATGGCATGTGCGAGGACGCGAAGGGCAAGATCCGCGGCTTTCGCCGGGCAGCCCGCAAGGACCTCGAAGATCTGCAAAATGACGGCGGAATCGGCGAAGACGAGATCGAACGCGCCGAGAACGCGCTCGACGACCTCACCCGCCAACATGAAGCCGATGCGGATGAGGCTCGGGAAAACAAAGAGAAGGACCTGCTTGAGGTCTAACCTCAAGAGTGGAGGAACCGGGCGTGACCAACGACAACGAATTTGAGAACGAACCGGGCGCATCGGTCTTTGGCGACGACGCGGACTACGCGTCTGGCGCGTCCGTGTTCGGCGACGAACCGACCAGTGCCGATTCCGTCTTCGAGTCTCCCGGCGCCAGCGTCTTCGGCGATGCCGAGGCCGCCGATCCCGTGCAGCAGTCCGTGTTCGGCGAACCGGCTGAGGACGCCAGCCCGGCAGTCCCCCTTGCCGGTGACGACCCGGAGCCCGAGCTCCCCTCGATCGCCGATCTTCCGCCCGCCGTCGAACAGGTTCGCTTGGGTGATGACACGGTCGCGTTGAACGTCGAGCCCGTCGAGTCCGACGATCTCGATGCCTGGTCCGGCCTCGACGAGTCCGCTCCCAACTGGGACGAAGGCAGCGACGACGCCGCCTGGGATCCAGGCCCGGTCCCCGGTGAACCGGAGACCGTCCGAATTGGTGAAACCAGCGAACGGTTCTTCACGTTCGACGATGAGTCGGGCCCCAGCGAGTATGTCGACCCCGGCTTTGTGGACGATGGCGGAGCAGCCGGCCGTGACCTGGGCACCGCCGTGCTCACCGGTGTGGCGCTTCTTGTGGTGGCCGTGGTCGCTCTGTCTCTCGGACCGGCATACGCGCTGGCCGCAATCGTCCTCGTGGTCGCGTTGGCCGCGGGTGAGTTCTTCAACGCCCTGCGGGTCGCCGGATATCAGCCAGCCACCCTGCTGGGACTGGCAGCAAGCGTTGGGCTGCCGTTGGCCGTGTACTGGCGGGGGCCCCAGGCTGTGGCCCTCGTGCTCGCCTTGAGCATGATGTTCGGTCTCATGTGGTTTCTCGCCGGAGTCTCCACTGACACGCCGGTGATGAATCTCGGCGTCACGATGCTTGGCATCTGCTACATCGGCGTGCTGGGCTCGTTTGGTGCGGCAATGTTGTACACCGGCGAGCGCGTGGCCGATGGTCACGGCACGGGCCTATTGATGGCGGCGATCATCGTGACGATTGGTTACGACGTCGGTGCGTTCTTCGCCGGTAAGTCTATGGGACACACACCATTGACGGCCGTATCGCCGAACAAGACCGTGGAGGGCCTCATCGGCGGAGCCTTGGTCTCCTTGCTCGCATCTGTGGTCGTCTTCGGTCTGCTCGAGTTTGTGGCGCCATTTGGTGACGCCGCCTACGGAAGCTTCACGGCCGCATTGATTCTCGGTGTACTCGCCGCAATCGTCGCACCGCTCGGCGACCTGGCCGAGTCGCTGATGAAGCGGGACCTTGGCATCAAGGACATGGGCTCGATCCTGCCCGGCCACGGCGGCGTATTGGATCGCTTCGATGCGATGCTGTTCGTCCTGCCAACCGTGTACTACCTGGCGGAGCTCGTGCTCTACACCTGAGGCGTTGGGGCTCGTCCCACTCCGTAGGCTTCATTCATGACCACCGTCGCTGTCATGGGTTCCACCGGTTCGATCGGAACCCAAACACTCGACATCATTCGCGCGTCACAAGGCCGCTACGCCGTCGATGCGCTCAGCGTGGGAGCGTCGGTAGACGCCCTGGCCGAGCAGGTAAAAGAGTTCCGTCCTCGGGTTGTGGTGGTCGCCGACCCCGCGGCCGCGAACACCGCGGTCGAGCTGATTGGCTCAGAAACGACCGTGCTGCATGGCGACGAAGGGCTGCGAGAGGCGTCCGCTTCAGCCGACATCACGATCAACGGGGTAATGGGTTTCGCCGGACTCGCCGTCACGTTGTCCACCCTCGAACACGGCAAACGCCTCGGTCTGGCGAACAAGGAATCACTCATCGCCGCCGGCCCGGTCGTGCAAAAGGCGCGACAGACACCCGGGGCCGAACTGTTGCCGGTCGACAGCGAGCACTGCGCGCTGCACCAGTGTCTTCGCGCCACCGCCGATGACAAATCTGTCAGCAAGCTCGTGCTGACCGCATCCGGGGGACCGTTTCGCGGCCGCAGCGCTGATGAGCTCGCATCGGTCACCGTTGAGAACGCGCTCGACCACCCCACTTGGTCGATGGGGCCCAAGATCACGATCGACTCCTCAACGTTGATGAACAAGGGCTTGGAGGTCATCGAGGCGCACGAGCTCTACGGGATCGACTACGACGACATCGACGTGGTCGTACACCCGCAGTCGATCGTGCACTCCATGGTCGCCTACCGGGATGGCGCCACGATCGCCCAGCTGTCCGAACCCGACATGCGCCTCTGCATCGGATACGCACTTGCCTATCCGGATCGACTCGACATGGCGTTCGGCGAGATGGATTGGACGGAAGCCGCGACCCTCTCGTTCGAACCGCCGGACCGTCAGGCGTTCCCGTGCCTCGATCTGGCCTACCAAGCAGGGCGGCGTGGTGGGACGGCTCCCGCATGGATCAGCGCCACGAACGAGATCGCCGTCGATGCATTCCTCGAAGGACTCATGCCGTGGACCGGAATAGCCGAAGTAAATGAGGAGTTGCTTGAGCTACACGACGGTGGCGCCGCGGAGAGTCTCGACGCCGTGCTGGATGCCGACACCAGAGCTCGCGCGGCCGCCCGACAGAAAATCCATGGGAGCATCTAACACATGTCATATGTGCCGAAGGCAGGTGAAGACGACGACGAAGTAGGCATCGTGCCCGCACGTCTGGCGATCCTGATCGGAGTGCTCATTCTGGTGGTTCTTCTCGCCGGATGGCAACTGCTTCTGATCATCTTCGCCGTCGCGGGTTTCATCATCGTGCACGAGACCGGCCACTACCTCCTGGCCAAATGGTCCGGGATGAAGGTGACGGAATTCTTCATCTTCTTTGGCCCTCGCATCTTCTCGTTCCGCCGGGGGGAGACCGTCTACGGCCTGAAGACCATCCCGGCGGGTGCGTATGTCCGCATCATCGGAATGAACAACCTCGAGGAGGTTGATCCCGAAGACGAAGAACGTGCGTACCGCAGTCGCTCGTGGCACAAACGGTTTCTCACCGTCGCCGCGGGTCCAGCCACCCATTTCGTCATGGCCGCCATCATTCTCCTCTTTGCTCTCTGGCGATTCGGACCAGTCGTGGATGACGTGTGGCAGGTCGACTCCGTCGTCGAAGGCAGCGCGGCAGACGAGGCTGAGCTTCGACCCGGAGACCGTATCGTCGCCGTCAACGGCATCGACGTCGTGGGATTCACTGAGGTCGTGGATCAGATCGAGGTCGCCCGCGGCGAGGTGGTCGAGTTTACGATCGATACGTACAACGATGCCGGCGAGGTTGTTTCCAGCCGATCCGCAGAAACGAGGATTCGGGAGCGCCTGACCGAGATCGGATCCACAGGATTTGAGGGCCTCTACGCCTACGACACCATCGTCGGGTTCGACGGCCAGCCCGTGCAGAACTACGAAGAATTCGCAGCGTTGGCTGCGGGTCGAATCGGCGAGACAGTTCCCGTCGACGTCGAGTTCTCGCAGGAATCAACCAAGGGATTCGTCAAATACGAGAAGACAGAGTCGGTTGTGATCAACGCCGTCGAGCTCGATGGCGCAGTGACCGGATACCTCGGAATCGCCCGGGACGAGGTTCGCACGCCGACGTCGTTCACCGGCGCGCTGACCGACGCTGCGCCTGCCACCTGGGAGCTGACCGGCGCGCTCGTCTCGCACACCGGTGAGGTGTTCAGCTCGGCGATCGGTTGGCGCAGTCTGTTCGCCCTTCCCATTGATGAGGAAGCGGTGGCTGAGCAACGGCGCAACGATCCTTCCCAGTACCGTCCCAGCGAAACCATCGACGAGAACCGGATCATCAGCATCATCGGAGCCATCCGGATCGGCAATGACCTCTTCGATCGAGGTACGGCCGATGTCCTGTTCTTTCTCGCTGGTCTGAACATCTCGCTCGGCATGATCAACCTGTTGCCGCTGCTGCCCTTCGATGGCGGACACATGACGGTCGCAACGTACGAGAGGTTGCGCTCGTTTGGGGGTCGCCAGCACCGGGTCGATGCCAACAAGCTGCTTCCGCTCACCTACATGGTGGTGGCGTTCATGGTGTTGGTTGGTGTCATCGCCATGGTCCGAGACGTCATCGACCCCATCCAGCTCTAGGGCAACCCTTCGGGTTGCTTGGAGATTTTCGGCTGCGCCGAAAACTCCAGCCACATGGCGCGTACGCTGATCGTGTGCAGTTTGAATCGTCATTTCCCCGTCGGGAAACGAAACAGATCATGGTTGGAGACGTGCCGGTCGGGGGTGGCGCTCCCATCACCGTCCAGTCGATGACGATCACGAAGACAGCTGACCACGAGGCGACGCTGCAGCAGATCTACGCCCTCGCCGGCGCAGGTGCCGACATCGTTCGGTGTACCTGCAACAAACCGGATGCCGCAGAGGGTCTGGCGCGCATCGTGCCCCGGTCACCCGTGCCGATCGTGGCCGACATTCACAACAACCACCGCATGGCACTCGCCGCGCTCGACGCCGGTGTGCATTGTCTTCGCTTGAATCCGGGGAACATCACCGATCCGAGCAAGATCAAGCTGATCGCGCAGGAGGCGAAGGACCGCAACGTGCCGATTCGTATCGGCGTGAACGGCGGTTCGTTGCACCCCGACCTCTACAAGAAGTACGGCGCCAGGGTCACCCCCGAGGCGATGGTGGAGTCGGCGCTGCAGGAGAT
>SHLQ01000125.1 GCA_004282895.1 Acidimicrobiales bacterium
GTGAGTTTGATGTTGGCCCGGACGTTCTCTTCCGGCATGCCTGCGTGGTGCATGACGGACAGCAGGCTGTGGTCCGGCTCGGCACGGACGATGGGCAGCCGTTCGTCGATCGCGGCGTCGATCGCCGCGGTTGCGTTGTGGCACTGGGTCTCGACCTCGGGGTCGCCCGTGTAGTTGGCGATGCCATCGATCATCGCCTGGCTCCAGGCGTCCACATCCTGAAAGCCAATCTGCGTCAACCCGGTCATCACCTTCATTGCCTCGCCGCTGATGGCAGTGGCGACGGTGGACACGAAGTCGACCTCAGCGCCCACGGAGAGCTCACCGAGCGTCTCGTCGACGATACGTTCGAACTCCGCCGCCCAGTGATCTTTCACCGCGCGCGGCGACACGGCGGGGTAGTAGGCGAAACGTTCCCGGCGATGCTCCTCACCGTCCCGGCGCATGAGGTTCTGGCCCATCAGAACCGTCATGAGACCGGTTGGTTGATCCGACGAGAACACGGCCACGTTCTTCTCACACGTGTGGATGTCGTTGCGCCTTGTGAACAACGTCGAGCCGAGCTCGGGGACAAAACAAATCGGAGCCTCGGCCCGCATCTTTGCCAGCGTCGGGTACGGGTCTTCCCAGAACGACTCAGGATCCACGTGAACAACCGGTGCATCTGACACGACAACAGACTGGCACCCCTTGCTCACCGCTTTCCACTGGACGGGCTGGTCACGTGGCGTTGGGACCTCTGACCCTTGGTTCTTGGTCATTGTGCGCTGAGCATGAGGGTATGAACACGATTGTCGAGTCGCGCCCCGTCGCGTCCGAGATCACGTTGCTGCGGATCGCGGCGCCAAAGATCGCGCGCAAACATCGTGCGGGCCAGTTTGTGATGGTGCGGGTGGCCGAGGTCGGTGAACGTATTCCGCTCACGATCGCGGATTCCGACCCGGAGGCGGGAACGATCACGATTGTGGTTCAGGCCGTTGGCAAGACCACCGAGATGTTGACCTCTCTTGGGGTAGGCGATGAGATCCTTGATTTGGCGGGCCCGCTCGGC
The DNA here is from genome assembly GCA_004282895.1 of Acidimicrobiales bacterium. GTDB lineage: Bacteria > Actinomycetota > Acidimicrobiia > Acidimicrobiales > SHLQ01 > SHLQ01. Next base: position 1,052 of record SHLQ01000125.1, read on the forward strand.
ACACCATCAGAGGTCGAGGATTTCGGCACGGTGATCGTCGTTGGCGGCGGCGTCGGAACGGCGGTGTCGTATCCGACCGCAGTCGCCCTGAGCAAGGCAGGCAACTCTGTGATCTCCATCATCGGTGGCAGGTCGCAAGAGAATCTGTTCTTTGAGGACGAGCTGGCTGCCGTCAGTACCGAGCTGCACGTCTGCACGGATGATGGGTCGGCCGGCAGGCGCGGTCTCGTCACCGACGCGCTCGCGGACGTACTTGCGGCCACCACCGTTGACCGTGTTCTCTGTGCTGGGCCTGTGGTCATGATGGAAGCGGTCGCCGAGGTCACCCGTCCCTACGATGTGCCGACGGTCGCGAGCCTCAATCCGATCATGGTCGACGGCACCGGAATGTGCGGTGGCTGTCGAGTGTCTGTCGACGGCACGAACTACTTCGCCTGCTTGGACGGGCCGGACTTCGACGCACACCTCGTCGACTTCCCGCTCCTGGCGCAACGGAATCGCGCGTACGTCGACTTCGAGGCGAAACGCCGGGAGGCGATGCAGCCCTGCGCAGCCGTCAGCGTCGATGTGGAGGCCGCCACATGAGCGAGCGGACTCGGCGCGAACGTATGAAGTTGGACCCGGTGGAGATGCCGGAGCGCTCCGCCGACAGTCGGAGGACCGACTTCGGGGAAGTGAACGAGGGGTACACCGCCGAATTGGCCATGGCGGAGGCCGAGCGTTGTCTCTTCTGTGCGCGGCCGACCTGTGTGGAGGGGTGTCCGGTCGGCGTCGACATCGTCAACTTCGTACATCGCGTGGAAGCGGGGGAGTTCGAGGAAGCCGCAGCGGTGATCTCGGCTGACAACTCGTTGCCCGCGGTCTGTGGGCGGGTCTGTCCCCAGGAAACACAATGTGAGGGTGCCTGCGGTCTGGCGAAGAAGGGCAAGGCCATCCACATCGGCCACCTCGAACGATTCGTGGCTGACTACGCCCGGGATCATGATCACGCTCCCGCCCCGGTGCCGTCCCCGACGGGGAAGAGAGTTGCCATCGTGGGGAGTGGCCCGTCCGGGATCGCCTGCGCGAGCGACCTCGTGGGTCTAGGCCATGAGGTGACGGTGTTCGAAGCGTTGCATGAGGTCGGCGGCGTGCTTGCCTACGGCATCCCCGAGTTCCGGCTACCCAAGAGCATCGTCGCGGCGGAGATGGACCAGCTGCGGGCGCGAGGAGTTCGCTTCGAGACCAACGCCGTCATCGGAATGGTCGACACCGTCGACGATCTTCTGTCCGTCGAGGGGTACGACGCCGTCTTCATCGGTGTCGGTGCCGGCTTGCCTCGATTCCTCAATGTCCCCGGAGAGAACCTCATCGGCGTTTTCTCGGCCAGCGAATTCCTGACTCGGGTGAACCTGATGCGTGCCTACGTTGAAGACAGCGATACCGCCTTGATTGAAGTCGAAGGCAAGGCAGTCGTCGTCTTCGGCGCGGGGAACACGGCAATGGACGCGGCCCGAACCGCGGTTCGTCTTGATGCGGCCTCGGTGACGATCGCGTACCGGCGCTCCCGCGAGGAAATGCCAGCCCGAACCGAGGAGCTGGATCACGCGGAAGCGGAGGGTGTTCGCTTCGAGACCCTGGTCGGCCCCGTCGAGCTGCACGGCGACGACGATGGTCGTCTCACCGGCGTGATGCTGCAGAAGATGATCCTCGGCGAACCGGACGCCGATGGCCGGCGATCGCCGGTTCCGGTACCTGAACAGATCCGGGAGATCCCCGTCGACGTCGCGATCGTCGCTATCGGCAACACGCCGAATCCCTTGTTACTACGCGCGACACCCGACCTTGAACAGTCGAAGTGGGGCACCGTGGTGGTCGATCACGACACCGGACAGACCTCGAAACCCGGCGTCTTCGCCGGCGGCGACATCGTCACCGGTGGTGCCACCGTGATCCTTGCCATGGGTGCTGGACGTCGAGCGGCCGCAGCGATCGGCGAGTTCCTCGGCTCGTCAGCTGAGCTTGAGGAAGAGCTTCTCTAGTTCGTCGGTGTTGGCCTCTGGGTCTGCGTTCGCCAGCGCCGCCGTCATCAGTTTGAACCCGACGCGATCGAGCGCGCCCTTGGCGGCTGCCAACTGCGTGACGATGTCGCGGCACTCGGCTTGCTCGTCGACGAGACGCTGCAAACCCCGAATCTGGCCTTCAAGTCGGGCCAGTCGTTTGATGACATCTTCGGAGGTTTCGGTAGGAAACTGCATGTGATCATCATACCCCTACGGGTAGGGGTTGCAATCCCTCACAAATGTACGTACATTTACAGCATGTTGATTCTGCGGAAGGTTCTGCCCATTCTGACGTGGGCACCCGAGTACCAGCGAACCAACCTCCGCAGCGACCTGGCCGCTGGCCTGACGGTGGGAGCCATGTTGGTGCCGCAGGCCATGGCCTACGCGTTGCTGGCGGGTCTTCCCCCGGAAGTCGGGTTGTACGCCGCCACCATCCCGGTTGTCATCTATGCGCTGTTCGGGACGTCGCGTCAGCTTGCCGTCGGACCGGTCGCAATCGTCTCTCTACTCACGGCATCTGCACTCGCACCGCTGGTGGAGGAGGGGACTTCCGGGTATATCGGCGCCGCCGCCCTGCTGGCGTTGATGGTCGGAATCGTCCACATCGTGCTCGGCGTCGGGCGTCTCGGGTTCCTGGTGAACTTCCTGTCACATTCGGTACTGGTCGGGTTCACCGCCGCCGCCGCAATCATCATCGGGTTCTCGCAGGCCAAACACGTCTTTGGTATCTCCATCGAACGCAAAGATCACTTCTACGAGACGGTGCTCGAATTCTTCGACAACGTCGCCGACACCAACTCGACCACACTCACACTCGGCGCAATCGCTCTGGGCGCCCTCTTCGCTCTGAAGAAGTGGGCGCCGAGAGTCCCCGCAGCCCTGGTGGTGGTGGTCGGGTCAATCCTGGCGGTGGAGATCCTCGATCTGGAGTCACGCGGGGTGAAGGTGGTCGGCGACATCCCCGACTCGTTGCCGGCATTCGGCCTGCCTGACTTCAGCGGCTCGCTGATCGGCAACCTGGCCATGACCGCTCTGGTGATCACCCTCGTGGGGTTCATGGAGTCGATCGCCGTCGCCAAGGTGTACGCCCGCCGCCATCGTTATGAGATCGACGCCAATCAGGAACTGATCGGCTTGGGCGCGGCCAACGTCGCCTCGGGTCTCTTCGGTGGGTACCCCGTGACCGGCGGATTCTCCCGCACAGCGGTCAACGACACCGCCGGGGCACGCACGCCATTGGCATCACTCATCACCGCTGGCATCGTCCTCGCGACCATTGCGTTCCTCACCCCACTGTTTGCATCTCTGCCGAACGCCGCTCTCGGGGCCATCATCATCGTGGCCATAGTTGGCCTGATCGACATAGCCGAGATGCGCCACATCGCCAGCGTGAAGAAGAGCGACCTGATCGGCCTCTCTGTTGCGTTTGGTGCGACGCTCATACTCGGAATCGAGCTCGGGATTCTGGTCGCGGTTGTCGCCTCGATGTTGGTGGTGTTTGCTCGGATGTCGATGCCGCACAGCGCCGTGCTTGGCCACGTTGACGGCACCACGAGTTATCGCAATACGGCGCGGTTCCCTGAGGCAGAGGTCATCAGCGGCGTCCACATCGTGCGCATTGATGCGGCACTCTCCTTCGTGAACGCGGCGAACATCAAACGACTGCTGCTCACCCAGGCGGACGAGGTCGTCGAAGCGCCACGGGCACTCGTGCTCGACGCGTCGGGCATCAACGATCTCGATGCCACGGGCGCGGACATGTTGGACGAACTCCTGCTCGAAATGGAGGACCGCAATGTGGCGCTTCACCTCGCAGAGGTGAAAGGTCCGGTGCGGGACATTCTCCGAAACGCCGGTCTCTGGGACCGCATGGGCAACCGCATCCATACGTCCACCAATGACGCCATCATGGCGGTCACTGCTGGTCATGCCGGACCGAGCGACCAACGACGACACGGCATCGACGAACGCCCACCACACGAAGCTGGGGCTCATGTCCACGCCTGACACCACATGGAACGAGCTTGTCGACTCCCACCGCATGTCGGTGCAGGGCCCTAATGACGCCATTCCCGACCACCAACCGAAAGCGGCGGTTCTGGGCTGTGCGGACGCCAGGGTGTCGCCGTCTATTGTCTTCGGCCAGCCGGCCGGCGCCCTCTTCGAGGTCCGCATTGCGGGAAATACGGCGAGTCCGACTGCTCTCGCCAGCCTCGACTACGCCGTCGGTGAGCTCGGTGTGGAGCTGCTCATCGTTCTGGGACACACCGGCTGCGGCGCCGTTGGCGCGGCTGCTGCCGGAATCTGCGACGGGCATCTCGCTCCGGTCGTGGAGCCGATCTGTGATGTCGTCCGCAAGAACCCGGGCGCATCAGTGGACGAACTCGTCACCCACAGCATCAACGCCACGGTCAACGCTCTCACCCAACACGCCGGTCCGACCGGCACCGCCGCCCGTGAGGGCCGGCTCATGATCCGGGGAGCCGTGCACGACCTGCTCTCCGGGCAACTCGAACCAACCGACCCCCAACCCAACCCCGAACCCGCCACCTAGGAGGCGCCAGTGAGTACCGCAACAATCCCCGGAACCGATGTCATCGACTCGAGTCAGCTTCGTCAGCTACGCGCGGAGGATCCAGACATTCGGATTCTGGACGTCCGAACCGGTGGCGAATTTGAGACCCTCCATATCCCTGGTTCGTACAACGTTCCACTGGGCACCCTCGGCGAACATGCCCGCGACCTCGCGTCCGTCGAACACCCGGTCGTGTTGGTCTGCCAAACCGGCGGCCGTGCCAGCAAGGCGCATGAAAGCCTCGTCGCAGCCGGCAAGGATACCCTCCACATCCTCGAAGGGGGTATGGAGGCGTGGGATGAGTCCGGCGGGGACGTGGTGCGTGGCAACACGGACCGCTGGGCCATGGACCGACAAGTCCGCTTCGTGGCCGGTTCGCTCGCGCTCGCGAGTGTCGCTGCCAGCACAGTAATCCCCGGCGCCAAGTGGATCGCTGCCGGCGTGGCCGGTGGCCTCACGTATTCGGCCGCGACCGATACCTGCGCAATGGCCGCGATGCTCGGCAAGCTCCCCTACAACCAATCCGACAACTGCGACATCGTCGGTGTACTTGACGCCCTCAACCAGAAAGCAGCCTGAGGACTCTAATACCCCCTAGGGTATGATGAGTCCATCGCTCCGATTGAAAGGAAACCTGACATGAAATTCACCCAGTACTACCTCGACTGCCTCTCCCAAGCGTCCTATCTCATCGGTGACGAAACGACCGGCCGTGCCGTTGTCGTGGATCCCCGCCGGGACATCGACGAATACGTCAACGATGCAGAAGCCGACGGCTTGAAGATCGAGATGGTTATCGAGACCCACTTCCACGCGGACTTCCTGTCCGGCCACCTCGAGCTCGCCGCAGCAACCGGTGCCGAGATCGGTTTTTCCTCCGTGGGCGAGACCGAGTTCCCCTCCCGCGCGCTTGAAGACGGCGAGCGGTACTCACTCGGCGAGGTGGAACTGGAATTCCTCCACACGCCTGGCCACACCCCCGAATCGCTCAGCATCGTGGTTTATGAACACGCAGGCGACGAAATTCCCTATGGAGTGTTGACCGGCGACACGCTGTTCATTGGTGATGTTGGCCGCCCCGACCTGCTCGCGTCCATTGGCTTCACCCGTGACGAACTGGCCGACAGCCTCTACGACAGCCTGCACGACAAGCTCCTCCCATTGCCCGACGAGACCCGGGTCTACCCCGCACATGGCGCCGGGTCGGCCTGTGGCAAGAACCTCTCCACCGAAACGTCGTCCACGATGGGTGAACAACGCGCCAGCAACTATGCACTGTTGGCCCCGGACAAGAAGACGTTCATCGAACTGGTCACCGAGGGTCAACCACCGGCCCCTGGCTACTTCGTCTATGACGCCGTTCTGAACCGTAAGGACCGCGAGCTTCTCGACGAGTCAGCTCTTCCAGAGGCGCTGGACTTCGAGGCCTTCGATCGGGTCGTCGCCGAAGGGGCGATGATCATCGACGGCCGCAATCCCGACGAGTTCGGTGCGGGTCACCTCATCGGCTCCATAAACGTCGGCCTGAACGGTCGTTACGCAGAGTTCGCAGGTTCGGTCGTCCCCCACGATGTCGATATGGTGCTTGTCGTGGACGACGGATTTGAACGTGAAGCCAAGAACCGGCTCGCTCGGATCGGCTTCGACCGCGTCGTCGGATACCTCAAACACCCGATGGCCGTCATGGCCTCCAACCCGGACCGGGTCGAACGATCCTCACGGATGACGGCGACCGAGTTCGAATCCCGCAAGGGCGACATCGACGGACTTCAGCTCGTCGACATTCGTAACCCCGGTGAAACCGCCCTCGGCACCATCGACGGCGCGAAGGCGATTCCTGTCGGGCAGCTCCCGGCCCGCATCAGCGAACTCGACCCGGCTCGTCCGACGGTCCTGTTCTGCGCTGGTGGGTATCGCTCATCGGTCGGCGCCAGCGTTCTTCGCGAAGCCGGTTTCGAGGACGTCTCCGACATCCTCGGCGGCTACGGCGCATGGACGGAACTGGTTCCCGCAGGCGCATAGGCTCAACTACGACAGCTTTGGAGCAATCATGATCACGCAGCCACATCCCATCGACATCGGAATCGCCGAATCCGATCGCATCGCGATCGCAGATGGCCTCAGTCGGGTGCTCGCAGACACGTACACCCTGTATCTGAAGACCCACAACTACCACTGGAACGTGACGGGCCCGATGTTCAACACGCTCCACCTGATGTTCGAGGTGCAGTACAACGAACTCTGGATTGCCATCGATGTCATTGCCGAACGTATTCGCTCGCTGGGGCGACCTGCTCCAGGCACGTATCGGGAATTTGCGGCCCTCACTTCGATTGCGGAGCCCGATGAGATCCCGCGCGCCGCGGGAATGCTCGCCGATCTCGTCAAGGGCAATGAAGCGGTCACCAAGACGGCACGAGAGGTGTTCGAGATCGCCGACCAGGCCAATGATCAGTCCACCGCCGACCTTCTCACGCAACGACTTCAGGTGCATGAGAAGGTCGCATGGATGCTCCGCAGCATGCTGGAGGAGTAGCCAACACCAGGTTTGCAGAACCGCTCAGACGTTGATCTCCATGAGGTCGCGCCCGATGATCACTTCGGCGTTGTGTTCGTGGCTGGCCTCTTCGAACATCTCGTTCTCCTTCTCGTCTCCTCCCGCCGCGATGTGCGTGAGCACCATTCGTTTGACCTTCGCTGCGCTGGCGATGGCTGCGGCCTGAGTGGAGGAGGCCAGGACCTGATCGACGAGGATCCGCTTCTCGTGGGTATCCACGGCTGCCTCAGGAAGATAACAACACTGCACGAGGACATCGGCGTCCGCAGCCAGGTCGCGGACCCCGGGGCAATCGATGGTGTCTCCGCTGATCGTCAGAATCCGACCTTCCGCCTCAAGCCGATAGCCAAGGCACGGCCATTCCTCATGGGAAAAGCCCAGAGAGTGTCCGTGTTCGACCGCGCCGGCATGAACCCGCCAACCATCTCTCTCCACGTCTGATCCCGCCGGAAGGTCGTGGCTGGGAAACACATCCTCGATCAGGGGCATCGGTTCACCGATGATCGTGGCTTCGTGCAGTCGGAACGCGATGTCGCGCCGGTAGACGGTCTCCCACAACGCGTTCATGATCTCGATCGTGCCGACTGGGCCATGAACGGCAACGGGTCGCTTCCGACCCCCGTTCCATGCCGACAGAAGGAGCTCATCGAGGCCCGAGAAGTGGTCGAAGTGATGGTGCGTGATGAAGACATGGTCTATCTCTCGAGGATGACGTCCGATCCGTGCGAGCTGATTTGTCACGCCTCCACCCGCGTCAAAGAGCAGCGTCTCGCCTTCGAGATCGACGAGATTGGCTGCGCTGTGGCGAGTGACAGACGGCGTTGGCGTTCCTGTCCCCAGCAAAGTCAGCCTCATGGCGATATCCGTTCGACGATTGATCTCATGGTGTCCGACCTTACCGAGCACGTCCGTGCGGTAGGGTCCGGGCAGCATCGGGTGAGCGAAGGAGCATGATGTGAGCGGTACCGGAGACATGTGGCAGCAGGCGGCGGACAAGTGGAGCGAGGTGACCGCCCAGATCCAAGAAGCCGATTGGGACAAGTCGACCACATGCGCCGAGTGGAACGTCCGGGAGTTGGTCGATCATGCGCTGTCGTGGCAAGCGATGGGCGGCGGAGTGCTCGGCGCTGGCACGACACCTGGAGACGATTGGGCCACCATCCAGCCCGCACTGGCGACTGCCCTGCACGACCCGGCGAACCTCGAAGGAAAGTCCGAGGCGTTCGGTGGCATGTCGCATAGAGGCGTCGCTGGCATGGTCATCGGCGACCTTCTCATCCACGCATGGGATCTGGCCCGTTCGATCGGCGCAGATGAGACACTGCCAGAAGAGGTCGTGGAGTCGACCCTGATGGGACTGCGTCGGCTCCCCGAGAAGATGTTGCGCGGAGACACCATGTTCAACGAACCGATCGATGTACCCGAGGACGCCACCAACCAAGAGAAGTTGCTTGCGTTTGTGGGGCGCCAACCCTGAGCCGCACTAGTGCAGACGATCGCTCTATCTTACCGAGGGGCTCAGACCCAGGTACCGGCGGCGTGGCTGCGCCTGCACTGTCCCTGTGAAGAGTGTGCGCTGATCGACATCGGTGAGCGACGTGTTCT
>SHLQ01000126.1 GCA_004282895.1 Acidimicrobiales bacterium
GAGCCAGGAGGGTTCCCCGTACGGCTCGATCCGCGACATCGAGATCGCCGGCATCCCCTGCACGATCTTCCGCATCTCCTACGTCGGCGACACCGGCTGGGAGATCTACACCGCCTGGGACAACGGCCCCGCGCTGTGGGACGCGATCATGGCCGCGGGAGCCGACCACGGTCTGCGGCCGACCGGCATGGGTGTGTACGCCGTCACCGGTCGCATCGAGAAGGGCTACCGCCTGATGGGTGCCGAGCTCGAGAGCGAATACAACCCGGTCGAGGCCGGTCTGGCTCGTCCGAAGGTGAAGGCCAACGACTTCATCGGCAAGGAGGCCTACCTGGCCGCCCGTGAAGCCGGCGATCCGGAGAGCCTGTGCGTCACGCTGATGGTGGACGACAACACCGACGGCCAGGGTCGCCAGCGTTGGATGCAGGGTGGCAACGAGCCAATCCTCACCGTCGACGGCCAGCGGATTGTCGACAGCCACGGGCGGGCCAGTCGGGTCACGACCGCCGGCTACGCCCCGTCGCTCGGCAAGAACCTGCTCATGGGGTACGTGCCCAACGAGCTGGCCGAACCCGGCACCAAGCTCCAGTCGATGTACATGAACGAGCTGTACCCATGCACCGTCGTCGGCACCGGCTCGGCCTTCGATCCCGACAACGTCCGTCTGAAAGGGAGCTGAACAGCTGGACTCAGCCCGTTACTCCGCTGACGGGCCGACGAGCTGGGCGTCGAGGGTGAGATCGACTTCCTTGCCCAGCATGATGCCTCCGGCCGCGAGGGGCACGTTCCACTCGTTGCCGTAGGTGCTGCGGCTGATTCGGCCGGTGGCGGCGAACCCGGCGCGGAGCGATCCATCTAGGGGGTTTTCCTCGGTGCCGAAGAACTCGACGGCCAGGGTCTCCTCGTTGCTGTGGCCGTTCATCGTGAGCGTGCCGGTGACTGTGTACTTGCCGTCGCCGTTGTCTGTGATGGCGCTCGACGTGAACGTCAGTTTCGGGTTGGCTTCGGCGTTGAAGAAGTCCGAGCTCTGGATATGGCCGTTGCGATCAGGGTTGCCCGTGTCGATTGATCCCATGCCGACGTGGGCGTTGAGGCTCGTGCCACCGAGGTCATCGCCAACCTCGAGCGTTGCGCTGGCGTCGTTGAAGCGACCGCGGATCGTGGAGATGCCGAGGTGGCGGACGGAGAACTGTACGGCGGAGTGGACTGGGTCCATGGTCCAGGATCCAGCGGCGAGTGGTAGTGACATGGCGTTTCCCTTCGTCGTGATCTGTCCGATCGATCGGACAGACCCGCTCACTCTAGACGAAGTGGATAGTTCATTTCTCAACTATGTCTCGAAAGTGAGTCAGAAGAGCCGACTCGAGGCCAGTGCGGCGCCCTCGCCCAACGCGGCGAGCTTGGCCCACGCCACATCGGGATCGATGCCCTGGATGCCGACGTGTACGGAGAACCCGCAGTCGACACCGGCCATCACGCGGTCGGGCCCGAGCAGGTTCGCGTACCGCTCGATGCGCTGCGCCACGAGCTCGGGGTGTTCGATGTAGTTCGACTGGGGCTCGATCATGCCGGGGCAGAGGACCTTGCCGTCCGGAATCGTCACCGATTCGAACACCTGCCACTCGTGCGCATGACGAGGGTTCGCGGCTTCGATCAGGACCGTCTGGGGTTTCGCGTCCCACACCAGATCCAGAAGGTCGGTGATCGGCACGTCGTGGTGGTGGGGGCCCGGGTAGTTGCCCCAGCACAGATGCATGCGGGCCCGGTCGGCGGGGATGTTTCGCAGCGCGTGGTTGATCGCCTCGATGTTGAGCGCTATCCGATCGCGGAAGGCATCGCGGTCGAGCTCGGCGTATGCCGTGTGGCGGCCCATGGCGAGGTCGGGGCAGTCGACTTGGACGAAGGCGCCAGCGTCGACGATGGCCTCGTACTCATGGCGCATTGCCTCGGCGATCGCCATAACGTATTCCCGGTCAGTTGCGTAGTGCTGGTTGCCGAAGAACAACGACACAACGCCGGGGGACGCGGCGCTCGAGAACATGCCCGCCCGAGGCTGGTGCGTCTCGACCGAACGCGACAGGTTCACCATGTCGGTGACGGCTGCCTCAGGGTCCTGCACCGTGATCTCCGATGTGCAGGCAGGGGCGGTTCGCTTGCGTCGCCCCGGGTTGTCAGCCACCATCGCCGCGCTCTTCGGATAGTCGACCAGATCGAGGAAGAAGTAGTCCTGGACGGATTCTCCGGTGAAGCCGCCGAGTCGGTCCTTCACATAGGTGGCGTAGCTCGGCTTGGACATCTCCCCGTCGTTGACGACATCGATGCCGGCCTCGACCTGCCGGGACACACATTGGTCGACGGCCTGCCCGATCAACTCGGCTAGTGCCGCATCATCGTCGAGCGTGCCATCTTCGCGAGCCCACATGGCGTCAATGAGTTCCTGAGGTCGGGGCAGGCTGCCGGTGTGGGTGGTGAGTATTCGTCCGTGGTCGAGTGTCACCGGGTGATCCTCATGTGTTGCCCCCGTCGCCTGGTCTGCGAGCAGCATTGATCACCCGACGCAGCTGGTCAATTTCACGTGGACGTATCCGGTGGTCGGCGTCGGCGGGGATCACCTCTGTCGTTACTGCGGCCCCGGCTCGTTCGAAGGTCAAGCCGCTCGATCGAACAGCATCGGGCGCAATCCATGGATCGAGTTCGCCGGCGCTGAGGACAACCGGAGTGCCGTGCAGTTCGTCGGCGATCTCGCGATGCGTGCCTGCCGGGCCCATCAGGCCGCCAGTGAACGCAACGAGTCCACCCCAACGTGTGGGGTTGCGGGCGACGAACTCACACGCGAGGCACGCGCCCTGGGAGAAGCCGATGATCACGACGTGTCGTCGAGCGATACCGATGGAGTCAACGAGGTTGTTGAGTCGAACGACGGAGCGCTCGACTGCAGCCTCGTTCTCCTCCGACGGATCATCAAATGGGTGCGGGTACCAGCTCCCGCCGGCCGCGAAGGGGAGTAGCCAGGCGACGGTCGGGTCGGCGGTGAGGTTCACAACCGCTTCCTCGATCATGTCCGGGCCCTGGTCCCGTCCGTGCAGACCTATCACGACAACGCTGGCGGTAGCGAGGTCGGGGCCCACTCGCGTGTCCCTTGTGCGCTGGTTGGGGTCCGTCATTGCCTGAGCTTACGCGTGTTGACCTGTGTCCGCTAGGCGGACTAATGTCCGGATAGCGGACAACGATCCGCGGATACAAGGGGGAAAGTGAAATGTCTTATGACCAACCGGGGCAACCATCGAAGCGATGGCAGTCTTTCGTAGACGAGCGGCCGATTTTCAGCCTGTTTCTGGTGGGTGTGATCGCCACCCAACTCGGCACGTACTTCGGCTACGTCTTTCCGGCATTCGGACTGCCGGTGCTGCCGTGGCCGTTGTACAACGGCATTCTTGGAACAACGATCGCCGACGGCTTCAACGGCGCAATCGCAACAGAAGGTGCGTTCACCGTGACGTCCGACGCATTCTTCGTCGGTCACTCGCTGCACTTCGTCAACGGGATCGTGTTCGCCGTTCTCTGGGGGATCCTCTTCCGCGAGGACGTGCCGATCAAGAGCAACATCCTCAAGGGTCTGCTCTATGGCGTGATCATGACGATCATCAGCGCCGGCATTCTTGTGCCGTATGCATACGTGCCTGAGCAGGGCTACGGGCTGTTCCTGTTCGACGGCCCCGACGGATGGAAGCTGCCTTTCGGCATCCTCCTCTGGCACCTCATCTACGGCTTGTTCCTAGGAATGCTGTGGAATCCGAAGGACGAAGAGGTGGCCGCCGCCTAACAAACTAATGACGAGGTCGGGCCTCCGGCTCTTCGGGGGCCCGACTATCGTTCGTTTCAAATCACGTCTGCGGGCTCACCCGCTACACACCATCGACATCGGAGGATTTCTCACATGACAGCGTTGGCCAAGCGCCTGCATCACACCGCCTATCTCACCAAGGACCAAGAGGCGACCCGCGCCTTCTATGAGGACATCCTCGGCTTCCCGCTGATGGCCACCTGGTCCGAGACCGACGAGCTCTTCGGAGCCGAGCGCGTCTACTGCCACACGTTCTTCGGCCTTCAGGATGGGAGCGCTTTGGCGTTCTTCCAGTTCGCGAACAAGGAGGATCAGGACTTGTTCGATCCCGACCTCACTCCGTCGCCCTTCCGCCACATCGCCCTCATGGTGGATGCTGATGGCCAAGCCGAGATGGAGCGTCGGCTCACCGAGGCCAACTGGAAGCCCGAGGGCACGTATGTCCTCGAGCACGGCTATTGCCGCTCCCTTTATACCGAGGATCCGAACGGCATGTTGCTTGAGTTCACCTTGGATGTTCCCGAGGCCGCCGAGATTTCTGCCGACCGTTCCAAGGACGCCCACGCGACCCTCGAGCGGTGGCTGGCTGGCGACCACAGCTCAAACAACACGTACCGCTGATTCACATGCGTGTAGGGCGATCAACGGCGGGCCGCGACTTCGTCGAGGCGCTCGCCCGGGGAATCAGCGTGCTTACGGCTTTCTCGCCGATGCATATGGAGATGACGGTTACGGAGGTTGCAGAGCGCACCGGTCTGGCTCGGCCGACGGCCCGACGCCTCCTGCTGACGCTCGAGGAGCTGGGATATCTTCGATCCGATGATGGTCGATTCTCGTTGACGCCAAAGGTTCTCGAGATCGGAACGGCCACCATCGCGGCGCAGGGGCTTTGGGACATCGCCCGTCCCCACATGGTTGGACTGGTTTCGCACACTCTCGAATCGAGCTCGATGTCCCAGCTCGACGGCAGCGACGTCATCTATGTGGCCCGGGTTCCGGTTCCGAAGATCATCGCCGTTGCCGTGTCGATCGGAACCCGGTTCCCGGCGGTTGCCACCTCGATGGGCCGGGTGCTGCTCGCCGACTTGGACGAGTCGGAACTCACGAAGGCGCTCGCCGCACCGTCGATATCCGCGGTTGTTCCCGTGACTGCTCCAAGCCGCGCCGAATTGGACGACTCCCTAGAGGTGGTTCGGGAGCAGGGCTGGGCGCTGGCCGACGAGATCCTCTCGATGGGTGTCCGGTCGGTCGCGGCACCGGTTCGCAACAGTGACGGCCGCGCTGTGGCTGCACTCAACGTGACCGTCCATGCGGCAGAGACCTCGGTCGACGAACTCATCAGCGATCATCTGCCGCTGTTGCTCGAGACCGCTGATGCGATCACCGCTGACTGGGCTGCGCTCGATCGACTGCCGGTGGCGGAGGCAGCCCGATGAGCGGTCCACTCGATGGCCTGATCGTCGCCGACCTGTCGCGAATTCTGGCCGGGCCGTATTGCACGATGCTGCTCGCCGACATGGGCGCGACCGTCATCAAGGTGGAGAGTCCCGCGGGCGATGATACCCGGTCCTGGATCCCACCCGAGCGCGACGGCGTATCGACCTATTATCTGTCGATCAATCGGAACAAGCAATCGATTGTGCTCGACTTCCGGGATGAGGATGATCTGCGCGTCGTGCATGAGCTGTTACGTCGAGCCGACGTTGTGGTGGAGAACTTCAAGGTCGGCGGCTTGGCGCGATTTGGTCTCGACTACGACAGTGCCGTGCAGATCAATCCTGCGCTGGTCTATCTGTCGATCAGCGGCTTTGGAAGCAAGGAGGGGGCAGGCCTTCCTGGCTACGACTTGGTCGTGCAGGCTGTCTCAGGGCTCATGAGTCTTACGGGCGATCCGGAGGGCCCGGCCTACCGGGCCGGAATCTCCGTGTTCGATGTGATGACCGGATTACATGGGACGATCGGTGTGCTGGCCGCGCTGCAACAGCGAGCCGAGACCGGCGTTGGTCAACACGTGGAGGTCAATCTGTTGTCCTCGGCGCTCTCCGGCCTCGTAAACCAGACCGGAGCGTTCGCGGCCGCAGGTGTCGTGCCCCATCGAATGGGCAACGCCCACCCGAGCGTGTATCCGTATGAGACGATGCCCACCGCTGATCGCGACGTCATCATCGCCTGCGGCAACGATCGTCAGTTCCGCATCTTCTGCGATGTTCTCGGCCTCGACGGCGTGGCCGATGATGACCGGTTCCGGCTTAACGCCGACCGCACCGCCAACCGAGCGGAACTGCACCCGAGGATTCTCGAGCGACTGTCGCAGTTCAGCGCCGATGAGCTGTTCGAGAAACTGAACGCGGCCGGCGTTCCCTGTGGGCCGGTTAATTCGATCGCGGAGGGTGTTGCCCTCGCGGACCGGCTCGGTCTTGAGCCGGTCGTCTCGGTTGGTGAGCAGGATGATGCCGTTGAGGCCATTGCCAACCCCATTTCGTTCAGTGACGCCGAGGTGAGCTACAACAGTCGGCCGCCTCAGCTGGGGGAACACTCGGATCGGATACGGGAATGGCTCGAGACGCCTGCCGAATGAAGGGATTAGGCCATGACGGATAGCCAGTACCGCACCGGAATCGGAGCTTCCGATCTGACGACAATCCAGCTGCTCGGCCTTGACTTGGCGGATGATCTTCTCGGTCAGATTACCTTTGGTGAGCTTGCCTACTGGCTTGTGGCCAAGCGTCGGCCGACACCGGGCCAGCGGGTGATGTTCGAGGCGGTGCTTGTAGCGCTGGCCGATCACGGCTTCACGCCAACGGCCATATCGGCCCGGATGACGTACCTCAGCGCACCCGATTCAATCCAGGGGGCGATCGCCTCGGGTCTCCTCGGTGGTGGCTCGAGGTTCCTTGGCGTTACCGAGGATGCTGCGCTCTTTCTTGCGGGCGCCTTGTCCGAGCTCGACTCCATCCCGTCGAGCGATGACGAGTGGGATGCGGTCGCTCTTGCCCTCGTCACGCAGACGCGGGAGGCCGGCCGGTTCGTGCCGGGCCTCGGTCATCCCGTCCACAAGGAGGGTGATCCGCGGACTCCCGTGTTGATGAAGATGGCGAGGGACAACGATCAGTTCGGCCCCCATCTCGAGCTCTTCGATGCCATCGGTCGGGTCCACTCCGAGGTGTTGGGCAGAGAACTTCCTTTGAATGGCGCCGGGGTCTGCGGCGCCGTGCTCGCGGACATCGATCTTCCGTTGGCTGTGTTGCGGGGCGTGGCGCTGCTGGCGCGATGCGCGGGGCTGCTCGGGCATATTGCCGAGGAGATCGACGACCCGGTCGCGTACGACATGTACATGCACATCGACCGCAACACGGACTACCGTCCCGCCGAGACGTCGTGACCATCCTCGACACCACGGTGATGGGCAGCTGGCCACAACCGGCGTGGCTCATCGACCACGAGATGCTGCTCGGCGACGGAGTACCACGGGTGCGGGCGGCCGACATGTGGAAGGTCGAGCCGGAGCACTTGGCCGACGCCATCGAGGCCGCGACGTTGGTGGCGATCGCGGATCAGGAAGGGGCCGGCATCGACATCATCACCGACGGCGAGATCGGTCGGGAGTCGTACTTCAACCACTTCGCCAACGCACTCGGTGGGGTCGATCAGGAGACGATCGGCGAGGGCACGAACCGTCGGGGTGGCAAGGCCGAGGTGCCGTTGGTGAACGGACCCATCGAACGGCGCGAACCGGTGGAGCTCGAGGCGGCACGGTTCCTTCGGGCACACACAGATCGTCGGACAAAGGTGACGGTGCCGGGCCCGTTTACGTTGAGCCAGCTCGCCCAGAACGACTATTACGCCGACCAGCACGAGCTCGCCATGGCTTATGCGCAGGCGGTGAACGAGGAGCTGCGCGATCTCCAGGCGGCAGGGATCGATGTGTTGCAGCTGGACGAGCCGTATCTTCAGGCCAACGCCGAGACCGCATCCGTGTTCGCGGTGGAGGCGATCTCCGCTGCCTTGGACGGCATCGAGGCCACGACCACTTTGCACACCTGTTACGGCTATGCGGCATACGTGAAGTCGA
The DNA here is from genome assembly GCA_004282895.1 of Acidimicrobiales bacterium. Taxonomy (GTDB): domain Bacteria; phylum Actinomycetota; class Acidimicrobiia; order Acidimicrobiales; family SHLQ01; genus SHLQ01. The sequence continues at coordinate 7,917 of SHLQ01000126.1, forward strand.
AGGAATCGGGGTATCCGTTCCTCGATCCGTTGGCGGGTGTGCCGGTGGATTTCGTGGCGATCGAGGCCGCACAGCCGAGGCTCGAAGCGAGTGTGGTCGAGCGATTGGCGCCGAGGGGAGTCGTGTGGGGCGTAATCGACCTCGGTACCGAGGACGTGGAAACGCCAGAGGCCGTGGCCGCGAAGATCCGCGCCGCGTTGGAACACACCAGTCCCGACCAGTTGGCGCTCGGCCCGGATTGTGGCATGAAGTATCTGCCCCGTGACCGGGCCAAGGCGAAGCTGCGGGCGCTGGCCGAGGGTGCAGCGATCGTGCGGGCCGAGCTGAAGCTCTGAGCTCGAGAGCGCGCACAACCCGGGCGAGGCCGGTCGCTAAAGGCGACGATTACTCGTCGCTGTCGGCCAGCTTCCCCTTGCCTGGATGATCCTCACGGTTGTGGCCCTTGCCTTCCGGCGGGCCGTCACCGTCTTCGTCCTCGTCCTCGTCCTCGTCGTCATCGGAGTCGTCGTCGCCTTCTTTCTCCTCGTCGGACTTGCACTTGGAGGAGTCTTCCTCTTCCTCGACAAGCTCTTCGGCCTCAGCCTCGTCCTCGGTGTCCTCGGCGTCTGCGTCCTTCTTCTTTGCCTTGGACTTGGCGAGTTCGGAGATGGCCTGGCCTTTTTCGCAGCCTTCGAGATCGGTTGTCTTGGCGAAGTCGGAGACGACGGCGCCGTGGTTCTTCGGCTCCTCTTCGTCTCCGTTCTCGTCGGACTCGTCTTGGCTGTCGGACTCTTCTGCGTCGGACTCGGAGACCTGTTCCGCCTCATCGGCCTCTTCTTGAGCGGCAGCGACTTCTTCCACCTCGCCGGAGTCGGTCGCCTCTTCCTCGGATTCGACCATCAAGACCTCGGCCTTGGCCTGTTCGGGGAGCAGAGGCATGTCGACGATTTCGGCGGCGTGCATGCCTCCGACGCTGGCAGCGGCAACGGCCGTGCCGAGGACGAGCTTGCCGGTTGTTGTCGCGACGAACGCGCCAAGTCCTGTGAGCATTTTTGGTCTCCATGAGTTGGTGGGGGAGGTGGTCGCTGGTTGCGACGCGGGGGTGAGATCGATGACGTCCACGAATTCGGCCAACGTTGCGCCCACCGGAGCGTCTGCGTGAACAGCAAATCGCTCGTGAAGCGCCGAGAAGTAGGCCTCGAGCTCCACAGATTCGGTCAGGTCGTCGTCCATCTCAGTTCGTTAGAACGTCGTTGAGCTCGTTCAGGTCGCGCCCAAATCGGATTTCTTTTCGAGAACGTCCCGAAGCTGACGAGTTGCCCGGTATTGGATGCTCTTCACCGCGGCGATGCTCTTGCCAAGGGTGGCGGCTACGACCTCTATCGATTGGTCGGCGACGACGCGCAGCAGAATGACGTCGCGTTGTTCGGCGGTGAGGTGGTCGAGGTAGCTGACGAGGGCGTCCGACTCCGTGTTGATGACTTCCTGTTCGGGATTGCCGGAGCTGGTGTGGGGGTCGACGGCTCGGTTGCTTGTCCGTTCGAAAACGGGGCCTGAGACTTCGTCGATTCGCCGCGATTGACGGCGCACTTCGTCGATTACGAGATTGCGGGCGATACGAAAGATCCATGCGGAGAACTGTGTTTCGGTGCCTTCGAATGTGGGGAGGTTTCTGAATACGCGGATGAAGACTTCGTTGACCACACCCTCCGGGTCAGAGGCGCGTCGGGCCGTGGCAAAGGCAGCCACCGGCTGGTTGAACCGCCGGAAGAGCGTCTCGAAGGCGGCACCGTCACCGGTGCGAGCGCGTTCTACGACTTCCGTGAAGTCGAAATCCTCGGGAGAATCCATCCCTTCCGAGTTCGGAACGGACCGGATGAATCTGTAGTGATTGGTGCCTGGAGCGCCGAGTTCCGCTATTCGGCCGTCAGCGTCC
>SHLQ01000127.1 GCA_004282895.1 Acidimicrobiales bacterium
TGGCGACGGTGAGCAGGATCAGGCCGTAGCCGAGGCGTCCGGCGAGGGAGTTCAGACTCAGGAGCGTGGCTCGGTGTTCCCGGGCGGTTCGAGGGGCGATTGAACTGCTCAGAAGAATCGGTGACGCTGCGCCCTGAACACTTCGGAACGCGATCACTGCCAGCACCACGAGGTGGGTCGAAGCAGCCATGGTGCTGATGATCACCGCGGACAGCACGCCGAGTGAGATCAATGCCCAAGGAACGCCGAGTCGCCGACCCATGTGGTCTGCGTGTCGAGCCGCCAGCGAGCCGATCAACGAGAAGGATGCGATTACGAGACCCGACACGAGCGGCGTCGATCCGACGTCACTCGCGGTTTCGCCGAGTGCCTCCGTAAGCCACGGTTGCAGCGGGGTGAAGGCGACGTGTTCGAGTGTGACCATCACGATTCCGTAGAAGAACAACCAGCCCAACATCGGCTCCCGCAAATACCGAGCCGACCGCCCGACATGACGGATGAAACGATCGGCGTCACCCGCGGGTGGCTCGGTCAGTCGAAAGGTGAGAATGAACTGCGCAGCGGCAAGCAGTGCGGCGAGGATGAACGGCCATTCCAGATCGATCAGGCCGATCGCTCCGCCGGTGACGGCAGCAGCCGTCGTCGCGATGTATCCACGAGAAGCAACCCGCGATTCGCGGGCGGGATATTCGGAGGCACGATCGAGCGCCTCGAGTGAGTCGTAGTGAAACGATACGTCTGTGCCCGAGAGTGAAGCGAATCCGACGGCCATGAGCGCCTGACCGACCACGAACATCCACAACCGCTCACCGCCGAACGCGAAGAACGTGTGGGCCACCATCCACGAGGCCGCGGCGATCCGAAGCGTGAGCACCCGTCCAAACCGGTCGCTCATCCACCCCGATGGGACTTCGATGACCACCACAAACAGGTAATAGACGGCCGAGAGGATGATGGCATCCTCGAGTCCGAATCGGGCGCGCGTGAGCAGCACCATGACCGGAATCCAGACATAGGAACTTGCGAGGATCTTGTGCGCGGATACGAGCTTGAGGTTTCGCTCGATCCCGGCGGTCACCTGTATCAGCGGGCGGCTTCGGCGCGCGATCGCAAGTCAGCCACGCCGTCGGCCAGCGTGGGGTACTTGAACAAGGCGCTGCCGGAAATGAAGACGTTGGCGCCGGCGGAGGCCGCACCCGCGATCGTGTCCTTGCTGATGCCGCCGTCGACTTCGATATCGACATGGTCCAGGCCGCGAGTGTCGAGCCGTGCGCGGAGTTCCGCGATCTTCGGCTCCATCGTGGCGATGTAGGCCTGGCCGCCAAAGCCCGGGTTCACGGTCATCACGAGCACCATGTCGACCAGATCGAGCACGTGCTCGACGGCAGAGACCGCTGTGCTCGGGTTCAGGGCAACGGCTGGTTGCCCGCCGAGCGCCCGGATGTTGGCCAGCGACCGATGCAGGTGGATGCTGGACTCCGCGTGGACGAGTAGCATCTCGCAGCCAGCGTCGATGTATTCCTTGGCCAACAGGTCAGGGTCGGTGACCATGAGATGCGCCTCGAACATGACATCCGTGTGCGGCCGGCAGGCCTTGATGACATCGGGGCCGAACGTCAGGTTGGGGACGAAGTTTCCGTCCATGACATCCCACTGGATGCGGTCCACACCGGCCTCGCCGAGACGGCGACACTCCTCGCCAAGATTGGCGAAGTCAGCGGGTAGGACAGAGGGGACGATTTCAACCGGGCGAGCCATGCGCCGACCCTAGACGGCGCCATCGGTGGATCAACCAGCCGAGCTGCCCGTCTCGATCAGGCCGCGGAAGCCAATTCGGCCTCCGCGGCGAAGGGAGCCTCGGAAGCGTCGGACCCACGTGCCATGGCCGAGCGCAACGTCGAACGAACGATGTCTCGCGTCGTCAGAACGAGATAGAGCCCCCAGGCGCATGCCGCCAGGAACGTCGCGCTGTCGTCGACGACATTCGCGCCTCCTTCGACCGACAATTGCAACCCGGCGATTGTTGCCACACAGAGGGCCAGGAACGCACATGCCAGAAGAATCCAGCGAGTACGGCGGATTTCGTGGCGAAAGCCGAGCATCCAGACCACGACGGGAACCATTGCCATGACTACTGAGAGAGCAAGCGGGAACCCGAACACACTGGGAAGGACGTCGGTGTCGATCAGGAACCTGTCGTTGAACAACAGCCATGTCGAAACCACACAGCCAACCGCGAGAAAGCGGCCTGCGGACGGACGATCCGTTTTGAATGCGACCCAACCCGCGAAACATGCGACCACCGCCGAAACGGCCCACACGACGAGGTTGAAATCCGAGATCACCCCGGCGTACCACGGCAGCTCGGCCAACGTCTCTGGATCCAGGAAGAGGTCATCGGCGACTCCACCTTCATCGAGGCGTGCGATCGCCATCGTCAAGGCAACGAATCCACCCACGCTGACCACCCGCGCCAAAACGCGAAACTGTTGCCTCACCGGATGTCCACGACGTCTGTTCTGCGACATAGCTATTCTGTCGGCTGATTCGCCCGACCGATTGAGTGAAACCCCTAGGTCCTTCGGCTACGATTTGGCGGGAAGACCCCCTTTTGAGGCCGGCGGCGGCGTCGAGGTCAGTGAGGCGGTCCAGACCAACCAGCGGTGCTGCCCGTAACCTTCCGACCATGTCCGCGCCGTCACGCTCGATGATTGAACTGCGACTCGACGCTGCATCCGGTGGCGGTGCCAGTGTTGGCCGCGATGCAACCGGCCGGGTGGTCTTTGCGATGGGTGGCCTGCCGGGTGAAGTCGTTCGCGTCGCGCTCGACTCGGAGAAGAAACGCTTCGCCCGGGGCAACGTGGTTGAGGTGCTCGAATCCGCCGACGGTCGCGTTGTTCCCGCTTGCGCGACCGCCCAAGCCGGCTGTGGCGGATGCGACCTCAGCCATGCGGCCCGTGAGCTGCAGCAGGAGATGAAGATCGTCGTGGTCGCCGATGCGCTGGAACGGATCGCGAAGATCGACGTGCCCGAGATCATCGGGTTCCGCTCGCTCGATGCGATGGCGTATCGGACGACCGTGCGCGCCGCGGTGACGAATGGCCGTGCAGGGTATCGCCGGCGAGCCAGCCATGACGCTGTGGCGGCTAGCGAGTGCCTCGTCGCACACCCGCGGGTGGAGGAGCTGCTGGTCGACGGACGGTGGGGCTCGGCGCACGAAGTGACGATCCGGGCGAGCGCTGCCACCGGTGAACGGCTCGCGGTCGTGGACGGCCCGCTCGAAGGGCTGACGATTCCCGACGATGTGGCAAAGGTCGCTGCACCTGCCCGTGGGCCGGGCGCACCGTTCATTTCCGAACGGGTTGCTGAGCGCGACTGGCGCATCTCGGCCGGTTCGTTCTTTCAATCCGGCCCGGCTGCGGCCCAGGCACTCGTCGATGTGGTCGGCGTCGCCGCTGGTGACTTGACGGGCAGGACAATGCTCGATGCCTATGCGGGGGTTGGGCTCTTTGCCGGCAGCGTCGGGCAAGACGCACGGGCAGTGACCGCGGTCGAGGTATCCCCGTCCTCGGTAGCGGACGCCCGAATCAATCTTGGCCCGGGCGTAGAGATCCACGAATGTCGCGTCGAGTCGTGGAGCGCCAGTCCCACGGATGTCGTGATTGCGGATCCCGCCCGGGCTGGCCTTGGCGCGGAGGCGTTGGATACGTTGCTTGCCGCCCAGCCGGATCGATTCGTACTCGTGAGCTGTGACGCGGGTTCGATGGGGCGTGACATCGGGCTGCTCGTTGCTCGCGGATTTCAGCTCGAGAGCGTGGAGATAGTCGACGCGTTCGCCGATACGAGCCACGTCGAGGTCGTGACCGCTCTACATCGTTAGCTCCGAAACAGTTCGGCTACCATCGCAATCGATGGGCGACGCGGGCTATCCCGAGCTACTGAAGGCGCTTCATGCGTCCGACTTCTTCTCAGCACTTCCGGAGGACGTGCTGCAGGACCTCGCGCCTCGTTTCGAGCCGCACGCAATCACCAGCGGCGAACGGCTGATGTCGCGCGGTGAGCCTGGAGACTCGTTGTATCTCGTTCGCCATGGTCGTCTGCGAACGTCCATCACCGATGACAGGGACATAACGACGACATTGGGCGAGATTGGCAAAGGTGAGGTCGTCGGGGAGATGGCGCTGCTCACGGATCAGAATCGGACCGCGGATGTCGATGCGTTGCGCGACTCCTCGTTGTATCGCCTCTCGGCGGAAGCGTTCGCCGACCTGTTGGCCGCACAACCGGAACTCATTCGCACGTGTGCGACGGTGATCGTTGATCGCTACAAGAAGTCGTTCGACGCGCCGGCCCGCGACACCCTTCCGGCCACTATCGCGGTGATCTCCGACGTGCAGTCCGAGACCTACGACTGGTTCATCGACACGCTCGCCGAAGCCTTTGCCGACTACGACCTGGTCCGCGTGCGGGAGTCGGATCTGGGTGATGACGATCATGCCGCGCGTCTACTCGACCTCGAAGCGACGAATGACATCGTGCTGCTCAATGCCGGGGCGCATCCCACGCCATGGGCCCAGCAGTGTCTGCGGCACGCCGACCGGGTTCTGGTGCTCGGAGAAACCAACCGGTCCAGTGCCCCGATGCCGATCGAGGTCGACGAGTGGGCCCGCGATCGAATCAGCCACCTCGACACCATCATCGCGGTCGTCCATCACGGCATTCCGAACATGACCGGGTGGATGCGCGGCCGGACTCCACAGACTCATCAGAACATTCGTTTCGGCAACGACGAGGATGTACATCGGCTCAGCCGTCGAATTGCGGGCACAGAGCGTGTCCTCGTACTGAGCGGCGGCGGGGCCCGAGGGTTGGCGCACTTTGGTGTGCTGCAGGTGTTTGCCGAGCACGGCATCGACTACGACGTGATCTGTGGCACGAGTGCGGGGTCCCTCGTGGCGGGGGCCGTTTCCGTGAACGAGGACGCGGCACAGATCATGGACGACATCGTGGATTGGCTTCGTACGGTGAAGTGGAAACGCGACACGACACTGCCCATCGTTGCGATGCAGTCGGGACAGCTTCTCGCCGACGGCCTCACGACGCTGCTTGGTGGTGAAGTGATCGAGAATCTGGATCGCCACTACTTTGCGGTCTCCACCAACCTCACGACCGGTGGCACCCACGTGCACGATCGGGGCCCAATACTCGACGCGGTTCGAGCCAGCATCGCGGTTCCCGGGGTGTTCCCACCGGTCAATTCCCCGGCTGGGGTGCTGGTGGACGGAGGGGTGGTCGACAATCTGCCGGTCGCGGAAGCGCGACGGCGGTACCCGTCGGCCGAGGTTATTGCGATCGATGTTGGGGGCGGCGAGTCCGGGTTGAGTGGAGGAGAGCTGGGCTCCGACGGGATTGTGCACGGCGCGAAAGCGCTGTTGGCGAAGGGCGACTACCCAACCCTGCCTCGGGTGTTGGTGCGCTTGACCGAGCTCGGCCGGGAGCCGAACGACCCCTCGATCGCTGATGTCTACATCCGGCCCGAGGTTTCCCACTATCCACTTCTCGATGGCAGCAGAGACACCGAAATCATCGGGAAAGGTCGTGAAGCGGCGTTGGCATGGATCGAGAGCTCCCGCGAATCGGCCACGGGCCATGGTGAGCCCGAGTTCGCCGGTCGCTGGGGGCGTCGCTGAGCTCGAACCGGGCCCGTTGGCCCAGTCGCTCACGCCTGGCGGCATCTACTCTCGTACCGCAGGGCCCGTGTGATGGACACGCCGGGCGGGCCCCGGAGCGGTCATGCGTCTGCACATCGAGCGGGACGGGAGATCGACGGTGGTTGCCGTCGCCGTCGACAACCTCGACGCGACCATCGCGGCCGACCTTGCCGATGCTCTTGGTCTGAAGCGAGAACCGTTGTTCGTCGACGACCGGCTGGTGCGTCCCGACGAGCCGCTCTCACAAATTGGGCTGGTCGAAGGAAGCCGTGTCACGAACGTGGCGACTCCCGCGGCTGATCCGCGGCTTGCGGTGGTGAGCGGCCCCGACGCCGGCGCGTCGCCGTCAACTCCCACCGTGCACACGATTGGACGTTCCGACGAGGCCGACTGGTCAATCGAGAACCCGTCCATTTCCGGACTCCACGCCCACATCGAACTTCTCGCCGACGGCGGGCTCGAACTCCGCGATCTGTCGTCCCACAACGGCACCTGGCTCGGTGATGATGAGGTGGTCGAGCCGACCCGCGTTGCACCGGATCAGGCAATCCGCCTTGGCTCCTCCCAGATAGAACTCCGGACCGAGGATCGCGGCGACCAGCCCGTCGGTGTTGGCCCTTCCCATGCGGACAACGACGGTCGCATCCTGTTCAATCGACCGCCCCGGCCACCGGTTCCTCCGGTCCCGACGGCGATCGTCGTGCCGGCCGCACCGCCAGAACGGACGAAACCCACCTTCTCGCTGATCGCGCTCCTGGCGCCGATCGTGATGGCCGTCGTCATGGTTGTGGTGTTGGGACGACCCCAGTACGCGATCTTCGCGTTGTTGTCGCCCATGATGCTCGTGGGCAACTACGTCTCGTCGAAGCGGAAAGTGAAGCGCGAACGCTCGGGAGACGCGGTTGACTTCGGAGCCGCCATGGAAACGTTTGTGGCCGACCTCGAAGAAGCAGGCGATTCGCTGCGCCGCCGCCACAGAGCGTTCGGTCCCGATTTGGTCGAAGTTCGGCGCCGGGTGGAAGTCCCATCGAATCGACTGTGGGAACGACGACCAGATGCGCCCGACGCGATGATCGTCCGGCTCGGCGTTGGCGCCATGCAGTGGGACATTCCGCTCGACCGGTCGACTGGCGTCGCTTCGCCGGATCCGACCGAGGTAGCCGACGTGCTCGACGACCATGCCACCGTGGATCGAATCGAGTTGTTGGCCGATCTGGAAAATGGTCCCGTCGGTGTGGTCGGATCTGCTGTGCTGACCGCCGCGGTTGGCCGATCGATCGTCGCCCAGCTGGCGACCCATCGTGGTCCCGCTGACCTCCAGATCGCGATACTGACCTCCGAGGATCGACTCGCCGACTGGTCGTGGGCACAGTGGTTGCCACACACCGCGCGTCACGATGCCGGTGTTCACCTTTACACCGGGGCCAGCGCGGCCACGTTTGGCGCGGAGCTCAGCGGTCATCTCGATGAGACCAACACCTCGACCGCTGGATCCACCGCGGTGGTGAACCCGGGCTGGTTGTTGGTGGTCGATGACGTTTCACTTCTGCATGGTCGATCGAGTCCGATCCGGCGAGCGCTGGAGGAGTCTCAACGGCGGGTGTTCGGCCTCGTGCTCACCGAAACCGAGGACCAGCTGCCGTCGTCGGTCGCAACGATTGCATCAATCGAGAATGCCAGCGGCGAGTTCCGTCGGCGCGAGCCAGGAACAACCCGTCGTGACGAGGTGGGTGTTGCGGACTTGCCGTCGGTGCCAACGGTCGAGCGGATCGCACGGGCGATGGCTCGATTCGAGGATCCGGAGCTCGCGCTGCCGGGCGGCGTGTTGCCGGGCCTTGTTCGTCCCGACGAGTTGTGGGGCGAACCGGACGCGTCGACAATCCGTGAACAGTGGCGATCGTCGACGCACCGACCGGCATTGGACGCCGTCATCGGAGTGGGCGAGTCGGGACCGGTCGCGATCGACTTTGTCCAGGACGGCCCGCACGGTCTCGTTGCCGGCACAACCGGCGCGGGCAAGTCCGAGCTTCTCCGCACACTCGTTGTGGGCCTTGCCTTGAATCACAGCCCCGACGAACTGGTCTTTGTTCTCGTCGACTACAAAGGCGGATCCGCGTTCGATCGCTGCGCGAACCTGCCACATGTCGTGGGGATGGTGACCGATCTTGATGATCACCTTGCCGAGCGGGCGTTGATCTCGCTCGAGGCCGAATTGCATCATCGCGAACGGGTGCTTCGCGACGCCGGAGCGTCCGATCTCATCGACTATCGCCGAGAGGGGAGTGTCGCGGGACCGCTACCACGACTCATGGTGGTCATCGATGAGTTCGCGACGCTGCGCACCGAGCTGCCCGAGTTCATCTCCGCCTTGGTCGGCGTGGCCCAACTGGGGCGTAGCCTCGGTGTGCACCTCGTACTTGCGACCCAGCGACCATCGGGGGCAGTCGACGCAAATATCAAGGCCAACACGAACCTTCGTATTGCGCTTCGGGTCCAGGACGACGCCGATTCGATGGACGTGGTCGACACCAAGGACGCTGCGGAACTATTGCGATCCCAACCTGGGCGGGCGTTCGTGCGCCGCGGCCAAGCCGACCTGAGCGTCGTGCAGACCGCCTACGTCTCCGGACTGAAGATTGCAGCTGGTGGTCCGGTCGTTCGGACGGCTTCGGTGCCGCTGGGTGACGGTCGGCCACCCGCGCTGGAGCCGGCCGATACCAGCGCCGATCATTCCGATCTCGAAGGGATCGTCGACGCGATTACAGCTGCTGCCATCGGTATCCCCTCGCCGCGCCGGCCGTGGTTGGATGACATTCCATCAATTGTTGAGCCGGACGATGTGGACGCACTTCCTTCCGGGGATGCGGGTTCGGTCGTGCTGGCGGTTGGAGACGACCCGGCCCACCAGCAGCATGTTTCGCTCGGCTGGTCACCCGAGGAGGGATCCCTCATCGCGTACGGCGCACTGGGTGGTGGTGTGACGACCCTGCTTCGAAGTGCGATCGCGCGACTGTCGACGGGTGTGAACGGTCGACCCGTCTGGGTGTTTGCCGCAGATCACGGTGCGGGTGGACTACACGGTGTCAGCGACTGGGGCCACGTGAGCTGTTGTCTCGAACCCAACGAGGTCGAACGTCATGAACGGCTGATGGTGATGCTGAGTGATCTGGTCGAAGAGCGACGGGCCGTGTCGGCTGTGGCCGCGAGGGAGCTTCCACTCGTTGTGCTGGCGATCGACGGTGTGGCCGGCTTCGTGGAGACCACCGCGACGGGAGTAGGCGAGGAGCATGCGGAGGCCTTCAATCGAATCGTTCGAGATGGTCCATCCGTTGGTGTTGTTGTTCTGGTGGGGGCGAACCGACCCGCCGATGTTCCCCGACCGCTGGCCGCCGCCGTTCGCCAGCGTTATGTGCTGGAACTGTCCGACCACAACGACTACGCCGCACTTGGTATTCGCATGCGGTCGCTTCCACGGTTCCGACCAGGACGCGCCCTCGTGGGCGATGCGCCGACCGTTGCGCAGGTCGTTGACTGGGAACGGTCACTCTCGTCGAACGGTTCGGCCGAGGGGTCGCCGCCTCCGGTTGTCGAGCGCCTTGCGGCCACGGTGAGCCGATCCACGCTCGAGCCCGTTTCGGCTGCCGGGCCAAACCTGCACATTCCCTTCGGGCTGGACGATCGAACCCGATCGGTCGCGGCACTGACACTTCGCCCAGGTGAGCACGCTCTCATCGCTGGTCCGCCTGGCAGCGGCCGCACCGCAGCATTGAGCACGCTCGCCGTTCAGTTGCGACGATCGGACCCCGACCTCGTTTTGGTGGCGGTGACACCCTCGGGCGCCGATGCGCTCAGCGAATTGGATGTTGTGGACGCGAGCGGAACCGCCACCGACCTCGAGCATGTGCTTCGACGGGCGATCGGCGACGACCGTCGCTGGGTGATCCTTGTGGATGACGCCGACCGGATCCAGAATTCGCCAGCGCTCGAAGAGCTGGTGACCGCCTCTCGTCCGGGGTTGCATGTCCTTGCTGCGGTGCGGTCTGCATCCGTCCGATCGATGTACTCGCACTGGACGAGACACGTCCGGGCGTCGGGCAT